>CAZFHS010000010.1:0-126978 GCA_964518955.1 uncultured Gemmatimonadaceae bacterium | reverse complement strand
GCCGACGACCTCTTCAACTCCCTCTCTCAGCGGGCGTTTCGGGGGGAGGTGTAGGGGGGCGCGAGATTCGTGGTGTGGCCCCTTGACTTAAGTCCGGGCTCGGCCCCGCTGCAACACTTTTGTATCTTAGGCTGTACATCAAGTTCGGTATTGGCAGGGGGCAATGATGGCGGAAGAAAACGCAGCCGAGAAGAAGGGGGTCGCACACGGTCGTCCGGGCGAATTCCGCTTCCGGATTGAGGCGTTCACACCCGAGACGATGCCGATGGCGCGCCTTTCCGAGTATCTCAAGGAACTTGCCGAGATCCTGGGCGAACCGAAGGACGTGCATCTGATCGCCATCGAGTCCGGCAGTACCGTGCCTGTAGTTCAAGTCGAATATGAGTCCCTTCCCAAGGTGCAGGAGCGTGCAGACGCAGTCCGCCGTGGTGACGGCCCGCGCGACTCCCTTGTGGCGTATCATCGGGTCAATCGGATGCTTCGCGAGGACAACGGCAGAGCGGTTTTCCAGCGCGGCAAGAGAGGGATAAAGATCCTGGAGTTCCCCGGGCGCGATGAGGCTGAAGAGCCATTTGGCAGCGTGAAGCAATCTGGAAGCATAGAAGGAATCGTGGTTCGCGTAGGTGGAACGGGTGACAGCATACCGGTGCTCCTGGAATCCGAAGGCACTCAGATCGCAGGCTGTCACACGTCTAGGCAAATCGCGAAGGAATTGGCGAAGTGTCTGTTCGATCCAGTCCGCGTGGCTGGCATGGGTTACTGGATGCGCGATGCCGAAGGGCAATGGCTGCTGAAGCACTTCCACATCCGGGATTTCGAACGCCTCGAGAACCTCCCGTTGGGGGATGCGCTGGAGCGATTGCGGGCAGCCGCCACCGGCTTAGACGATGATGCGTACCAAGACCTCACGGTTCTGAGACACGGGCGGGTGGCTGATGGTGGTACTTGATGCAACTCTGAACAAACAGGCGATCTTCTGTACGGAGATACCGACCAAGGTGATTCCTGAGCACCGTTGGCAGCGAGGGATTGTCACGAAAAAAAACCGCTAATTCGCCAGGCGGGCTCAGCGGTTAAGCCTTTTTGGGTTATCTGCCGCTGGCAGAGAACGATGGTATCATGCCGAGTTGGCGTCAGATGGTCAATAGTCAGTTTCGGATCGTTCGGAGAGGACAGCAGGAATAGAATAGTCGCCCGCCATCATCCATAGCACAGTGACAATCAAGCCGTTGCCGTCGCAAGAGACAGAACTCTCTAGCAGGATTCTTGACCTCGCAGCAAGTAGCCCATGATGTGGGCGCATATCACCCACACGGTGGGTGAAATACGAGTCGCGCCCGGAGGCCTCCTCATTTACGGCGGAGGCGACGTCTTCTGGCTTGACCGGCACGTGCTCGCTATTCCGTGGCATAGAATCCTCTGATGAGGTGCGCCCACAGCTGACTCCGCGGGATCGTGCGCTCGGTGCGTTGCGTACGCCCCTCCCCACCGCCACCTTTCCCCCATGTCCCTCGGACGAAACGATCCCTGCCCCTGCGGATCTGGCAAGAAGTACAAGCGGTGCTGTGGCGCGACGAACGCGGGTGGGCCGAACCTCTCGCTAGTGCCGGACGACCCATCCGGTGGTGCCAGGCGCGACGCACGCTGGGAAGCGGATCTGGTGCCAATGCCCATCACACTGGATGATGACCCGGACGCGCGAACGGCGGCGGCGCTGATCGTAAACGACGATCTGATCCTCCATTCTGAGGTGCTGGGGCGAGCACCGGCGGAACCCGACAACGTGGCCGAAGTGTTGAGCGCTGCGCTTTCCCAGGTCGCGGCTGGCAGAGGTGGATTGCCGAGGGCCCTTTGGGTCAGGCACGAAGAGGTGAGGGACGTGCTGGCGGAACTACCGGACTTCAACACCGTGCGGATCGCGGCCGCGCATTCGCTTCCCATGTTGGACTCGGCGGCATTGTCACTCATTCAGCACCTGACGGGAGAAGAACGAGCCCACCGGATCGGCGGACCGGAAACCTGGCGTGGCTGGGGACTCCCGAACGCGGTGATCGCAAGACTGTTCGAGGCGGCAGCAGCGTTTTACAGGGCTGCTCCTTGGCGCTCGTTGACCAACGCGCAGCTGGTCTACGCCGAGATGCCACATGGGCGTGAATGGGCTGCATGCACGCTTGGAAACGGAGGAAACGAGTTTGGCCTCGCGCTGTACGGTGATCGCGAAGATTTCTTTAGGCAGATCGAGGCGCCAACCCATGCAGCCGGCATCGATACACTCAGGGGAGAGCTGGTCTCGCTCGTTTTCTGCTCCAGAAGCGAAATCCCGCGCCGCATGCTCAAGGAGATATCGGCCAAAGGCTGGGTGGTGGCCGGCCCAGACGCCTACCCGGCGGTATTCCCCATCAACACACCTGGTGGCGGTCTCACTCGGCGTCACGTCCAGGACATGGACACGCTGCTCCGGTTGATACCGCGCTTCGTCGAGGGTCACAGGGAGATGTTGATGAGCCGGATTCCGCCTTTAGACCCCGTGAAATGGCGAGCCGAGAACAGCGGGACGATTCTCCGGTATGAAGGTAGCGTGGCGACGTCCGAGATTCCGTTGTGGCCGCCTCCGTTGACACTTGGCCTTGCGCTGCCAAGTGGTCCTTCCGCAAACCCGGCGGCGGCTCTCGAGCCGTTTGACCCGGTGGAGGCCAGCGAGGAACACTGCGAGATTCTCGATCGGTTTCAAAGTGCCTTGGAGGCACGAGGACTGAGTACCGCCACCGTGAAGCGCCACACGAGAAACGTGTCGGACTTTCTACAATGCCTGTGCGATCACCAAGGCGTCCCACTGAACGCCCTCACTGAGTACGATCTTCGGGCCGTTCTCTACGATTGGTATCTCAGAAAGCTGCACGTATCCATTACCTACTTGGATGCCATGCCGGCATCCCTGAAGCGGTTCTTCGAATTCGCGAAGGAGTCGCTGGGCCTCGTGTTCCCCTGGGCAGCCGCGGTACTCAAGGAGCGCGACGAGCTCATGGATAGATGGGCGGCGTTCCCCGGTGGGTTCTGGTGGGACCCGGAAGTCCAGGAATGGGTGAGCGAGCTGAGCAACGACCTCGGCGCGCGCGTTTTGCTCGCAGATTCTGACATGGCGGGAGGCGAGCGATGGGGTGCGACCATGGGGAACGTCGAGTGGAGGTTGTCACACGAGTTGCAGCGACGGTGGCTGGTGTGGCGTGAGGAAGTCGTGATGAGTGGCACCGTAGAACCTGCAGACGTCCGGGCCGAGCTGGTGCGGCGCCAGCGGAAGTGGGAGACAGCACCCCACTCAGCACACGATGGCGCGACCCCGGTTGAAGCGATCCTTCAGGAGCGAGAGACAACGGAACGCTGAAACGAGGCACCTTTCGCCCGCGATCCGTAGCACCCATCCCAGCTCCCTCACCTCAAGCTGCAACGTTTCTCGAAACTGCTGTGTCTAAGTGATTGCAATGCGCATTATGCATGCTTTCAACATACATGTCGCGAGCAGGTAATTATGAGAGAACAAGCTCCAAACCCGATCAGCCCCCTCGAATTCCAGGTGTTATTGGTGCTGGCCGAAGGGGCCTCGTATGGATACGCGATCATGAAGGGTGTCGAAGAGCAGTCGAAAGGCAGGCTTTGTCCCGATATTGGATCGCTCTACCGTTTGCTGTCTCGGCTTTCCGCCAGGGGTATGGTCGAGGAGCAGAAAGCGCCGAAAGATGCGGCTCTGAACCACAGAGGGTCGCCGCGCAAATACTACGGTCTCACTCCTCTCGGTCGCCGGGTTGTCCGCGAAGAGGCGCTCCACCTCGCTGGCTTGGTGGCCACGGCACGCACCCATCAAATCCTGCCGGACGGGTGAGTACAGTGAACAAGCCAACGCTCTCAACACGTCTTGCCATTGCCCTGTTTGGAGTCGCTCGGGCGTTGTTGCCCAAGAGCTTCTCTGAAGCATATGCAGCAGCTATCGAGGAGACCTTCGTCGACGGCCTGAACGACGAACGCGGGATTCGGCGAGCCCGCTTCGTTGCCCGGTCAGTCTTTGGGTTGCTGAGAGTCGGGGTCATGGAATTGGTCTCACCCACAACCAAGCGCAGGGCCAGAGCGCGTTCTGCATCTACGTCATCACCCGATGGAGAAAGCCTTATGTCTCAAGCCTTTCAGGATCTCCGCTACGCGATACGAACACTGGCTCACCAGCCATCGTTCACCATAGTCGCAGTCCTCACGATTGCACTCGGGATTGGAGCCAACACAACCATCTTCAGCGTCGTGGACGGCGTGCTCCTGAAGCCACTCCCTTATCCAAATGCAAACAGGCTCGTGGTCACCGGCTCTGTCGACTTCTACAATCCAGCCGATCTAGGGAACATGTCCATTGGCGATATGGGAGATGTGAACGATCTTCCCGCGATCGACACGCTCGTGGGCTTCAGGTCGGCCACCACCGCAATCACCGGCGAAAGTCAGCCAAGGCTGGCAAAGGCAACGAACGTGTCCGCCGGACTCTTGGGGATTTTTGGTACTCACCCTTTGGTCGGACGCGATCTCTCCGCAGACGATGCTGGGCCGGACAGTCCATTCTTGGCCGTAATCAGCCACAAGCTTTGGCAGGATCATTTGGGCGGCGCGGTAGGTACCGTCGGCTCTTCGATAGAACTGGGTGAGATCCCTTACGAGATCATTGGAGTCGCACCTCCCGGATTCGACTTCCCTGAGGGCACGGATGTCTGGCGTCCCGAGCGCATCTCGGTAGAGGGTTGTGACGCCCGCGGCTGCCGGCTGCGCAGCACGGTGGGAATGTTGGCTGGGGGCGTCGACCTCACCACCGCTCAAACCCAGGCCGCGACGCTGGCCGAGCGATTGGCGTTGGAATTTCCGGACACCAACCATGAAATAGGGTTTGGTGTGAAGCTGCTTCAAGACGTCTTGGTAGGCGAAGTGAAGGCCGGTCTGTGGGTTCTCACCGGGGGAGTGGGATTACTGCTGCTCATCGCCTGCTGCAACGTCGCGATCCTGCTATTGGTGAGAGCCAACGTTAGAAAGGGTGAGATAGCTACGCGCGCTGCATTGGGTGCGAGCCGAGGCAGATTGATAAGACAAATCCTCCTGGAAAACCTGGTGTTGGCCATTGTGGGTGCGGCTATCGGAGTGGCTGCCTCGTTCGTAGCAATAGGCGCATTCAGAGGGTTTGCCGCCGACACGATTCCGAGAATCGAATCGGTCGTTCTGGATGGCCGCGTACTTGGTTTTTCATTGTTGCTGACAGTGGTTGTTGCAGCCCTGGTTGGGCTTGCACCTGTCGTATCGTTGTCTCGGGAAGGGATGATTGTCGGTCTCAGGTCGAGTGGCCGCGGTCGCGACACACCAGAGGGAGCAAGCCGTTCTCGAAACATCTTGCTGACTCTGGAAGTAGCAATGTCTGTGTTGTTGCTGACGGGAAGCGGACTTCTTCTAAAAACGTTCACCCAGATGTTCGCGGTCGATCTCGGCTATAACACTGAGCGGATCGTTCGATTCTCTTTGGCTGTGCCAGACACGCGGTATGGTGATCTGGATCAGGTCACCGCATTCTACCGATCGCTTGAGGAACGGATAGGCGGGTTGCCCGGCGTGGAAGCAACCGGCTCTGTCTTCGGTGCGCCTCTTGGTCCGAACCACTATTCAGGTTGGGTGCGAGTAGAAAGTAGAGGAGATCCAGACCCGGGAGAGGAAACCTTTGCTAGTGTGAAAACGATGACTCCCGGGTATTTCGATACCATGGGAATCCCCCTGCTGAGGGGCCGGTCCATCGAGCACTCGGACGTTAGTGGATACCTGCCCGTTGCAGTCGTGAATGAGGCGTTCGTAGAGGAGAACTTCCCCAACGAGGATCCTGTCGGAAAAGAGATCTACGTCGCAATAGGCTACGGCTACGCCGACCCGGGCTGGACCGTAGTTGGTGTGGTCAAGGATGTGCGGTCACGCAGCCTGGTGGCGGAGGCGTCTCCCGAAGTCTATGTAGCCCAAGCACAGTACGGGCTCAGCTACATGACGGTGAACGTTCGTACCTCCCCCGGAGCGCCGTCTCCAATAAACGCCATTCGGAGCGAGGTGCTGGCGCTCGATCCCAACGTTCCCATGCGCAGCATTGAAACCGTACGCGATGCAGTTAATAGAGAAGTTGCGCCAACTCGACTCTTTTTGATCCTGGTAGTCGGATTTGCCGGCTTGGCCGTGTTTCTGACTGCGGTCGGTTTGTACGGCGTGGTCGCGTACCTGGTATCGCGGCGAACCAGGGAGATCGGCATTCGAGTGGCATTGGGTGCACAAGGGAGTAGAATCGTGCGTTTGGTTTCTGTCCACGGACTATTCCCCGCGGTTGCCGGATTACTGTTAGGGCTGGTGACGTCAATTGCTTCGGCTCGGGTGCTGACGAGTCTTCTTTTCGAGGTCGCACCTCATGACGCATCCGTATTGCTGGGTGCATCAGTACTGGTAATTATCGTTTCTTTCGTCGCAGCTCTCGTCCCAGCTCGGAGAGCGCTCGGTATCGACCCGGTGAATGTGATGCGAAATGATTAGCGATTGGGAATCGGAGATTGCAGAATCATGTTCCTCGTCTCGAGCGGAGTCACGGGTGCGCCGACTCGGTTTGACAATACGCTCAATACGCGTATGAATGAGGTGACGAACGATACTGGGTAACAGAGTTGAACACGTCTGCAGGTGACAAACTATGATACTGGCTGCCAGCAACCTCGCTCCTTCAAAGATTCTGATTCTGTTGTGTGCGACGCCGATTCCTCTCAACGCGGTTCAGGATGCCCCAGAGCGTCACAAGGTCATAATCGATGCGGATATGGGACAGCTAAATGACGATGCAATGGTTCTCTTCATGCTCGCCAACTCTGACAACATCGACATTCTGGGGCTGACAATCGTTGCCGGCAACACGTGGGTGGAGGAAGGAACAGCCTATGGGTTGCGACAGTTGGAGGTAATCGGCCGAACCGACATTCCGGTTCTAATGGGCGCAAATGTCCCGCTCATGGGAAGTCGGCAGTCTTCGTTGAGCGCAGAAGAAACACTGTATGGCAACGTCGAGTACATGGGTGCTTACTCCCGACCCAAGCCATACTCTTACCTGGAAATCGGTCGCGAGCCGTACGGCGGTTACCCGCAGGTAAAGCCCTCATCTGAAAACGCCGTGGATTTCATCGTTCGCCAGGTGCTGGAGAATCCCAACGAGGTCACCCTGTTCGTCATCGGTCCCACGACTAACATCGCTCTGGCGGTCAGGAAAAATCCGGAAATCGTACCGCTCATCAAGAGCGTCTATTACATGGGCGGGGCCATCGATATCCCCGGCAACACGTCGCCGGCAGCCGAGTTCAACTGGTGGTTCGACCCGGAGTCCGCCAAGATCTGCCTGCGTACTCCTTTCAACGAACAGATCGTGGTACCAAACGACATCGCAGAACGGGTCTACTTCACGAAGGCACAGCACGACCGCATCTTGGCCGCTCCCGAGACTCCGCTGACACGTATGTATAGGGACTTGAGGGAGGCAAGGTACGCTGCCAACCCCGACCGACGATCCTATGTATGGGACGCCATTACGGCGGCGGCTTATTTGAGGCCGGAGATTGTCACCAGGATGGAAGAGCGGTACATCGACATCGATACCAACATGGGCCCCAACTACGGAAGGTCCATCGGGTATCACGAAGCACGCAGACGCTCTTTCGCCCAGCCCGAGAATTTTCCTGCGGGAACGCAGAGGGTGAAGATCGTTTTCGATATCGATCGTGAAGCGTTCTGGAATCTCTACATCGACTTGCTGACGAAACAGTGAAGTCGCCGCTCTAACGAGCGAGAAATTCCTCGATCTCTGCCCTGCCGGGTGCCGACGGCTGCGCACCCAGTGTTGTTACCGACAACGCGGCAGCAGCATTGGCAAATCGCGCCGCTTCGGGGAGCGGTGTTCCCTCAGCCAATGCGACGGCCAGAGCCCCGTTGAACACGTCGCCGGCGGCTGTTGTATCGACCGCATCCACAGGAAAGCCGGGCACCAGTTCCTCGTGATTCGAATCGAACAAGAACACTCCGCGTGCGCCGAGCGTAATCGCGACTGTATCAACGCCCATCGCAGTCAATTTCGAGGCCGCAGCCTCGGCCTCGCTCTCGTTGGAGACCGCAACCCCGGTCAGCAGTTCCGCCTCAGTCTCATTGGGAGTTATTACGGAAACGTGCTCGAGAATATCCGCATCTAGTTGTTGGGCAGGCGCCGGATTCAGAATAACTCGCACTCCCCGTTCGTGGGCGAGTTCAGCTGCCGCTCGCACAGTCCCCAAGGGAGTCTCCAGTTGCATCACCAGCACGTCGGCGGAGGTGATCGTATCCCGAGCCTCCAGAACATCCTCAGGCGTGAGGAGTGCGTTGGCGCCGGATGCCACCGCAATGCTATTCTCCCCGTGCTCGTCGACAAAGATCAGAGCCACACCGGAGGGTGCAGCCGAATCCTGAAGTACGTGGTTCACGCCGACTTTGTCCGCGTGGAACCCCGCTAAGGCCTGCTGGCCGAACATGTCGTCACCCACTCGTGCAACGAACGACACATCTCCCCCGGCCCGCGCAGCAGCCACGGCCTGATTGGCTCCTTTGCCTCCAGCGGCTGTGGAGAACTCGCCTCCGATGACAGTCTCGCCCGGCCTCGGAATCCGGGCAGTCTTGATTATCATGTCGGTGTTCGAGCTTCCAACAACCACGATTCTACTACCCATTTGTTCTGTCCCCCTGGTACTGAGATTCAGGTATCACGCACCTGCGAACACAATCAAGCCCAATCCGACGATGTAGAACACGAACATCAGCGCGAGCAGCCGGTTGGTGCCCTGAGGGGCGTCTTTGAATTCCTTCCATATGAACACTCCCCAGAAAGCGGCTACCATTGTCGCCCCCTGCCCCAGCCCGTACGAGATCGACGGCCCCGCCGCTCCGGATGCGACGATACTGAGAGACATGCCGACATTCCAGATCATCCCGCCGAGAATCCCTACCATGTGGAGCCTCGCGCTGCCCTTCGTGAAATAGTCGCCGTACGGTACAGGTTCACCGACGAACGGCTTCTTCATCACGATCGAGTTCCATACGAAGTTGCTGAGTAGGAGTCCGACAGAGAAGACGAACACAGCCGTGTACGGAGTGAGCAAACCCGATTCGGGATTCGTGAAGTCGGTTGCCATCGATGCCACAACAAACCGGAAGAAGAACCCCATCAGTACACCCGCGGCCACCGAGATCAGGATGCCTTTGGTCGTGGTCTGTTTATCGGTGGGCAGCCGGCGGTACGCGAGCGCGTCGAGAACAATCGCAATCACCACTCCTACCACGCCTACGACTAGTAAAACCGGATCGCCCACCGGAAGTTTGATGTAGTTGATGACAACGCCGAGCACGAGGGCCAGGCCAACGCCGATGGGGAATGCCACTGCCATACCAGCGATGTCGATGGCCGCGACCAGCAGGATGTTCGACAAGTTGAAAACGATGCCACCCAGAAGCGCGGACCAGATCGCAGCACCGCTGGCCTGGGAGAGGTCGGCGAGGAACGATCTGCCTCCAGAGCCAAAACTCCCAAGCGTAAATGAGAAGATCAGGGACAACACCAGAACACCGACTGCATAATCCCAGTAGAACAGCTGGAACCGCCACTCCTTGCTGGCCAGCTTCTGCGTGTTTGCCCACGATCCCCAGCACAGCATGGTGACAAAACACAGGACAACCGCGATTGGGTAGGACTCGACGATCAACACCGCTCACCTCCATCAATGAAGAGTGTGCCCCAGCCTGCCGTTACCCTCGAACTTCCGATATTCAAACTCAGGGTGTTGTCAACTTAGTGCGTTGCGGTCAAAGACGCAGCATGTGAGAAGAACCACCAACGCCCTTCCTCACGTACCCGAGTGTAGCGAGTTTGAGTAGTTTAGCCGCGGTAGAGGCCTTGGAATGCCACTGAGCTATCCTCGGTTTGCGTCGGGTCGCCGGCAAGCGATCCGGAAACTGCGATCGAGTTGGAGTAGCCCTAGTAGCGTTACGCATCCAAAACTGAGGTACAGGTCGATATGCGAGAAGCCGACGGGAAAAACGTGCGCACCCTCAGTCGTGGAGCCGCGTCGCTCTTCGCAACCGTTAGCGTTGTCTGTCTTGCATGTATGCCGGCCTCGTCGGGAGGGTGGGACCTCGACGGCTCCCTGCCCGACGACGGTATAGAGTTCCGCGAGGCATGGATTCCGATGCCGGACGGCGTCCGACTTTCGGCCGACCTCTGGATTCCCGAGAGCGCTGATGCATACGCGGAATACCCGGTGCTGTTGGAATACCTCCCCTACCGGAAGAACGAATCGCGATCGCCGCGTAACTACCCGATGTTTGCCTATTTCGTCGAGCACGGCTACGTGGTCGCGCGGGTCGACATCCGCGGCACCGGCAACAGCGAGGGCAAGCTGATCGAGTACGAGTACACCGATCAGGAACAGGAGGACGGCGAGGTCGTCATCGACTGGCTCTCAAAGCAGTCGTTCTCCAATGGCAACGTGGGCATGTTTGGCATTTCCTGGGGCGGGTTCAATTCCATCCACATGGCGATGCGGAACCCGCCGGCCCTCAAAGCAATCATTGCCATAGATGCCACCGACGATCTCTACGAAGACGACGTCCACTACATGGACGGCATCGCACACGTTGATGCGTACGAGGCCGGCCAGGACCTCACCAATATCGTGCCGGCAGCGCCTGACTACGTCCTCGACGATGAGTACTACGAGAATCGTTTCGATACCAAGCCGTGGATGTTGATCTACAAGCAGCAGCAGGTAGACGGACCATTCTGGGACCGGAGCTCGCTCAACACGCGATATGAATCAATCCAAATCCCAACTTTCTTGATCGGCGGCTGGTACGACGGCTATCGCGATGCCGTTGGGCGCATGCTCGAACACATGGATGCGCCGGTGAAAGCGATGGTTGGCCCCTGGGCTCATTCGTTCCCGCACAACGGATATCCAAAACCGCAAATGGAGTGGCGCCAAGAGGCGGTTCGCTGGTTCGATCAGTGGCTGAAAGGTGAGGACACCGGGATAATGGACGAACCCGCGTTCGCTGTCTACGTACGCCACTGGTATCCGCCGGACGAGACGCTCGAGGAGATTCCCGGAGAGTGGCGATTCGAGGACGGCTTCCCGATCGAGCGCACCGAGTACCGGCACCTCGTCCTGGCTGGAGATCACACACTCCGGAACCAAACACCCTACCAAGGTACCCATTACCTGAAATACGACCCTACGGTCGGCATGGAGGGCGGGGGCCCGGTGATGTGGTGGGGTGACCTCACGCCCGACCAACAACCCATGGATGACGCCAGCCTGGTATACGACAGCGGACCTCTAGACGAAGAAGTCGAGATCCTCGGTTTTCCACGAGCCTTCCTGAATGTCTCTGCCGACGCTCCGCTCGCGAGTTGGGTTGTACGCCTGTCGGACGTCGCCCCGGACGGCTCGGTGACCCAGGTAGCCGGAGCCGGATTCAACGGAGCGCATAGAAACTCGTCGCAGAATCCGGAGCCACTCGAGCCCGGGCGCGAGTACCCGCTGGAGATCGAGCTCCACTTCACCTCGTGGGTATTCCAGCCGGGACACAGGATTCGGGTCACAGTCACCAACTCCCAGTGGCCCATGTTCTGGCCCACGCCTTACCCCATGACCACTTCGCTGAGGCTTGGCGGTCGGAGTGCCTCACGAGTGGTATTGCCGGTGATTCCCTACGAGGATCGGCCCAAGCCAAACTTCCTGCCTCCAGCCGAGTCCGTGCCTGGTTTACCCGGCTTCGGGCGCCTGACGGTGCAGGAAGGCGAGGCGACAACGTCCGGATACGCGGAAGTCGAGGGACTAACGTTCGACGAAGAGACTGGTAATGCGACTCTCGTAGCGACGAACAACAGCGGATTCCAATACCCTTGGGGACAGGCAAGAAGATCGCAGAAGATCACCCACACGACGAACAAGCACGATCCGGCCAACTCCTCCGTGCGCACCGAGTACGCGAGGACGATACTCGTGGGCGATCGCGAGCTTCGTTTCGAAGCCGTACTCGATTTTCGGAGCGATCTCGAAAACTTCTACTACGTCTACACGCGCAAGGTCTTCGAAAACGGCGAAATGAAGTACGAAAAGACCTGGGGCGAGACGATTCCGCGAGTGTTCCACTGAATCGGGGAATGCGGGCAACGCCTCGGTTCGATTCTGGTACTACTCCCAACGAGGAAGGTTAACGGTGAGCGGAAAAGTAGCGTACGACAGTCAACCACCGGCGGGCACGATCGATCTGGGAGTTGGCATGCCTTCCGCCGATTTGCTGCCTATCGACCTTCTTCGACGAGCCAGTGACTCATTCTTCAGCAACGCACATCCTTTCGAGCTGAATTACGGAGTGCTGCAGGGTGACGAACGATTCCTCGATTCACTTGCAGGATATCTGACCGCGGGGTACGAGCATTCCTCGACTCCGGAATCTCTGTTTTTGACCGCGGGCAATTCACAAGCACTGGACTTGGTATCGACAGTGTTCAGCAAACCAGGCGACACAGTTTTCGTTGAGGAGCCGAGTTACTACCTTGCCTTTCAAATCTTCCGCGATCACGCATTGAAGTTGGTTGGCGTGCCGACCGATGAAGACGGCATCAAAGTCGATGCGCTCGAAGAGCTGGCGAAAACGCATGAGTCTGCGTTCGTCTACACGATCCCGAGTTTTCACAATCCGGGCGGCCAGTCTCTGAGTGCCGAGCGCCGGCTGCGGTTAATCGAACTCAGCGAGCAATACGGTTTTTTGATCGTCGCGGACGAAGTATATCAACTGCTTCACTACTACGAGCAACCGCCGCCGGCGCTTGGAACGATGATCGAGTCCGACACCGTTTTGTCACTGGGCACCTTCTCGAAGATCCTCGCTCCGGCAACGCGATTGGGGTGGGTTCAGTCCGGCCCAGGGTTGCGTGCGCGCCTAGTTGAAAACGGATTTGTCTCTAGCGGTGGCAGCATAAACCATCATACATCACACATCGTCCGACATGCGATCGAGCTAGGGCTTCAACAGAAGCATGTCGAAAGGCTCAGGCGCACATATCGCAGTCGAGTCGAGGCAATGCACGAAGCACTGCTATCAGACTTTTCCGGTTTGGCCACCTGGCAGCGACCTGATGGTGGCTACTTCTTCTGGCTACGATTTGACGAACACGTCGATACCACTAAGCTTCGCGAAAAAGCACGGGAGGTCCAGGCAGGTTTTCAACCTGGCACCAAATTCACCGACGACGGTAGACTCAAGAACTACATGCGCCTCTGCTTTGCGCACTACGGCGAAGACGATATCCGCGAAGGGATCGGTCGGATTCGGTCACTTTTTGGTTGAGGCGATTTGTCCGTATCCTTCGTCGCGCTCATCTTCCTGTCCGTGTACCTTGCGACAGCTGGCCTGACTACAACAGTGTGCCTACGGAGATTCAGAATGCCACGCCAATCGCTGCCCGAAACATCCGGACTCACCAATATCGTTTTGCGCCTACTGGTACTTTTCGCGGTCGCATCTACACCTCTGTCGGCACAGCATTTTCCAGATGATGCACTTGTTGATTCGATCATTCAGGGGCGAGTGGAAGAAGGTAGAGGCACTGGAATCGTGCTTGGGCTCCTCGAAGCCGACGGCACTCATCGGATTTACGCGGTCGGCGACGCGGGTCCGGGCGCACGTCCTCTCGGGCCCAAGAGTGTATTCGAAATCGGCTCCATCAGCAAGGCCTTTACGGGGATACTGCTCGCGGATATGAGCATGCGCGGAGAGGTGAAACTCGATGATCCCGCGCAGAGTTATTTGCCGGACGGTGTTACGATGCCCAGTCGGCCGGGGCAGACGATAACTCTCGAGCATCTCTCAACTCATCGCTCGGCGCTGCCTAGAATGCCTTCGAATATGAGACCGGCGGATCCATCCAACCCATACGCCGACTACACACCGCAGCAGATGTACTCATTTCTCTCCGATCACGAACTCACACGAGATGTCGGCGAGCTCTATGAGTACTCCAATCTGGGAACAGGTCTACTGGGACATGTGCTCGCGTTGCGGTTCGGCGCAGACTACGAGTCGCTGGTCCGCGATCGTATCCTGGAACCGCTCGGCATGAACATGACCGGAATAGTACTACATGGCGATATGCTCGGGTGGCTCGCCAAAGGGCACGGCCAGAACGGAAACGTAGTATCCAACTGGGACATTCCGACATTTGCGGGAGCGGGCGCGCTGCATTCGAACATCGAAGACATGCTCACGTTTCTGGAGGCAAATGTGGGCGAGCCAACTGGAGATCTCGAAGCAGCCATGAGATTGAGCCACGAGGAGCGCCAGACTGCATCGGGAAACATGTCTGTTGGACTCAACTGGCACATACTGAACGTGGGCGACGATCGCATCGTGTGGCACAACGGCGGAACGGGTGGATATCGGACCTTCATCGGATTTGACCCCGATCGCCAGGTGGGGGCAGTAGTACTGACCAATTCGGCGCACAGCGCAGACGACATCGGGTTCCACCTGGTCAACCGCACGGTTCCTTTGTCGCAACCGCCCGGGCCAGAGCCCACTGAAGTAGAAGTGTCGAGGGAAAGCCTGGATGCCTACGTGGGTGTATATCAACTGGCGCCGGAGTTCCATATCGCCATTACGCTCGAAGCAGATGGACTGCACCTTCAAGCGACCGGGCAACCGAAGTTCCCCATTTTCGCGGAATCCGAATCTAAATTCTTCTTGCGAGTTGTGGACGCGCAAGTGACGTTCGTCCGCGATGCCGCGGGGGAGGTAAACGCGCTTATCCTGCACCAGGGAGGTCAGAACCAGCGCGCTGAAAAGATCCGCTGATCGCCACCTTCGTAGTTTGAGGCGGCCTTCAGCTAACGATCCGCTTGAACACCTCGAGATCGATGTTTCGGCCACACACGGTCGCGACGACCTTCTTGCCTTCAAAAAGCTCTTTTCGCTTCAGCAGACCTCCCACGCCCAATGCGCCCGATCCTTCGACCACCAGACGATGCTGCTCGAACAGAAGGCGTATTGCCGCTTCGATCTCTTCCTCGGTGAGCAAAATGATTTCGTCCACGTAACGCAAGCACAAATCCAGTGTCACGCTGTCCATGTCCACGTTGCCTGCGCACGTATCTGCGAGAGTCGGGAGGGTGTCCATCTGGATCATCTTCCTGGCCCGCATGCATTCGTGCATCACCGGTGAATTCTTCGGAGAGACGCCGAAGCCCTGAAATTCGGGATTGTGGGTTTTCAGCCAACCAGACGATCCAGTGAGCAACCCCCCGGCCCCGCAGGCGAACAGGGCGGCATCTACATCGGGTAGCTGCTGAGAAATCTCATATCCGCAGGTGCCCTGCCCCCCAACGACAACCGGATCGTTGTACGGAGACACGTAGATCTTTTCCTGTTCTTCCGCTACCCGCCGAGCGTCCCTTTCAGCATCCCAGGCCTCCTCGCCTGAGACGACCAAGTCCAAGCCGTGAGCTTTCAGAATTGCCATACGGGACGCTTCCATGTCCTTGGCCACGTATATCGTTGCGCGGCGTTTGCGGATGCGCATTGCCTCAGCAACAGCCAGGGCGTAGTTGCCCGTTGACGCCGATACGACTCCTTTATCCAACTCTTCCTCTGTGAGCGACAAGATTTTGTTGACCGCTCCGCGGAACTTGAAGGAGGCAGTCGTCTGCATCAGATCCAGCTTGAGCCAGACATCGCACTCGACCTGCTCGCTCAAATACAATGAATACTCTAGTGGAGTGGGCGTCAGATAATCCTTCGATCTGTCATATGCTTCCTGAACCAGGCGAGGTACATCAAGTCCGGCTGTGGTCATCAGTATGTCTCTCTCAGTTCGGTTTTGGCTTGACAGGTATTCGCTACCCACAAACTCACAACACACTACCCAGCGCAACACTCACCGACTCTCCACTCACACCACTGGATTCTTCGGACGCGAAGAAGGCAATCACCTCCGCAACCTCCTGGGGTGTCACGACTCTGCCCGGGGGGTAAAGTGCGGCTCTTTCCTTCCAGACTTCGTCGGCGGAAATCCCGCGCTCCTCCGCTTCCGCCAGGGCGGATCTTTCCGCCATTTCCGTGCGCACCCAACCAGGCAGAACCGCGTTCGACGTCACTCCGTGCGGCCCGGCGTCTTGGGCTATCGAACGCATCAAGCCCAGCAGCCCTGTCTTCGAGCTATTGTACGGGCTGCCGGCGAACTCCGCCACATTTGCGGCCGTCGAACTAACGAACACACACCGTCCGTAGCCCGCTTCGATCATGTCTTTGACAACCGCCTGAGCCAGGAAGAAGGGGCCATCCAGATTGATGCGCATCGACTCGTGCCACTGTTCCCGATCCTGCTCCCAAATTACCCGCTCGCGTGCAGAGCCTAATCCGTGATTGCAGACGAGGATTGTCACCGGCCCCAGACGTTCCTGCGTCTCCCTTACCGCGCGATCACATCCGTCCGGTGTACCCAGATCGACCACGACATAGTCCAGACCCAGTGCCTGCAGTTCACTCTCACTGCGTGCGGCTGCCATTACCTTCGCACCGCGTGCTGCAAGCAACGAAGCCGTCACTCGCCCGATTCCCCGCCCTGCACCAGTCACCAGGGCCACTCGTCCTTGAACTCCCGGCATGATTCGCTCCTAACCCGACTATCCGTCCGCGATTCCCACCAAAAAATGCTGAGTTGCTGGCCTGGCCCTATGCCTCCGCCGCTCTCCGTGTGCGGCGAAGAACTGACCGGATCCCGTAGATCAGAATGCAAGCACCAACCAGCGCGCCGACGCTAGCTGCTTCTCCAAGGGGCATTTGCAGCAACAGCCAGCATACGACTGCGCAACTCAGAATCGGAATCGTCGGTCCGAACGGCAGCCTGAACTCACCCTCCTTCGGAAGTCCGTCGCGCTGCCGCAAACGCAGCACCGCCAAGCTGACTCCTATGTCCACAAGCAGAATGGATCCACTAGCCACTACTGCCAGGTACTTGAATGTTCCACTCAATGCAAAGATGCAGATCACTGCGGCATAAAAGATGATCGCTACGTGAGGCGTCTTGTATTTCGGATGCACCTTACCGAGGACGCTCGGCAGGTTCTTGTCCAACGCAGACGCAAAAACTATTCTGGGTCCACCCAACAGGTCGCCACTGAGTGTGGCGTAGACCGATATGACCGCGGCCGCGATCAGCATCTTGCCGCCCCAGCCGCCGAAAACCTCTGTAGCAACCGCTACCAGCGGCGCTTCGGTGTTGTTCGCCAGCTCAGGTCCCAGAACTCCCTGCGATACCACCTGCAAGCCGACGTAAAGTGCGAGAACCCCTCCTAGCCCTAGCAACAAACCGCGTGGCACTGTTCTCGCGGAGTCTTTTATTTCACCGCTGGCGTTCAGTGCAGATTCGGCACCATTGAACGCATAAAACAGGAGGATCGTGCCAGCACCGATACTCGCTCCTGAGGGCCACTGCGGAATGGTGAGATTCTCTATGTTGATCACAAGCAGCCCTGCGACCACTAGCAACACTAACGGTACGAGCTTGGCCAGCGTGTTGAATATGTACAGCCGCACTCCCGCCCTCACTCCCCGGACATTCACTGCGGCCAGAAACGTCACCAGTGCAATGATGAATACTGCCCGTGGAACGAATTCATCTAGAACCGGGAACAAGATGGCCAACGAGTCGACCATAACGACTGTGATCGCCGCATCTGCCAATACGGAAAAGCCAAACCAGAAGAGAATCGACGCGATAAACCCGAAGAATGGGCCGAACGCATCCTCTACGTATGCGTAGGCACCACCGCTGCGCGAGAGGCGACTACCCACCTCGGCAAAGCACAGGAAGACCAGTGCCACAGTAACCGAACAGATCAGGTAGGCAAATATCGCTGCCGACCCAAGCTCCGCCGCGACAAGGCCCGGCAGCGCGAAAATGCCGGCCCCAACTACCATGTTGACGACGCTCAGCCCCAAGGCGCCGGTGCCAATAACTCGGACCAGACCTTCTTCCTGAACGCTAGCAGTATCGGGCATGCAGTGCCCCTCATTGCTCCTGTTGTCGGCGGATGCGGTGCGTGTGGACCGTTCTGCGGACGATCGTGCCTCGCGAGCGAATAGTAGTCGACCGGCTCATTCAACGGCAAATCGTAGTGCTCGGCACGCATACCAAATGTGGCGTGGGCGGCTAGGAATTCTGACAACCATATTCCATTCGCCGTTCGTATCGTCAGGTATCCGGCTTTTCGTCTAGATCCTCATGAAGGAGATCGACATCGAGCGACGTACAGGAGTACAGCGGAAACGGGTTGCAGCGCTTCACCGACGAGATCTTCGAGTTTCTGAGGATCCCGTCCATAAGTACTGAGTCGGATTCCGATGCCGATACACGCCGTGCAGCCGAGTGGTTACGAACTAAGCTGATTGACGCCGGGCTCGAGGCCGAAGTTTTCGACACGCCCGGTCATCCCGTCGTGTTGGGAGAATGGAGAGGTGCCGGTGAAGACGCCCCTATGATTCTGGTATGAAGGGCGCCCTGGGTGTCTTGTACGTGTATTCGAAGGAGACCATAGCATACACTGGTACCGATCATATCGAAGGGTACACTCCCTTCATCAACAGCACCCGTTGCTTTGAGGACAGCGAACGCGCCCCCGATAATGATGACGAAGAAGATGATCTCGTGTGCTCAGCCGAGACCCTTTGGAATGGCCGTCAGGAAGGCCACGGACGACAGCACCGGGCGTCTGGAGTGAGGCGAAAGCTCCCCGTCACAACCTGCAATTGCCCCGTTGCATTCTCCACCCTCTCGAATGACCCAGCTGGTATCAGGTATGAGACTAGCTGAGCCAGGACCACCATCCCGGCTAGAATCGCCAGTGTGTGCGGAACCTTGAACTCTCGCATCGTCATATCGGCAAGTCGCTATCAAGAGGAGCTTTCGTGGCCACCTACCTCTCTGATGAGCTTCGAAGCGCTCGGTAACTTCCTCAATAGGCACACACACCGCCAGTTTGCCTTCGTGGATGACGAGTTGTCCCTGTATATTGCCGCTCGAACCTACGGCCTCAGTCGACTCTCTGCGACGGCGGGACAATGGGGGCTGGACCATACATGCTAGAGTGAGGAAACCGAAATGAGAATTGTGATTGTTGGGGCAACCGGTACAGTTGGTAAAACCGCCGTCGCTGCCCTCTCAGGTCGGCACGAAATCATCAGTGTCGGCAAGACCAGTGGTGACGTGCGGATGGATATCGAAAACATCGACAGCATCCGCACAATGTACGAACAGGTTGGAAGAGTCGATGCCGTGGTGAGCGCTGTGGGGCATGTCCATTTCGGTCCGGTGCACGAGATGAACTCCGATCAATTCATGGAAGGCATTTTCGGCAAGGTTTTGCCTCAGGTAAACCTGGTGTTGGAGGGTATCGAGTACGTGAACGATGGTGGGTCGTTCACTGTAACCAGTGGCGTGACAAACCGTGACCCGATACGCGGCGGATCATGTGCTGCGGCTGCCAATGGCGCACTTGACGGTTTCGTAAAAGGGGCAGCGGTCGATATGCCACGCGGCATTCGTATCAACGCGGTCAGTCCCGAAATCCTTGAAGCTTGCCGAGAGCTATACGACGGTTTCTTCCCGGGTCACGTGCACGTGACGAATGAAGCGGTCGGCCTGGCCTTCAGCAAGGCGGTGGAAGGCTGCCTGAGTGGACAGGTTCTGATTGTAGAGTAGCCCCGCCTGTCAGACCTCACCTCATAGAGCCACCTCAGTCGGTCGCGACGAGGGCTTCCGAGAGCCTGGTAGCACACACTATTCCCTTTGCTGGTACCGATCGTCACCTTGAAACTTCATGGAGAAAGACCACGCCACCACTCTCGCGGAACGATTGGACGCGATCAACGAATTCGATCGCGACCCGGTAAGCGACAAACACCTCCAGGGCCCGGGCAACTTCATTGGTTTCTACTCCGGAGAGCACGTCGCCGGAACGGAGTTCGTGATCGGCCCGCTCTTTGTAGCTCACGGTGTTTCTGCAGGCGATTTGATTCTGGGCCTGCTTGTCGGAAACCTCCTGGCCGTTCTGTCCTGGGCATTCATCTGCGCGCCCATCGCGGTGCGAACTCGGCTCAACCTCTACTGGAAGCTGAGAAAGATCGCTGGTCCGAAGCTGCTCTTCGTCTACAACATCGTGAACGCCCTGATGTTTTGTTTTCTTGCCGGAGCGATGATTTCCGTGGCGGCAACGGCGGTGGGGATTCCCTTCAACATTGCGATGCCTGGTTTGAGCGATCTGTACCCGAACTCTGTTGGGTGGGTCGTCACCGTCTTGTTGGTCGGCGCGGCAGTCACACTGCTCGCCATCTTGGGCTTCAAGCAGATCGCCAGGTTTTCGAAGGTGGCCGCGCCTTGGATGTTTCTGGTGTTTGTCGCATGCGGTGTCGCCGTTCTACCGCAGCTGGGCGTCTATTCGCTCGGTGACTTCTGGACAGTGGCCAACGAGAAGATCTGGACCGGCGTGCCTGTCGAGGGCAGAGTCCACTTCACATTCTGGCACATTCTGTTCTTCGCCTGGTTTACCAATATGGCGATGCACATTGGAATGGCGGACATGACGATCCTGAGATACGCGAAGAAGTGGCAGTACGGATTCTTCAGCGCGTTCGGCATGTACTTGGGTCACTATGTAGCATGGATCGCATCGGGCATACTGGTCGCGTTGGCAATTCAGAACTCGGGAGAGATAGCCCCGGGTCCGATCGCCTATCTGGGTGCGGGTATAGCCGGCCTCGCCGCAGTGGTAATTGCAGGTTGGACGACTGCCAATCCAACGATCTACCGAGCGGGTCTCGCAATGCAGACCATTACGCCAAACTGGAAACGCTGGAAGATGACACTCGCCGTCGGCTTCATCACCACGGTAGCGGCACTATTCCCGGCGCTCATGATGCGCCTGCTCGACTTCGTGGCCCTCTACGGTCTCATCCTGATGCCGATGGGAGCCGTGATCTTCGCGGACTTCTGGATCCTACCCCGACTGGGGCTGCGCCAGGACTATGCGGACTGGAAGGAAATCGCGTTCAGCTGGCCGGCCGCTCTGTCGTGGGGATTCACGCTCGCTGCTTGCTGGGGGATCAACGCAACCTGGGGATTGGAGATCTTCTTCTTAGGGCTCCCCGGGTGGTTCCTGGCCACGGCGATCTACATATCGCTTTGTGTCGTGCAGCAGAATGCCTTCGGAAAGAATACGGCTGACGCGTACGGAGGGGACAACGCATGAGGAACTTGCTAAAAGCCGGATCGTTGGTGGGACTCGGGCTGACGGTTCTCCCCGCGTTTCTCGTCTTATCGGGAACGCTGACCTGGGACGCGCACGCCTGGCTCATGGCCATCGGCGCCCTGCTTTGGTTTGTCACGGCGCCGTTCTGGTTGGTCAAAGACGATGTAGGATGAAGTGAGTCTTCCGATTCGCAGTACTTTGATGCAAATCTCAGGTTGGCTTGTGGCCTGTCGAGATACCGACACAGAAACGAAGAACTCAAACCGAGAGGCGAGATACGATGAGCAGGAAGCTGAGAATGGGAATGGTCGGCGGCGGACCTGGAGCATTCATCGGTGAAGTGCATCGCAAAGCCGCGCGCATGGACGGAGGCATCGAACTCGTTGCCGGGGCTTTTGACGTCAGCGCTCGCAAAAGCAAACAAACCGGGCGCGAGCAGAACATCGAGCCGAAACGCTCGTATCCCGACTATGAAACGATGCTCGAGAAGGAACTGAAACTGCCCGACGAAAAACGCATCGACTTCGTCTCGATCACCACTCCCAACAACTTGCACTTCCCCATGACGAAGGCGTTTCTCGAAGCCGGGTTCCACGTGATGTGCGAAAAGCCGATGACGATGGACGTCAAGGAAGCGCAATCTCTGGAAAAGATCGTCAAGAAGAACCGGAAGGTCTTTGGGTTGATGCATAACTACCCCGGCTACCCGATGGTGAAGCTCGCAAGGGACATGGTCAAACAGGGTGACTTGGGCAAGATTCTGAAGATCGTAGTGCAGTACCCGCAGGGCTGGCTGATTCGACCCATCGAACGCGAAGGACAGCAGCAGGCTAGTTGGCGCACAGATCCAAAGCAGAGCGGTGCCGCTGGTTGTATGGGCGACATCGGCACTCATGCCTGCCATCTCGCCGAGTACATCTCCGGACTGAAGGCTCAGCAGATCTGCGCGGAACTGACCACATTCGTCAAGGGCCGCCGGCTCGACGATGACGGCAATTGCCTGATACGCTTCAACAAGGGCGCCAAAGGAGTCCTTCATGCTAGCCAGGTCTCGATTGGTGAGGAGAACAACCTCGCCATATGGATCTACGGCGAAGATGCGAGCCTCGAATGGCACCAGGAACATCCCAACTACCTGTACGTGAACCGCATCAATGCACCACAGGAGGTATGGAAACGAGGCAACGACTACGTCGCAGAGAAAAGTCCGGCGGCAGGTCGAGCCACGAGATTGCCATTCGGGCATCCGGAGGCATTCCTGGAAGCATTCGCTAACAACTACTGCAACTTCGCCGATACCGTACGCGCCAGGATGGATAGGAAAAAACCCGATCCATTGGCGTTGGATTTCCCGGGCGTCGCGGACGGCGTTCGTGGCATACGGTTCATACGTGCTGTCGTCGGCTCTTCGAGCAGAGGCGCCAGGTGGGTAAAGATCTAAAGGAGGAACAATGGCAAGGCCGGTAACGCTTTTCACGGGGCAATGGGCTGATCTTCCACTCGAGGTACTCTGCAGGAAAGCGGCAGAGTGGGGCTACGACGGGCTGGAGCTGGCGTGCTGGGGAGATCATGTCGAGGTCGACAAGGCAGCCAGAAGCAAGAGGTATGCTAAGAGCCGCAAAGAAATGCTGGCGGATTATGGCCTGAAATGCTGGGCTATCAGTAACCACCTTGCAGGCCAACTCGTTTGCGATCCCAATGACGACGAACGCTCGGATATGTTCGCGCCGGAAAAATGCCACGGTAGTGCCGCGAAGAAACGCAGGTGGGCTATTCAGGAGATGAAGAAGACGGCGAGGGCCGCGCAGAACATTGGCGTTAAGGTCGTCAACGGATTCACCGGCTCTGCGATATGGCACATGCTATACAGCTTCCCGCCGGTGAGCGACAAACAGATCGCCGACGGGTTCGAACAATTTGCGCGACTGTGGAATCCGATACTCGACGAATTCGACAAGTGCGGGGTCAAGTTCGCCCTGGAAGTGCATCCCACTGAAATTGCATTCGACATCATCACCGCCAGGCGGGCGCTTGCTGCAGTAAAGAACAGAAAGGCCTTTGGCTTCAACTTCGATCCGAGTCATCTGCACTGGCAGATGGTCGATCCAGTCAGGTTCCTCCAGGCGTTTCCCAAGAAGATTTATCACGTGCACATGAAGGATGCCGCGGTCACTCTCGATGGTGAGAGCGGAATCCTCTCGTCGCACTTGAACTTCGGCGTGCCGGGCAGAGGTTGGGATTTCAGGAGCCTGGGCCGCGGAGGAATCGACTTCGAGGCGATCATCCGAGAGCTGAACGTTCTCGGGTACAGGGGCCCGCTTTCCGTAGAATGGGAAGACGCGGCGATGGACCGCGAGCACGGTGCCGAAGAAGCCTGTGACTTCGTGCACGTTCTCGACTTCGAGAAGTCCGATCGAGTGTTTGACGAGGCGTTCGACAACTAGCTGTTAAACGGAGGGTGTGAGTGATGGCCGACCGATCGCGAATTTGCCGACGTGATTTTGTGAAGCGAGCATCCGCCGTCGGCGTTTTGACCGCTTTCCCATCCATCGTTCCCGCATCAGCGCTGGGGCTTGGGCGCCGCCCTGCAGCCGGAGACCGGATCGTGATCGGCTGTATCGGCGTCGGCTCACAGGGCACCGGGAACATGAGTGGCTTCCTGGAAAAAGACGAGGTTCAAGTCGTGGCGGTATGCGACGTCGACCGGGACCATCTCGAGCGGGCTAAGCAAACGGTGGACAACGTCTACGAAAACGGAGACTGCCGCACCTACACTGACTTCCGCGAGCTTCTCGCCCGGGAGGAACTGGATGCGGTCTCGCTCGCCCTCCCCGACCAATGGCATGCGATCCCGGCCATCATGGCTGCCGCCGCCGGGCTCGACATCTTTGGTGAAAAACCACTTTCGCGATCGATCAGAGAGAGCCGGGCTATTTGCGACGCCGTCCATCGTTACGGCGGAATCTGGCAGACAGGCAGCTGGCAGCGATCGGTGCGTCACTTCCACCATGCCTGCGAGCTGGTGCGTAATGGTCGCATCGGAAAGGTTCGGCTAGTGGAGGTCGGTCTCCCGAGCGGCAACGCCACTGATGTCAAGGAACCCATGCCGGTACCGCAGGAACTCGACTGGGATTTCTGGCTCGGCCCCGCGCCGTGGCGAGAGTACTGCGAGTTCGGCGGCAACCGATGCCATTGGGACTGGCGCTGGATAATGGACTACTCCGGCGGTCAACTCACCGACTGGGCCGGCCACCACATCGACATCGCACATTGGGGACTCGACTTCGACCGCACTGGACCATACGAGATCTCAGGAAAGGGAGAATACCCAGCAGAAGGGCTGTGGGATGCTCCTACCGAGTACAGGTTCACCTGCAAATACGAAGGTGACGTCACGGTTGAGGTCGGGAGCTCGAATAGAATCGGGTTCATGGGTACGAAGTGGCACGGTGACGACGGCTGGATCCACGTCAATCGGAGCGAACTCCTGACATCCGATCCGAGCTGGATCAGATACGAGGAGATCGGACCGGGCGACAAACGTCTCTATCGAAGTGATGATCACATCCAGAATTTCCTCGATTGCGTGAGGAGCAGACAGGAGACGATCACCCCGGTCGAGACCGCCTGCCGTTCTGTCAGCGTAGGCCACTTGGGTGAGATAGCGATGCTTACCGGCCGCACGATCCGCTGGGACCCGAAAACCGAAACGATTGAAAACGATCCGGGCGCGGCCGCGCTTCTCGGACGTTCGTACCGCAAGCCCTGGATACTCTGATGCCCAGACAAAAGACGTTGCGCATACGCGCCCGCACCCGCACCCGCGCACGCACACGCGTACGCGGCCTAGCAGCCGTCATCCTGGCCGCCCAGATCGGATGTCGAACAGGCGGTGTAGTTCCACAACCTCCCGCGCCCGACAGTGAGTTTGCCGGCATCTGGCAAGCTGCACCGGAGCTGGCGATCGCTGAGCCAGCCGATGAGCGCCGCATCCTGGTGTTCTCGCACAGTGAAGGGTTCGCTCACCAGTCGATCGGCTGGACCGAGGTCGCTCTGGACTTCATAGGACAGAAGACCGGTGCATTCGAGGTTTTCGTCTCCAGAGATATGGCCGTCTTCGAAGCTTCGAACCTCGCCCAGTTCGATGCCGTGCTCTTCAACAACACCACGCAACTCACTTTCGACGATCCGAGTCAGCGCCGAGCTTTGCTCGACTTCGTTCGGAACGGCAAGGGCGTGATCGGCATTCACGCCGCAACCGACAACTTCTACGACTGGCCCGAGGCGGCAGAAATGATGGGTGGTCTCTTCGACGGCCATCCATGGCACGCCGGAGGTACGTGGGCAGTTAAGATCGACGAGCCGGATCATCCGCTGAATGTTTCGTTCGAGGGCCAGGCTTTTCTCATCAAGGATGAGCTCTATCAGTTCATGGGGCCCTATTCCCGCGATAGCCACCGCGTCCTTCTCAGTCTCGACATGTCGAACATGCGGAACTACCAGGTGGAAGGCATCAAGCGGGATGACGACGACTTTGCGATCTCCTGGATAAAACCATTCGGTAGCGGCCGAGTATTCTACTGCTCGCTGGGACACAATCTGGAGGTGTTCGAGAATCCGGCGGTACTCGCACATTACCTTGCCGGGATTCAGTACGCCCTCGGTGACCTCGAGATGGACGATGCACCGAGCGCGTCGCTTGCAACCAAGCCAACAGCGGCACTCACAACCGACGTTGGGGCGGTCGAAGATCCCTTCGTGGCAGTCGTCGAACAGGACTATGGTTCGAGTCGGCTGTCACAGGCCGCCATAGAAGATCTCATTCGCAAGACTGTTCCCGAGCATCACGCTACAATCGAAGACCGGCTCACCGGCATCCTCGAAGATCCCTCGAGCACCTACGCTGCTAAGCAGTTCGTATCCCGTATGTTGCGCAGAATCGAAGCCGATCGATCGCTCCCCCATCTGGAGCGGATGCTGCTTGATGATCGTCTCACAGATGACGCCCGCTTCGCTCTCCAGGCCCAGACTTCTCCAGAGGTCGACAGGATCTTCAGGGCATCCCTTCGACAACTCACTGGTCCCGCGCGACTCGGTGTGATCGGTACGATCGGACAGCGTCGCGACCGTGAAGCCATTCCCCTCCTCGTTGAACTGATAGACGCTTCCGATTCCGAGCTAACTAGTGCAGTCATCACTGCTCTTGGTGAAATCGGCGGTCCAACCGCAATGGAGGCTCTTGACGGGCTGGACGTGCCAAGCGAGATCGAGCCGCTGCGCCTGGATGCACTGCTGCGGTCCGCCGACGATCTGGCACTGGAAGGCGCCTCTGACGAGGCCTCAGCAGAGGCCTCTGCTGAGGTGCACGACTTCTACGAACGACTGACGGCAGAATCTTATCCAGTACCGGTGAGGGTCGCGGCATGGCGCGGGTTGGTTCACGGTCAGGGCGCCGAGGCAGTTCCTTCATTAGTCACGATGTTACGCAGTGAAGAACCCGAGATTCAACGTGCTGGGGCTCGGTTCATGGTCGAGATGCAGCAACAGGTCGAACTGTTGCCTCTCGCCGGCGAGCTGCCTTCTCTCCCGGAGGATGCGCGCGTACTCGCGATCTCGGCACTTGCGGACGCGGGCGTGGACGGAGCCGCGCCTGTCGTGACCGCGTTGGTTGAGAGCGGCGAAGGAAACGTACGCACCGCCGCGATCCGAGCTCTAAGAGAGTTGGGCAATGGTTCCCATGTTCCGCTCCTCGCGTCCATCGCGGTCGACCAAGCGGATTCCATTCCGGCCCGTGAGAGTCTCGTGCATTTATGGGGTGAGGGCGTGGACGAGCAGATCATCTCGGCGGTAAGCGAGTATCAGGACCAAGGCCGAGCAGTCTTGATCAACATCCTGGCAGAGCGGTACTCTGCCGCTGCAGTACCGACGTTCCTTGGTTTTACCGAAGACCGCAACGCATCCGTTCGTGAAGCATCGATTGGTGCACTCGCGAGGATCGCGGACGGCACTCGCTTGCCAGATTTGATCGAGTTGCTCGAGAGAAGTGAGACCTCGGAAGACCGGATCGGTTTGGAGGAGGCGATTGTCTCTGTCTGCGAGGGAATGACCAATAGGGTGAGCGGCATCAACCAGTTGCTCGGGGCCTTCGAGCGCGCTGCAGAACCAAATCGTGTTTCACTTCTGAGAGTACTCGGGAACTGGCCCGACAACATGCCCCTCGAAAACCTGCTCAGATTGGCTGGGGCTGCCTCGACAGACGAAGTGCGATCGGTGGCAATCGCAGGCGTCGTCGAGTTGATGAACAGGGAGCACGAGAGAACGTCTGCTGACGACCAGGCATTGTTCAGTTCACTCTTCGAACTGACACAGATCAATGAAGAGAAGGACTTGGTGCTCGACGGTCTCGCCGGGCGTGACGATGTGTGGATCTTCGACATGGTCGAGCCACTGCTGGACGACTCGGACCTGGGGGAAAAAGCCGCTGCGATCAGGGCCGCACTGATCGAGGCAGTTGCCCGGACCGTATCACACGATGGCGCCGGGGCGCAGGTCACCCTGGCAAACCCGCACGCCAGTCAGTACGACGGCGGCGGCGACAACGCACTCACGGATAACCGTTGGGGTTCGACCGACCCGAGCGATGGTACCTGGCAGGGCTTCGAGGGTGAGGACCTCGATGCGGTAATCGATCTCGGCAGCCCGACGGAAGTACGCAGTATCAGAGCCGGCTTCCTCGAGGCAAACGGCAGCTGGATCTTCCTTCCGCGGGAGGTCACATTCTCGATCGCCGGAGAGGATCGAGTCTTCGAAACCGTGGCAACGTTTGCACTCCCGATACCTGAAGAGCGTCAGCCCCCGGCAACGCGAAGTGTCTCGACAGATCTGAGCGGTAAGACGGCCAGGTACGTGCGCGTCGTTGCGAAGAACATTGGCATTCTACCCGAGTGGCATTCCGGCTCGGGCGGACTGGCATGGCTGTTCGCCGATGAGATCCAGGTCAACGCCCATATGGATCGGCGGTAGCGGCGGCGGCGCAAAGCAAGCGCCAAAACCCATGTGAGCGTAGCCACGTTCTTCAAGAAGCTGCACCGCCGTGGTTCTGAAGGAGGAGCGTCTCGAGTTTACCTGTTTTCCTCTATGAAAAAACGGTCGCCCGGCTCGGTACTGATGCGGATGACATGTCCGTCCTCGAGCAGCTTTCCGTTTTCGATGCCTGAAAGCCGAGTTCCGCTGTCCGGCCACGGATCGAGCAACCGCAGTTCTTCTCCTTTCTCGGAGAACACCCGTACGACTGCCGTCTTCCCATCCCGCCTTTCTGCCGAAACGAGGAACGCACCTCGCGCCCGAAGATTCTCAAAGGAGATGTCCTGCCAGTCGTCTGGCACGGCCGGGAATACGCGCACGAGTCCGTTGTGGCTTTGTAGCAGCATTTCCAGAACACCGGAGGCAAAGGCGAAATTGCCCTCCAGGGTAAACGGCCGGTACGTGTAGTTGGAATACCCGCTGCCGGTCTGATCGCCGTTTAGATGAAACGTGTTCGGCGAGCAGAATGCGGTGGCGAATATCCGAAGTGCCTCGGCGGCTCCCCGCCCGTCTCCGGCCCTCGCTCTCAGCGATGCGAGCCAGCTGAAGGAATAGCCTACCCAGGCAGATGTCCCTAGGCGGTCGAGTTCGGCCAAGGAAGCATTGATAATCCGGAGATCTTCCTCACCGTTGGCTTCATCTATCAATCCGAGGGGATGAATGGCCATCAGGTGCGAGAAGTGTCGGTGCGAATACGGAAGAGGATACTCGGGTGCGATCAGCAGACGCGCGTCTTCGTCCGCCAGAGCGAGCTCCGGCCACTCCAGGAGCCGCGTTGCCCAGGCTCTCGCCTCTTCCTGCAGGCCGAGTGCCAAAGCCAACTCCTCCGCCTTCAGATAAGTCCAGCGTACGAGGGATAGGTCGAAGTTGGTGCTGCGCTCGAACCAGGCGTCCGGCCGGTCATCGTTGATCTCCGGAGAAGAACTCATAGGGAAGCTCCGTTTGCCGTCGTCGTCTACGATGGAAAAGTCGTCGAAGAACTCGGCCGAGGCACTGATCCACGGATAGGCCCTGCCCCGCAGAAAGTCCTCTTCCATGGTGTAGCGCCAGTGCTCGTAGAAGTGCGTGCCGAGCCATGCGGCAACGGTGGGGTTGTGAGAGTACTGCCACCAACCGCCCATGGCCCGGCCCTCGATGTCCGTCACTCCGGGGAAAGACAGTCCGCCAGACTCGAAGAACCGCTCCGTATAGAGCTCCGCTTCCGGTTTCACTCTCCACAGCCAATCGACGAACGCGCGCTCTTGCTCGATCCGATTACCGGTGTACGCCGGCCAATAACTGAGCTGGGTGTTCAGGTCGTGGTGGAAATCTCCCGCCCAGGGCGGCAGGTTGCCGTTGTCAGCCGTCCAGACACTCTGCAGCGATATCGGTATGGAGCCGTGGCCCGTGCTGGCGCCGAACTTGTACATCTCCCTGTACCAGTGTCGTTCGATCACGGAATCTGGAAGGGATACTGACGATTTGTCCCAGTACGCCGCCCACCAGCTGAGGTGGTCCCGAAGGTCCCTGTTCCAACCGCGGCGTAACGCTTCGACAACGGGCGCGCGCGCATCGGCAGGCTCGCCACTGCCTTGCCAGGCAATGGACCAGGACCCCTCTACTACATCTTGCGACGGCTGCCGCCACTGAACGTTCACGCCGTAGCCGTTACCGAGGCTCGTCTCCTGCCGGTAATTCCACTCCCTACCCTCTCTTTCGATGTCAGGATCCGGATACCCGAGGCGTGTCAGGCTCCCCCGGTTCTGATCGGCGACGTCGGTGGCCTCATCATCCATGGTGTAGGCCGGTGCGATGAGGTCGAAACCCAACTCCCCGTCGAGCCCCGAGAACCGAAACCATCCCACATCCCGTTCCGCATGAATGAACATCTGGAGCTCAACACCGCTCGACCAGCGCACCTGGCTCACCGCCGGCTGTAGAAAGAGACGCACAGTTTCCACTTCGCCCAGCGACGAGATGTCCCACTCCAGAGCGGCACCCGGAATCTTCGTCGGGAATGGATACGAACGCAGCTCGTTTCGGAACTCAATGGCCTGGTCGTATTCGCCGTTCTTCCAGAGATCGTATAGCCTGCCGAATGTGTGGCCGGGGCCGTGCATCTCTTCCTGGAGGCGGAGGTCCCACAGGTCGATCCTGTCGATGGCAAGGCGCAACCTGCCGTCCTTGTTCCAGAGCAGCCCTCCCAACACGCCGTTGCCGAGCGGTATGGCCTCGTCCCATCGCTCGGCAAGATGCGGGAATGAGAGATCGGCAGGGCCTGATTCCAGTTCAGGAATAGGGACTGTGCCGCGACAGGAAAATGTGGTCAGGAGCAACAGCATCGCTGTTCCGTACTTCGATGTTTGTGTCATTGCCGATCCTTCAAAGCGCATTTGAAAGGCTTGCGGTCAACGCCTGTGCGGCGGTGCCTCCCGATAGAGCGGGTTCAACTCAGTAGGTACGGGGGCACCCACCGAAGCACGCCAGTCACGCAGCACCCGGTGCAGCGATGCGGTTTTATCCGGCATCGCCGCGGAGAGGTCTTGGCTCTCGCCGATGTCGTCCGCGAGATTGTACAGCTCCAGTCTGCCGTCTTCGAAAAACTCAATCAGTTTCCAGTCACCTTGGCGTACTGCCCCTGCGGGAGTTGTCCGCCAGGGGGTGTCAGCCCCTCGCCCGCTTTCCAGGTAAGCCGGGAAGTGCCAGAAGATGGCATCCCTGTCCAGAGCCGTCCCGCCTCTGAGCAGCGGGGCCAGATTCTCGCCGTCTTGCGGCATGTCGGCGGGCGGTGAGACACCTATGAGATCCAGAATCGTCGGGAAGAAGTCGACCATCGTAACCGGAACGTCACACCGGCTGTTGGACTCGACCGACCCCGGCCACCGCACGATCATCGGTACCCTGACCCCGCCTTCGTATAGCATTCCCTTGGCGCCCCGCAACGGCTGCATGGATGTGACCTGGCCGTGGCCACCGTTGTCGGAGAGGAACACTACGACGGTTTTCTCGTCGATCTCCAATTCGATCAACTTGTCCAGTATTCGACCGACGCCCTGATCGAGACTCTCGATCATCGCGGCATACGATGGATTGTCCTGGCCGTTGGACGCCGACTTGTCTGCGTATCGAGCAGTCAGCTCGTCCTTCGCCTGGATGGGCGTATGGACAGCGTAGTGCGAAAGGTAGAGGAAGAACGGACGCCCCCGGTTGTCCTCTATGAACCTGAGCGACTCGTCCGTGAGGCGATCGGTCAGGTATTCTCCTTCAGGCCCGTCTGGAAGATCCTCGTTTTCGTACGGGCTGAAGTATGATCGAGGGTGTCCAGCTCTGTTCCCACCGATATTCACCTGGAAACCATGGCTCGAGGGGTCGTGGTCGGGCGCATCTCCCAGGTGCCACTTCCCTATCATCGCCGTCGCATACCCCGCGCCCGCAAGAATTTCGGCTACGGTAACGTGCTCGGGCGCCAGGACGGTGGTATTGGGAACCGGGATCAGTTTTCGGTTCTCAGCCCTCCCCCGCTCCGAACTGTTGACCGTGTATATGCCGTGGCGTGGAGTGTACTGCCCCGTGAGGAGAGATGCTCGGGACGGTGCGCAGTTTGGCGCTACAGCGTAGGCTTGTGAGAACACCACGCCTTCTCGGGCGAGTCGATCGATGTTGGGTGTCTCGTAGTATTCGCTGCCCAAAAAACCAACGTCCCGCCAGCCGAGGTCATCGACGAGAATGAATATGACGTTGGGCTGTTGCGCAATCGACCTCGAACCGCGGCAACCGGGCAAAGTCAGCACGGCGGCACCTGCTGTAGCGGCCTTCAGGAAGCGTCGCCGCGTGATCTTCGAACTGTCAGGTACACGCGATAGACTCACCCGCTCATCCCCCTCCGTTTTCCATGTTAATGGCGCCAGAGTCGATGTTGTCCAGCACGTACTGCAGCGCCGCTCTAGCGGCTCGCTCATCCGCTATCTCATTCCCGGGCTCTATCGGATTCGCCTCATCGGGTTCGGATTGCAGGTCAAAGAACAATCCAGCTCTGGGATTGGAGTCGGCGTACTTCTCGTCGTATAGCTTGTAGCGCCGGTCGTGCGCAAAACGTCCCGGCGTGAGCCACGCGCGATCCACATTGTTGAAGTCGCAGAAAACCCAGGGGCGCTCACGATCACCCTGCCCCGTGATGTGAGGAAGGAAGCTCGAGCCGTCCACGATCCGATCGGTCGGCACACTTCCACCGCCTGCCTCGGCGAGCGTGCGGAAGAAATCGGTGAAGTCGATGAGGTCGTGAACCACCGAACCCTCAGGTGATTGTCCCTTCCAACTCGCCACGAACGGAACATGCGTGCCGCGATGGGTCGGCGTCCCCTTCCCTCCCTGCAAGGTCCTGCCTTCGAAAACGGACGAGATAGACCTGCCCGTCCCGTTGTCGGCCGTGAACAACAGAATCGTATCGTCGTGAATGCCGAGATCGTTCAGTTTGCCGACGATCCTGCCGACTAGCTCATCCACGTACGCCACCATGTCCCGGAAATACACCGCACGCTCCTGGCCCGGAGGGCTGTTCGGAGTCCTCACGTAAGGGTCGTGAGGCAGGCACATGGGGTAGTACGCGAAGAATGGGCCGTCTTTGTTCCTTTCCAGAAAGTCGAGCAGGTACTGGCAATAGACATCGGGGCCATAGATGTCGTCCCCACCGTTTCGGGATTCGCCGTTCACCTCATACTGCGGTGCCCAGTACCTGCTGCCCAGCTCCGAGCCCACGTGGGTGAACTGCCACAGGCAGTGCTCGTCGAACCCGAACTCTCGCGGCATCATTTCAGTGGAGCCGCGAAGCTGCCATTTGCCACAGACGGCGGTTACATAGCCGGCGTCCTGCATCATCTGGCCGAAGGTGATCTCCGCCGGGTTCATCCATCCGAAGTGCTCGTAGTTCCTCTGGTTGTACCGGCCGGTCATTATCTGGACACGGGATGGTGTACACAGCGGAGTGGAATAGCAGTTCGTGAATCGTACGCCTTCTGCCGCGAGGGCATCGAGGTTCGGTGTCTCGTATCCTTCTCCGCCGTTAGATGCGACGCACTCGTAGCCCATGTCGTCGGCCATGATGAGCACGACGTTGGGTTTTCGCTGGGTCGTACTGCGTGCCGAACATGCATCGAACACCGCGGGCAAGGCACCGCAGGTGATTCCTGCCCCGGCGGCTCGCTTCAGAAACTCGCGGCGCGATTGTGAAGGATGCGACGAACGGCTCATATGTTCCTCTTGATGGAACTGCGTAGGCAAGCGGCCGTGTTGAAAACTACCTCGTCGAGTCGAATAGTGGAGCATTGGCGAGGTGAAGGGACCCATATCCTCGGAGTTTGGTCTCTGTGAAGGTCCCGACCTACTGATTCTCGGTCAGTCTGCTAGTTGGGAATCACACGACGGCGGTCCAGACACTGCTTGCAGGCTAGCTCTTGGTCTGGGCTGATGATGACAGCGGCACGGAAGTCGAGCCCGGCGCGCGGCGCCGCCGCGAGTCAGCGTCTACGGGCTTGCGGGCCTAAGGCGATATATGTAGAATAAGGTCATGCAGCGGCTCACCCGAACGACAACGCGCACGCTTCTCGCCTTACTTGAGGCGCCTAGGAGCTGGCGCTACGGCTACGACCTGATGAAGGTCGCGGACATCACATCCGGTACGCTATACCCGCTCCTCGCGCGATTAGCCGAAGACGGCTGGCTCGAGTCGCGCTGGGAGGAGTCGGAGCTTCCCGGGCGGCCACGGCGACAGTTGTATCGTCTCACTGCCGCCGGTCGAGTTCGGGCGCCCAAGGTGCTGGAACGCGCGCAGGGCTCGTGGCTCCAAATGCCAGATCCCCGGGAGGCGTAGTGACCCGACGACGCTCTCCCTCAACCCTCAGCCACGTCGTCGAGCGTATCGCGGGGGTTTGCCCGGCCCAGCATCGCGAACTCACTCGAGGGATGGTGGCTGAACTCGCCTCGATTAGCGATCCCGCCGAGCGGGCGCGCTTTGCGTTGGGCGCGATCGCTGCGATCGCTCGGCTGGCGGTGCGTGGATATTGCCGAACCATTGCCCATGCGCTGGGGCTAGACGTTGGCGTCCGGGAGCCAGAGTACCGCACAAATGTCGGAGGTCGTTCGATGCAGAGGATCACAACCCCGCAGCTCCTGCGCCGTCACGCTGCCCCTTTCGCCATCTCTTTCGCATCACTGACGTTGCTGGCGCTCGCCAGACCGGCCGTCCGCTGGGTGCCTCAGCTGAGCGCGAGGGGGGAGCCGTTCGGCACCATTGTCGAGGTGCTGCTGCTCGCGGTGGGTTATATTGTGCCCATTACGCTCCCACTGGCCGTCTTTCTCACTGTTTCGTGGGTTTTCGCACGACTGAGAAAGGAAGGTGTTCTCCTACCGGCGCTGCGAGTACACCACGGAATCCGGCGCCTGGTCTTTCCCGTTCTCGGGGCTGCCGCTGTCATCGCTACGCTGACCTTCGTCTCGATCTCCCAGGTCACCCCCCGCACAAACGCGCGGCTCATGGCGGTGTTCGCGGGCCCTCAGGTCCAGCCTACCGACCGGACAATGACCATCGGTGAACTGCGGGAGGCAGCACGGAGCGCCAGGACCGAAACGGGGTCGGACGCAATCGCGCGTGCGGCCGCTTACGAGGTCGAGATCCAGAAGAAGTTCGCTGTGGCCGCCTCGTGTTTGGTTCTAGCGCTGGTTGGCGCGGCGTTGGCGATTCGCTTCACGCGCGGCGGCGTTTGGCTAGTATTCGGCGCCGTCGTCGTCGTGGCCACTGGGCATTACTTCTCGTTGGTGGCAGGCGAATCGCTCGCCAACCGGCAGGTGATCTCGCCGTTCGTCGCCATGTGGATGGCGAACGCGTTACTTCTCGCCGTCGCCCTTCTTCTTGTCTGGCGGCCGGGCCGCAGATACCCCGCTGACGGAGAGGGGTCACCCGCCTTCGAAGGGTGAGGACGCCGGGGAGCCAACCTGAGCAGCACCTCCCGCGGACCGGGGCGGCAGCTGACGTTGAGCCGAGAGCCCCCTATCAGGTTAATGAAGTTGTCGAACGCTGGGGGTACAATCGTTTTGTGCGCACGGCGAATTCGAAGAAACCACAGTCAGTTTCTGTGTCAGTTAGGTATTGCAAAGTCTTACATCGAGGGGTGCGAAGTACAACAAAGGACGACACGAACTCGCAGTTTGACAACAAGATGTAACGCTTTGATGTAAGACTTGGCCCGCCTCTTAATCAGTAGGTGGACCTGCGGCGCTGCGCGCCTCGGTCCGCTCTTCCCAACACCACCACCCCGCGCCTCGCGACGGGGTGTCGAGTCCCTGGCGGGGTACTTTCGGACGGCTACATGGTATTCGCCTTTCTCATATCCTCTCCAGCCTCATGAGCAAGGTCAAGGCTCACAACTGGGTCGAGTTCGTGATCTGGGCGAGCGACACGGGGAGGATGAATGGCGGCATCAAACACGCTTCCTTTGCGGACAGCAGTCACAACATTCATATTTGGTTGTCCGTCAGGCCACAGGCCGGTAACTGCCTCCAAAGGTGAGGGTGAGCCCACACAGTAGAGGAATGCGTTATGACCAGGCTCGGCATTCAGGTACCACGCGACCGGATCGAGGCATTCTGCCGGGCCAATGGCATTCGCCGCCTCGCGTTCTTTGGATCTGTCGTCCGTGACGATTTTATGTCAGGCAGTGACGTTGACGTGTTGGTTGAGTTTTTCCCTGATGTCCGAGTAGGTCTGGCGTTCGTTCGCATGCAAGAGGAGCTTTCGGCCATCCTCAACCACAAAGTTGACCTCCATACACCGGGCTCATTGAGTGAGTATTTCCGTGACGACGTGCTACACGAGGCGGAGGAGCTCTATGTCGCGGCGTGAGACCAGAGTTACACTCCGGCAGATGCTCGACCACATCGAGGAAGCGACTGCTCTCTCAAGCTCACGAACGCGTGCCGATCTCGAGTCGAACCGCATGTTGTTGTTGGCATTGATCAAGCTCGTCGAGATCGTCGGCGAAGCGGCCCGCCGGATCCCTGAGGAGATAAAACTGAAACATTCTGGGATACCGTGGAGCGAGATTATCGGTACCCGAGACCGCCTCGTACACGGCTACGACGCGGTCGACCATGATATCCTCTGGACCATAGTGACGGAGGACTTTCCACCATTGGCAACACAGATCGAGGCACTGCTGCAGTAACATCCTAGCCACGAGGCTCGTTTGATCTCTCGTTACATTGCAGGTTGCCTGACCGCACTTAGCAACTCCACGTGACACCAGCTGATCAGCTATCCCGTGCCCGTGTTGATCGTTGGATACGGCTAGCAGGTCGCCCATTCTCACGCCTGAGGCGGCAGTTGGTTGATGAGTATGTTGTGTGCGTGAGTTCCCAGTCTCGAACGTTCGGAATGATTACTATCCGCTAGGAGAGTACCGTGAGGATTCCGACCGCCCACAGCTCGAGTATGCCGGTGATCACTTCTGTCACCCGCAGCATAGCATTACCGGGAATGCTGGCCGCGACCCCATTCCTCGCTTCAGGTTGTGCCCCAACCGAGCAGGAACTGCCCAACATCGTATTCATACTCGCCGACGACATGGGCTACGGCGACCCGGGCGGTTACAACCCCGATTCGAAGATCCCAACTCCGCACATCGACCGTCTCATCGCCGAGGGGATGCGCTTCACCGATGCTCACGCTCCGTCAGCCGTCTGTACGCCTACCCGCTACGGTGTTCTGACCGGACGTTACACGTGGAGAACACGGTTGAAGAGCGGAGTCTTCTGGGGATACACGCCGGCATTGATCGAGGAAGAGCGTTTGACGGTCGCGTCGTTGCTGCAACAACAGGGTTACCGAACCGGTGCCGTGGGTAAGTGGCATCTGGGACTCGGTTCCGGTGACAGCACGGACTACGACCAACCACTCACCCCCGGTCCGAACACAGCCGGTTTCGACTACTTCTTCGGAATTCCAGCATCGCTGGACATGGTACCGTACGTTTACGTCGAAAACGAACACGTCGTAGAAGCACCGACTGATTCAGTTGAGGCCAGCGAGGGACGACGGTTTGGCGGTGGAGGGTTCTGGCGCGGTGGTGCTATTGCCCCGGGATTCAGACACATAGACGTGTTACCAACTCTCAAGGACCAGGCGGTGGCGTTCATCGAGGAGCAGGAAGGTTCAGCCAACCCTTTCTTCCTCTATCTGGCATTCTCTGCGCCTCACACGCCGTGGCTCCCGACAAACGGTTTTGTGGGCAGTAGCGGCGCCGGCCCCTACGGCGATTTCGTCATTCAGGTGGACGCAGCGATCGGCAGCGTGCTCGAAACGCTGGAGCGCACCGGCTCAGAGGAGAACACGCTCGTCTTCGTCTCCAGCGACAACGGCGCGCACTGGCTGCCGTCAGATATCGAAGAGTACGGTCATCGCGCGAACGCAAACCTGCGCGGTCAGAAGGCCGACATCTGGGAGGGCGGGCATCGGGTTCCGCTGGTTGCACGGTGGCCGGGGCGGATCGCCCCTAGCAGCTCGAGCGATGAAACCGTGTGCCTGGCCGACTTGCTCGCCACCGTGGGCGACATAGTCGGAGCGACGATACCTGAGGACGCCGGAGAAGACAGCTACAGCATACTTCCGGTGCTTTTGGGGCAGAGTTATGAGTCGCCACTGCGCGAGGCGACTGTGCACCATTCGCTGAATGGGACTTTTGCAATCCGCCAGGGGCCGTGGAAGCTGATCCAGGGTCGAGGTTCGGGAGGCTTCAGCGAGCCCGTTACAGTTGAGCCTGCCCCAGGTGAGCCGGAGGGCCAGCTTTACAACCTCGAAGACGACCCCGGTGAGGCCACGAACCTCTATCTCCACCGTCCGGACATAGTGGACCGCCTGGGTGCGCTCCTGAGTCGATACCAGGACTCAGGGCGAAGCACCCCAATCGGCAGCGGTTCAGCGGTCCGACAGTGACGGTGTTGCCGCGATCTCCCTCACCCAGATGTTTCTAAAGCTGACCGGGTTGCCGTGGTTTTGAAGTAAGATCGGTAGCCGCTCAGCGTGCGGCTCGTACTCCGGCTCGCCTATCCACACCGTGGGTCCCCCGAGCTCGGCGTGGTTCTGGATCAACACGCCGTTGTGGAGTACGGTCAGGTATGCGGGGCTCAGGAGTGCTCCATCTGCGCCGAATCGCGGCGCCGTGAAGATCGCGTCGTAGGTCTGCCACTCGCCGGGACCTCTGCTCGCGTTCACCAGCGGTATGTGTTGTTTGTAGATGGCACCTGCCTGCCCGTTCGCGTACGTGTTGTTCTCGTACGAATCGAGTACCTGGATTTCATACAGTTCCATGAAGTAGACGCCGCTGTTGCCGCGGCCCTGGCCATCGCCCCGGACCTCAGCAGGTGCGCGCCACTCGATGTGAAGCTGGACATCGCCGAAGCTCCTCCGCGTGACGATGTCGCCCGAACCGCGTGCGACCGTCATTGCACCATCTCCTACACTCCATCCGGCGTCGCCGCCCTCCTCCGCCGCCCACTCCGACAGATCGCTACCGTCAAAGAGGACAATTGCGTCCGATGGTGGCGCGCCGACCTGTCCAGATGAAACCACCGCCGGTATCGGCTCCCAGACCTCGGTCAGCCTGGAAGCCTGCACGCTGTCTTCCTGCGTGAGGAGTACTAGCTCGGCGTCTGCCGCCTCCTCCGCCCCCCCACAGCTCACGCTGAATACACCGAGGGCGGCGAGGAGTAATGTGAATACTGCTCTCCTGGCACTCATAGTGACGGGAGCGTCCAAGGTGAACGATACTCGGGCCAAAGCATAGAATTCGCCTCCTCGTCGCCCGGGAAAGTTTGCGTCGCGTCGTCCCAGGTCAGCCGACGTCCCGACTTGAACGCGATGTTGCCGATGTGGGCAGTAATCGCTGCTCTCGCAGCGACCGCCGCGTTGCATTTCGGTTGTTCTCGTGTCTTGATGCACTCTACAAAGTTCTCCATATGGGCGTCGAGCCCACCGTCGTCACGTCGTCGTTGGACGGGAATTGGCGTTGTCATATATGTGAGTTTGCCTTCGACGTCTTCCGACTCGGGGAGGACCTCCCACTTCTCTCGGTCCACTACCACCGTCCCCCTGTTGCCTATGAATGCTACACCGTGATCGCGCTGGTAAGGTCCGAGGTCGATCCCAGTTGCGTGCTCCCAGAGCATCGAGTACTCGTCGAACTCATAGGATGCCTGCAGGGTGTCGGGTGTCTCGGACGCATCGTCGGGGTATGCGAATTTCCCACCGTTCGCCATTACCCGTGTCGGCCCCGCATCGCCCATGGCGTAGTGCACCATGTCGACCATGTGCACGCCCCAGTCGGTCATGAGACCACCGGCATAATCCCAGTACCACCGAAAATTGAAATGAAAGCGGTTCGGGTTGAACGGCCGGTCGGGAGCCGGACCGAGCCACATGTCGTAGTCGACCCCTTCCGGAACAGGCTCATCCGGTTTGACCGGTATCGCGCCCATCCATCCCTGATAGGCCCATGCTTTCACCAGGCGGATTCGCCCAATCTCACCTGACTGAGCATATGCGGCCGCGTCGCTCCAGTGCGATCCACTCCGTTGCCATTGACCGACCTGGACTGCAGTGCCATACCGCTGCGCGGCTGCGACCATCAGACTGCATTCGCCAATCGAGTTGGCCAGCGGTTTCTCCACATACACGTCTTTTCCAGCCTCGCACGCCATTACCATCATGAGGCAATGCCAGTGATCCGGAGTTCCAATGATGACCGCGTCGATACTCGAATCCTCGAGTAGACGGCGGAAGTCGGAGTAGAGGGCAGGTCTGCCCCCAGTTGCTTCCTCTACATCATCGGCGCGGCGGTTGAGCACCGAAGCATCGACATCGCAGAGCGCTCCGCACTCGACCTCCGGGACCTTCAAAATTGAGCGTAGATCTGAGAAACCCATCCCGTTGCAGCCGATCACTCCAACGCGAACCTGATCGCTTGGAGCAACCCTCCCGACCCGGGCTTGCAGGATTCCTGGAAACATCGTTGCGCCTGCAACGATGCTGGAGTTTCGCACGAAACGTCGTCTCGAAAACATACCTGCTCCTATTCGGCGGGGACCGCCAAAGGATAGACCGCAGGCAAGCGAACGGCAAGAACCGTGATTCACTTGTGCCCGGTGCGTCGGTCCGCGTACCTTCGAACACCGCTGGGGCCTGCGTGCGCTCGGTTTCGCTTCAGCAGCCGTAACCGGTTTCCAGGCATGAAAAGACGCGATTTCCTGAAGGGCTCATTTGTCGCCGGAGCAAGCGCCGCCGGAACCACTCACGCGGCCGCGTCGGCCTTTCCAAATCCAGACACCACACCTACACATGGATTCGCTGAAGCACTCATCGCGCCATTTGAACTTCGATGCGAATCTTCGCTCAACCCGCTCGGGATCGATACAGATCGCCCACGTCTCAGTTGGAAGCTCGAGGCCGCGCCCGGATCGCGCAATCAGAGCCAATCAGCCTATAGAATTACGGCGGCAAGCAGAGAGGATCTGCTGACGGCGGGAGAGGCAGACGTGTGGGACAGCGGCAAGGTTCTCTCCACTCAGCAACTCTTCAACGAGTATGACGGACCTCCTCTCACAAGCGGTAAGCGCTGTTACTGGCGGGTTTTTGTGTGGGATCAAGAAGACCGAGTTTCAGAGCCGAGCGAGATTTCCTGGTGGGAAATGGCGCTGCTTTCTCCAGAAGACTGGACAGGATTCTGGATCTCGGATGGGAGCGAAAACCCCGCTACCGACGAGGCCTTCTACGATGAAGATCCGGCTCCGCTTTTTCGCAAGAGTTTCCGCGTAGACAAGTCAGTCAAACGTGCGAGGCTGTACGCGGTGGGGCTGGGCTACTGCGAGCTGCGGTTAAACGGCCAAGCCGTTTCGGATCGCGTTCTCGATCCAGCGTGGACCAGTGTCGAAAATCGAGTTCTCTACACATGCGACGATGTTACGGAGCAGCTGCAGACGGGCGAGAATGTCCTCGGAGCCATGCTCGGTAACGGTTGGTACAATCCCCTTCCGATGCGCATGTGGGGCCGAATCAATATCAGAGAGTCTCTCGCGGTTGGGCGTCCTAGACTCCTGGCGCAGCTGGCAATCGAATACGAGGATGGGACGACTCAGACAGTGGCGAGCGACGGCGATTGGAAAGTCACGCCCGGCCCGATCGTTCGAAACAGTGTCTACCTCGGCGAAGAATACGATGCTCGGCGGGAGTTACCCGGCTGGGATCGACCTGGTTTCGACGACTCCGAATGGAGCTCCGCATCAGCGGCTGGCTCGAGCCTGGGCGAACTCCGCGCCCTGCCGCTTCCTCCAATTCGGGTGACAGCCACCCTCACCCCGGTCAGCATGACCGAAGTCTCGCCCGGAGTCCACATCTTCGACCTGGGTCAGAACTTCGCGGGTTGGGTCAGGCTTCGCATTCAAGGACAGCGCGGTACGACCGTACGAATGCGCATGGGCGAATGTCTCTATCCCGACGGCACACTGAATCCAATGACTGCGGTCGCCGGGCAGATCAAAGGGCTGAACGACGACAGGATATCTCGTGGAGGACCTGGAGCCCCTGAAATCGCCTGGCAGTCGAATTCCTACACGCTGCGCGGCGGGGGCCCGGAGGAATACACACCGCGATTCACCTTTCATGGCTTCCGTTATGTCGAGGTTACCGGATTTCCCGGCACACCGACGCTCGAGTCGATAGAAGGTCTCCGGCTCAACACGGATGTAGAAGCCGCGGGATCGTTTTCCTGTTCCAACGAGCGGTTCAATCGCTTGAACGAAATGGTGCAATGGACCCTACTGAGCAACCTGTTCAGCGTGCAGTCCGACTGTCCGGCACGCGAGAAGTTCCAATACGGTGGAGATATTGTAGCCACAAGTGAAATGGCAATTTTTGGCTTCGACATGGCCTCGTTCTACGCCAAGACGGTCTCAGACTTTCGCGACGCCGCACGCGGCGAAGGCTGGTTTCCGGAGACGGCGCCGTACGTCGGTATTGCGGCGGAGAACTACGTGGAGGAGGCTGGCCCGATCGGGTGGGGATTGGCTCATCCTCTGCTAGTGGCGCAGTTGTACCAGTACTACGGCGACCGGCAAATCGTAGAGGAGCACTTCGAAGCTGCGCGCACCTGGGTGGACCTGCTGGAAGAGCACTCGGACGGCAACGTCATCGATCGCTGCATCGGCGATCACGAGAGTCTCGATCCGAAGCCCATCGAACTGATCGCCACAGCACACTTCTTCCAAGCGGCGTCACTGGTTGCCGAGTTTGCGAACATCCTCGGGCGATCCCAGGATGAAACTCGGTACCGGCTGCTTGCTTCGAACATCAAGAACGCATTCGTCGAACGTTTCCTCAAGCCGGGAACCGGCCGATTCGGAACCGCAACGCAAGCCGCACAGGCTACGGCTCTCTATGTGGGATTAGCACCTGAGGAGGAAGTCGAGCGGGCTATCCAGCGTATGGTGGATGAAGTGCTCGTCACACACAACGGCCACATCGCCACCGGCATATTCGGCACGAAGTATTTATTGGATTCACTTTCGCGAAGCGGTCATGCCGACGTGGCCTATGCTTTGGTCAATGAGACCTCGTACCCCGGGTGGGGCCACATGCTGGAGCGGGGTGCAACCACCATCTGGGAGACGTGGGCCGAGAGCGACAACACCTACTCCCAAAACCATCCCATGTTCGGATCGGTGAGCGAGTGGTTCTACAAATCGCTGGCCGGAATCAGGGCTGAGGAGAACGCGGTTGGTTTTGATCGCTTCCGCATCGAGCCAAACATGCCTGCGGGCCTGGAGTGGGTCGATGCAAGTTACGAGTCGGTGCGAGGAACCGTCGGGAGTAGCTGGAGACTCGAGGACGGTTTGCTCTATTTCGACGTTGAGATTCCTGTGAACACGACTGCGACGGTTTCGGTTCCAACGAGTGACTCAGCATCGATACGGGAGGGTGGGCGAAGCCTCGGAGAAGTTCCTGCAATACGGGAGTTGCCAGCCTCCACTCCTGGCACTGTGCGTTTGGAGCTAGGATCCGGGCGGTATTCGTTTACGGCGGTCGCTCCCTGAGCGGCGCCTTCGAGCGGAGAAGAGAAATGCTATCCCGAACTGTAACAACCCTGGGAGCTGTTCTTCTGGCTATAGGTGGGATGCTCACGAACGCCTCGGCAGCGTTTGCTCAAAGTTCTCCTGAGAATCACAGCTCCTCTCTTTCTTTTGAGCTCGCTTTCGACATGCGGTCCTTCCTCTGGAGCACAACGCTGGCTGTTGCGCCCGATGGGAACCGCGTCGCCTACTCAACCAGACGCCCGCCAGAAGACTCGAACCTCGATGTACGGTTCTGGCCCAATGGAACCCCCGCCCTGAACGTGGGGAGTCAGCTGTACGTCACGGACGCTTCCCAGGCTCACACGGAGAATGTCTGTCCCGGCGGTAGTTGTTGGAGACCGTCATGGTCCCCGGATGGCAACCTCCTGGCATTCTACTCCGACTTCCATGGCCCTCCCCAGCTTTGGCTCTACTCCTCAGCTACCGGTCAGTCGACCAAAGTGACCGAGCACCGAGTGAAGGCAAAACTCTGGGCTGGCGACCATGCAATTTGGTCTCCAGATGGGCAGACTCTATACGTTCCCCTCGCCCCAGAATCTGGGCCGGGAGCGTGGCTCTCGGAGACCGCACCGGAGCCTAGGAGCGAACCGCCCGGCACCGACACCCTGGCCGAGGTCCGGGTTCTCCGGAGCGGGAGCGAAAAGACTGCAGCGGAGGCGGAAGCCACAACACCGTTACAGAACCACTACCTTCGGGAGAACAACGCAAACTTGGCGGCGGTCGACGCGGAATCAGGGGAGACCAGGGTACTTGTCAACGCGGCAACTGTCCCTAGACCCTCAGTGTTGCGTTTGTCCCCGACGGGGCGTTGGGTCAGCTACCTCTCAGTCTTCAAGGGACACGGAACCACGAACCAAATCACCACCATCGACCTGGCGCTGGTCTCAGCGTCCGGGGGTGGAGTCACTGTCATCGCGGAAGACCTACCGCAGCTGAGAGACTATCATCGACTGAACTACAGATGGCATCCGGAACGGGATCTTCTGGCCTTTTTCAAAGACGGGGATATTTGGCTTGCGGACCTGGAGGGGGAAGTACCGCCGGAGCCATCGCGCCGCCTGGGCGCCGAACTTGGTGAGCTGGCGAGCAATGTCTACTTGTTCACCAGGGACGGGACCGGCCTTGTGGTGGGAACGGGCCCCACCAATGCCGGTGGCACAGATCCAACCGGACTCGCCGTCCTTCCCATTGACGGCGGACCACCCCTGCAAATGACTCTCGAGGATGGGTGGGTCTTCCAGGACGTGATTAAATCCGACGGGAGAACCGCTTGGCAATCGGATCGGCAATCGATCACGGTGATCGTGACCGAACGGGCCACAGGCCAGAAGCTCGTGGTCCGCTACAACTACCTAACCGGAGACCACCGTGTTCTCTGGCAGGGTTTGGCAAAACTTCAACATCTCTCGGCGGCCGGCAGGCACGGTCCGATCATGGGCATTCTCCAGGACTATGCGACACCGCCCAATGTCTATCGGTTCTCCAGTGACTTTTCGCAAATGGAGAGGATCTCCCACATCGAGCCCCGCCTGGAAGGCCTGAGAATGGGCGCGGTGGAGATCTTTGAGACCACGGTGCCTTTATACGATGGAACCCTTTCAAACGTGCGCTCCGCCGTACTCTTGCCGCCTGGCGCAAAGCGCGGAGATCGACTCCCGGCACTAGTCGGGTTCTACCCGGGGTCGAACCGGTCGACCCTCGCAGAAGAATTCGGCGGAGGGATGGTCCTCACCGTTCCGAATCTCCTTTTCACGAGCCGGGGCTATGCCATGTTGCTGTTGAACGTCCCTATGGGGCCGAGCGGAGAACCGGGCAACCCTATGCAGGAGATGGTGGATGGCATCCTGCCCCAAATCTACAGAGCGGCAGAACTCGGTTACGTGGATGTAAATCGCCTCGCCCTCGGTGGCCAATCTGCTGGCGGTTTCGGCACCGCTGCGGTGGTTAGCGGCACCAACATCTTCCGAGCTGCGATTGCTGTATCCGGCATCTTCGACTTGCCAGGCACCTACGGCCACTTGGCCCCTAATGGGACTCCCGTCTATTTCGGTTGGATGGAGGGGGGACGGGGTCGCATGGGAGATCATCCTTGGGCGAACATGAGACGATACCTGGAGAATTCTCCGTATTACCGGGCCGACCGGATTTTCACACCTCTATTGATCGTTCATGGTACGGATGACATGGCTTACCACGACGCCGAAAAGCTGTTCAGCGCCCTCAACAGGCTCGATCGGCCGGCGGAGTTCGCAAGCTACGGCGGCCAGGACCACGTCGTTCACCAATGGTATCGCCCCAGTGCGATTGACGCCGCCCGACGAATGGTCGAATTCCTGGACAGACACTTGAAGAGTGCTTCGGACTCGACCTCGGAAGGACCCAACTAGGGGCCTCGACCCGTGGAAGGGCTCGGTGTTTCGTTAGCTCTTGAAGCAAGACGTTTAGTATGTAAAATCTCCAGCAGCCAAGGAGATCCCCATGCCCTTCGGATACACCGGAAAGATCCTGCATGTCGACCTGACACACGCTACGCTGGAGATCGAAGAACCGCCTGAGCATTTCTACCGCGATTACATGGGTGGTAGTGCCATGGGGATGTACTACATCCTCAAGGAGATGCCTGCCGGCGTGGACGCTCTCGCCCCAGAGAACGTCTTGACCCTCATGCTGAGTGTGACCACGGGCGCACCAATCTCCGGCCAAAGCCGTTTGAACGTCAATGCAAAATCCCCGATAAGCGGTGCCATAGGAGATTCGCAATCGGGTGGGTTCTTCCCTGCCGAGCTCAAGTTTTCAGGGTTCGACGGCATCGTCATCAAGGGACGTTCCCCCAAACAGATGTACCTGTCCATTCTTCATGGGGAAGCAAAACTCGAAGACGCCGCTCATTTGACCGGTAAGGTGACCGGTGAGGTGGATGCCCTTCTGAAAAAAGAGGTAGGTGACTCCAAGGCTCAGGTCTTGCAGCATGGGCCTGGAGCCGAAAACGGAGTCCTCTTCTCCAGCTTGCTGAGCATGGCCAACCGCGCCAATGGTCGCACAGGCATGGGATTGGTAATGGCCAGCAAGAACCTGAGAGCCATCGTCGTGCGCGGAAAGCAGAAAGTCGAGCTCTCGGATCCGGGCGCTGTGGCGACTCTTCAAAAAACCGGCGCCAAACTCCTAGCGGAAAACCCCGATGTCGACGGTCTTGGCAAATACGGCACCGCCGGCGTGCTCTTGCCTCAGAACATGATGGGAACTCTGCCCACCAACAACTTCAACGAGGGCAGGTTCGAACATTGTGAAAGCATCAGTGGCGAAACGATGTTCGACACGGTTCTCAAAGAGCGTGACACCTGCCACGCCTGTGTAGTGCGCTGCAAACGAGTGGTGGAGATCGAAGAAGGCCCCTATCCAGTCGACCCCCTCTACGGCGGCCCTGAGTACGAGACGCTCGCTACATTCGGTTCCTACTGTGGGATCGACGACCTCGCTGCCATTGCCATGGCCAACGAGATCTGCAACAAGCATGGGGTGGATACAATCGCTTGTGGAGCCACCATCGCACTCGCCATGGAGTGCTTCGAAAAAGGCATCATCGGGGAAGGGGAAACCGGAGGGCTTGAACTGCGCTTCGGCAATACCGAGGCCATGCTGGACGTCTTGAACCAGACCGTAACCAACAGCGGGCCGCTCGGGACCCTGCTGTCGCAAGGGTCGGCTCGTGCCGCGAAAAGATGGGGCCCAGAAGCTGAAGCGTGCCTGATCACCGTCAAGGGCACCGAAGCCCCTGCGCATATGCCGCAGGCAAAGAAGTCGCTGGGGCTCATCTACGCCGTAAACCCCTTTGGTGCAGACCACCAGTCCAGCGAGCACGACCCCATGTACGAGGAGGGCACCTCTCCTCTGTACCTCGAACGCCTGGCTGAATTGGACCTCACGGATCCACCTCCCGAAGGGAGTTTCGGACCGGAGAAGGTGCGGTTTGCAGCTTACACACAGATCTTCTACAGCACTCTCGATACGCTCGAGTTGTGCCAGTTCGTTTGGGGACCCGCCTGGACGCTCTATGGCCCAGCCGAGATGGTGGAGATGGTCAATGCGATCACGGGTTGGGAGACAAGTTTATCCGAGCTGATGAGAGTCGGCGAGCGCCGACTGAACCTGCTGCGCATTTTCAACGCTCGGGAGGGTTTCCGCCGCAAGGACGATCGACTCCCCAAGAAGTTCTTCGAAGCTCTCGAGGGTACCGGTCCGACAGCTGGCGTTAAGATCGACACTGCCGAATTCGAGACGGCTCTGGATCTGTACTACAACATCAACGGCTGGACCGCCGACGGCGTTCCAACTCCTGAAAAATTGATCGATCTCGGCATTGAATGGGTGGGAGATCAGCTGCCAGCATAGCGAACGAGCAACAACGACTCCCTATTTGGCACGCCGATCCGCACCACCGATCGAACAAGAGCGCCGACTCAGAGGCCGGCTTTTCTCTTGAACCGGTTGACCGAGTTTATCTCGATGTCCAGCACATCTGCGATCCTGAACTTCGCGTCCATCCCTTTGGCAACTTCTGGAGTCTCGTTGACGCGTCCCAGGTCCAGATCCTCTCTCACCTCGCACATGATCACCGGGTCGGACACTTCGGACACCGAGATTCCCAGTTTGTCAGCCACGCACTTCTTTGCTTCGTCGATCCGCATCCCTCGAGACATTTGCATCCGCGCCACCAGATCTCCAGCGGTGCGAATCCCGCCCATGCCCGAGGCGATTGCATGCGTGGCATGCATGCCGCAGGGGTCTCCAACACCTACCTACAAGCCGTCCAATCGGGCAATCTCAACCGTCGCCTTACTCGCCCTCGACACCGCATCGATGGGAGGCGTGATGGACAAAGGGACGCCCCCCACACCCATACCCAAATCGCCGTGGATCGGAATCGAGGCGATCTCGGAACAAGCTTTGGTGAACGTAATGGCCCGAGACAGATTCCAGGGCAATGACCTCGTAGTGACGATGTTGATGGCGGGGCCGAATATGGTGACTCCCGCCTTTTCAGCGAGCTTCAACTGCTGGTGCGGATAGAGCCCAGCCAGGCGAACACCTTCGTAGGTAACCCCTCCGTGCATTCCCAGTACGAACTCCGAAGCCATACCCATCTCGATGCACATGTCGGGGTATTTCTCTCTGAGCTTCTCAACCGCCAGAAGGGCCGCCAAGAATTCCGCGTCTCCAGCGGCCGCGGTTGTATCGAAGTTGATTCCGTCTGCGCCCGCTTCGTACATGTGACTACCGACATAGACCATGTCTTTGACCGCGTATTCCACTGCCTCTTCGTAAGAGGCCTGTGCTTCGGCAATCTTCCCTTGCGGGAAGAGGCTGCCGGGATTGACGCAAGGACCATCCGGCTGACTGTACAACCCCAGATTGGGCATGGCGCCGTAGAACAACGGAGCGATGGTCATCAGCACAGCTTGTTCCAACACCGGCTTTTCGAACGGCACAATTGGTTTTACCGGTTTGAAGCTGTAGTCGATATGAGCCAGCTCCAGGGTGTCAGCGCCCAAACCTCTTTCGAACATATGCAAAGACTGTAGTTGGCTCACAGGTATGTGGGCACGTTGGAGCTTGGTGGTCATCGAGTCGTAGCTGAGGACTACCTCTTTCCCACTCTCCACACCAACGGTTCGATCCGGGCTACTTATGATGTCGAACAGGTGCGCCAATTCATCTTCTGTGAGCGTGGGTACCTCACCTTTTTTGGAAGCATCGCTGGTCCCCTCCTCCAGATCCCTCATGACTTCAGCCTCGGTCATTTCATGGCTATAGCCATCACCCATTCTTGTGTGGACTCTTTTCACTCCATCACCCCTTTCACCAATGGAGAACGGCTAGATGCAAAGCGATTCGAGAAACGGTCTCTCACACTCTCTCGCGAAGTATGTTGCTCCGACACGACGGTGTCCAGCAAACGTTGAGAGGGGATTATCGACTTGAGCCGGTGCCCTCCAGACTTCATGGACGAGAACGAATACGAACCGCCGACGTCGACCTCACACGTGGACCATTGAGTTGACAATGCCCCAGCGTTGGGTTTTTGTCTTGCTGATCTCGAGAAAAAGGGGTCCATGAATGAGCGCCAATGACACCCCGCACCAGCCGAAACGCGTGCTAGGCAGCGGTTTCACATTAGCTGCCACCATCGGCGGCACCATTGGGCTGGGAATTCTGCGCACGCCAGGGGAAGTCGCCACGGTCATCACCGATCCCTTGATCTTTGTTTCCCTCTGGGTGGTGGGCGGACTGTTTTCGTTATTGTGCGCGTTTGTGCTGGCCGAACTGATCGGAATGACACCGCGCTCCGGAGGAACCTACGCCCTGGTACGAAACGCCTACGGGCCGTTTCCCGGATTCGTGATTGGCTGGGTCGACTGGTTGTGCTTTGTCGGCGACATAGCATTGAAGGCAGTCGTGGTCACTGAATTTGCCGCAATGTTGTATCCAGCGGCGCGTCTATGGCAAACACCGCTGGCAATCATAGTGTCTTCGGTGTTCGCCGTGCTGCAACTACGCGGCCTCGCCCTGGGCGCGAAAATCCAGCAGGTCGCTGCTGCCGCTTTGGCACTGATCGTTATTGGATTCACAGTGGCGCTGGTATTCGCAGGGTCGGCGGTGAACGGCAGTACGGCTTCGGTTCCCATCGCGGCTACCGGACTCGGCGGCTGGAGCCTCGTGTTCGCATCCATTTTCTATACGTACGATGGCTGGGATTATCCCGCCTATTTCGGTGGTGAAATAAAAGGTGGCGGTGGAGCTGTGGCGCGCTCCTTGATCAAGGGAGTGGTGATTCTCTGTTTCCTCTATGTCTTCCTGATCGCGGCTTTGGTCTGGAAGGTGCCCCTGGGCAGCCTGGCCGGAAAGGAATTGGCATTGGCCAGCGCGCTGGAGATGGTCTTCTCGCCGCTCGCGTCCACCGTAGTAGTGGTTGCGGCGATAGTCATATTGCTGGCTCACCAGAACCTCATGTACATGAGCACGCCCCGGATTCTCCAAGCACTGGCGGTCGACGGCCTGGCCGTCAGGCGCGCAGGGAAGATCTCAAAAGGTGGCAATCCGATCTTTGCGGTGCTGCTGAGCTGGGGCTTTTCAGTCTTCCTTATCATTATCGGCGGATTTCATTTCCTGCTGCACCTTCTCATGTTTTTCGTCCTGTTCATAACTGTAGTATTGATCGCCGGAGTCCTTATCCTGCGTTCGCGTCGGCCGGACGCCGACCGCCCGTACCGGGCTTGGGGTCACCCCTGGAGCACTTATACATGTCTTGTCGGTTGTATCCTTCTGACCCTGTTCGAGGCGGTCGCCCAAATCGAAACTGGCGTCTACGCCGCGGTTTTTGTGGCGATATCGTGGCCGGTGTACCGATACCTCGTGCGCTCCGAATCGATCTGAATCAGGACGACCAGGTCCCGTCTGATTGGTTAGTCAAATGAGAACCGAGTTGATGGAATCACTGGATGGGTCCAAGAACATGCCCCTGTGGCTGGACCGACCCGACAGACCCGAAACGGCGGAGTCTCTTTCTGCGGGAGTAGAGACTGAGCTGGCCATCGTGGGTGCCGGTTTTACCGGCCTATGGGCGGCGCTTCTTGCCAAGGAGGCGCACCCGGACCTCGATGTGGTTTTGATAGAAGCAGGTTCGGTGGGAGACGGAGCCTCGGGTCGAACCGGCGGATGTGTCAGTTCGACGCTGACTCACTATCAGAATAGCCGTGATCTAGGTCTTCCGGAGGGTGAGCCGGAGATGTCGACGCTCGGTCGGGAAAACGCCGAAGGCTTTCTGGATGACCTAAAACGCTATCGGATGCAGGTGGATTATGAGCCCACAGGCTATTTGCATGTAGCGGTCCAGGAAGATCAAATACTGGCGCTTCAAGCTATGCATGAAGCCGATCAAAAGAGGGGAACGTCTTCGGTATTGCTTGATCGGGAAGCGGTGCAGAAGGTGGTGGCGTCTGCTTCCTTCCTGGCCGGGCACTTCGAACAGCAGACACGCCTGGGCATACTACACCCTGGCAAGCTGGTTGATGGTCTTCGAGAGGCAGCGTGCAAACGCGGCGTCAGGCTTTACGAAAATAGCCCGCTGACTCAGTTGACAGCCGCGGACTCCAGCTCAGATATCTTGCTGACTTCGGCGCAGGGTCAGGTTCGTGCCAGAAAGGTCTTTCTTGCCACCCATGCCTATCCCAGTCTCGTGCCGCGATCGCGACGCTCTCTCATAGCACCCATCTGGGAGTACGCCCTGGCGACGGAACCTCTGAGTGAAACGCAGCTGGCTTCCATTGCTTGGTCTGGACGACAATGCATATCCGGCCTTGAGATCTTTCACCATTACTATCGCCTGACCTCTGAGAATCGGATCATGATTGGAGGCGGTCTTCCTGACTATTTCTTGAGAACTTCAGGGAGCTTCGTCGACCAAGATGACCCAAAGAGGTTTGAAAGCATTGCGTCGTATTTTTTCACCGTCTTTCCTCAACTGAAGGGCCTGAGATTCTCTCATCGCTGGAGTGGAGCTATCGGCGCGTCCAGAGACCATTCCATGCATTTCGGACAGGCCGTGAGCGATCGCGTGGTTTGGGTACAGGGTTATTCCGGACAGGGTGTCACGCCGTGTCGATTCGGTGCCCGTGCCGGCCTGGCGCTTCTGGGTCTCGGTGAAACGGAGCTCGCGCGCCTTGCGTTCGTTAAGAGGAGGCCAGCGCGCTGGCCTCCCCGTCTTCTGCGATGGTTTGGAGCGAACATCACTTTTTCCGCCCTGGACAAAGCGGACCGAAATCAAGGCAAGAAAGGGCTTTGGCTGAAGATGCTGGACCGGACAGGTTTCGGTATCAAGATTTAGTTAGCGAATCCTCATACTTCTTGATGATCACGTCGCCCTTTTCGAGGAGGCCATCTGCCAACGGCTCGACCTCATGCTCATCCATGATGCCCCTCACGATCTTGTTGGCTTCGGCGCGCAATTCCTCCCGGGGCAGACTCAGAAAACCGAGCTTTTCGTCGTCCCAGAACGCAAGCTCACCACGGAGGAACTTGAGGGTGTGAGGATGAGTCAGAAAGTGATTTCCATGCCCGACTTCTTTGACAGCGTCCAAGCCTATCTTCTCTTCTGACAGCTCCACTTCATGCATGTAGTTTTTGCAGCAATCCCACATATATGAATCAACCATGAACTGTTCATAGGAGATTCCTTTGGCGGAATCAACACTCCCCATGCCAGTCACGATGTCCGAACCGCCCATGATTCCCGTGAGTTGACTCATAGGCGTCATACCTCCGGCCACACTGGCTTCTAGGTTGTCCCCCCATCCAGCATCAGCAACAAGAGACGGCAATCTGTAGTGTTGGGCCATTTGCGCCAGCCCGATGCTCAAGAATCCCTTTTCAACGGAGCTGTAGTTGATGCAGGCCGTTGTCATGTTCATTGGTCCGGACTCGGAAGAATAAATGTGGGGTGCGCCAGGGGCTGCCATCTGCGAAATCACAATGCTTCCCAGGTTCTCGGTGTTGGCATTTACCAACATTCCGGCCGTGGGCAGGGGAGCAGACGCGCCACCATTTGTCATGGACATGGAAACAACCGGTATTCCCGCTTTAACCAGCTCGACCTGAGCTTCAACGGATCCTTGCTCATAGTTCAATGGTGCGATCGGGCATACTATGACAGAAAAGAGAGGTCGTGCCTTCAGCTCCTCTTTCCCTCCTGCGATGAGAGCTGCCAGCTCGATCTGCACCTTCGCATCTTCAGCGCATTGTGCAGTAACGCCCTGAACGTGCTTGGTGGTGTTCAGCATGGTCACCCACAACTCATGGGGTCCGTGGGCAAGGGGCGTAACATCGGAAGCGGTCAACGCCGTCCACTGAAAATCGAGAGAATCAACTGCATCGGCCAGGCGAGTAAAGGCGGCAATATCGGCTCTCGTGGAGTCACGATACTCTCCGGTCTCATAGTCCTTGATGAATGTTGCGAGGCCGCTGCTGGTCATCCATGGAAGCGCATGGGTAGGTACCTGCAGATCGCGCTGAGGATCACGGCCGCAGAGTGAGAAATCGTTGGGACAGCTTTCAAGAGCCTGGTTCACCAGCTTTTCGGGAATGCGAGCGACCATTGAGTCGTAGTCCACACTCGCTCCGTTCTTCTCGAGCATGTGAAGAACAGGTTCGCTGCCGACTTTGATGCCCATATCCCGCAGGCTCTCTATGCCTGCGGCGTGAATCAGGTTTATTTCGCTCTGATCCAGAAAGACTGTCCGTGCGTGGGCCATGTTACGTCTCCAAGAAGTCTAGTGGCGTCTATCGTTCGCGTTTGAAGGGGAGTCCCTCCGGTGGATCGGCATCCATCTCTCTGGCGTATCTGTGACCCGAATACACAGAGGTCGCAATCGTTCCCGGCGCCAGACAGTCACCGATTCTGTCGATGTGGATCTCGTCCCGGAGTGATTGGTACAGGTCGTCGTAGGGTTCGCGGCAAGTCACGAGGACCACAGCGGACGCCGGGATCTCCTCTTTTCGACCCGTGTAGACGCATTCGGCGACAACTCCACCCGACTGGATTTCAGAGAGTGAAATGCCCGTCCTGAGGTGGATTCCCAGAGTGAGGATGTGTTCCTGAATGCGATGCTGCTCCTCGGTATATCTCGTCCAGGTCGACACTTCATTTGCAGGTGTGACCAGCGTGACCTCCAGGCCAGCTTCACGCAGCTTTTCAGCGATCACCCCGCCGATGTAGTAATAGTCGTCGTCGTACAAGACCACGGGGCCTTCAGGAATCGCCCCGCCAAAAATGTCGTCCGGGGTTTTTACCATTGGTTCCTGCCACCCTGGAATTGCTTGCTCATCCCAGCGCCCGACGCCGTCACGCCTCCACTTAGCTCCGGTCGCAACAACAGTCCGATCGGCCGCAAACTCGAGGATCTGCTCCTTGTCCACGTGACTGTCGAGGTGGTACTCGACATTACTGAGCTTCGAAATCTGATTAAAACGCCACTCCAGCACTCGAATCCACTCGCGTAGCCCCGGCAATTCCGATTCGAGCGTCACACGCCCGCCAAGCTCGTGGCGCGCTTCGGCCAACGTGACGGCGTAGCCTCGCTTGCCGAGGGCAACCGCAGCCTCGAGGCCGGATGGGGCGACCACTTAGATCAACACGCTCGAATCCGACCCCTTGGGCGGGATGTACTCGGGATGCCATCCCTTCCGCCATTCCTCTCCAATGGTGGGGTTTTGTGTGCAGGTGAGCGGGGTGCCGGTCTGATCGCCCACGTAGCAGATATTGCAGCCGATACACTCGCGAATCTCGTCTATGCGACCCTCGTCGATCTTTTTCGGAAGGAAGGGATCGGCAATGGATGGTCGCGCAGCTCCAACCAGGTCGACGACGCCCTGTTGCACCAGCCGCACCATGGTGTCGGGTGAAGTGAAGCGACCCACGCTAACCACCGGTTTTGTGGTGACGCTCTTCACCCACGACATCGCGTCTTCCAACGCGGCTTCCTGCACGAACCTCGAGGTTCCCATCTCGTATGTGTAGTTGCGGGCCACGATGTCCCACATGTCCGGCAGCTCGCTCAGAAGCTCGAGCACCTCGCGAGGTTCAGGGTTCTCCGGAGCATGTTCAGGTGCTCCGAAACTCGCCGAGAATCTGACGGAGACAGCGCAGGTATCGCCCACGGCCTCCTTCGTCTCCATGATCAATTCCTTCAGGAGCCTTGCCCGATTCTCCAGCGAGCCTCCGTATTCATCCGTTCGCTGGTTCGATGGTAGCAGGAATTGAACTATCAGATACCAGTGCGCCGCGTAAATGTTGATGATGTCGTACCCAGCCCGCTTGGCTCGAATCGCGGCGTCGCGATGCCATTTCCGCACGTTGCGGATGTCCTGCTTGTCCATGACTTTCGTCTGCACGGGATCCCGGCTGATCCCAGCAGGGATGCTCCAAGGACCGAGAGGTACTTCCCTGGTGTAGAAGTTTTTGCTTCCGGCCCCACTGGCCCAAAGCTCGACAGCCGCCAGCGACCCGTGCTCGTGCACTTGATCCACCATCATGGCCATGGCGGAAACATCTTCTTCATCCCACAGAGAGACCGACGGGAAGGGCTCGTCATCGGACGTTGGATGAATCGAGCAATACTCGGTGCAAACGGTTCCCCAGCCCCCTTCCGCCTTGACGCCACGCAGGGCGGCGATGGATCGCGGGCGGCGGTATCCCATTCCCGTGCACTGGGGCACCTGAACGAAGCGGTTGGGCGCCGTTACCGGGCCGATGGGTACAGGTTCGAAAAGGATGTCGAACCGGGGATCCCGTGGCATCTATTTCTCCGTGTCGGGGTTAACGAATAACGAATATTGAGAGCACCTCGTTCGTGGGTACCATGGACTTCCCGAAGCACCAAAAATCCCCACAACGAGCGGCTCTCATGAAACGCAGCACGAAGTATGTGGCTCTGGACGTTCATCATGCAATGACGGTGCCTTCGGTCCGAAAGGTTCCGGGCAGTCAGCGCAGGAGAAGCTCTTCCTTGACAATCGCTCTCACAGATCCACGTTTAGCCCCCTGTCTCATCGCAGTATCCTGGTGATGACAAGGGTCGAGATGCCGCGATTTCGAGAAGTTGGCACCGCACAAAGGGGTGAGCCGTGAGGACACTGCTGCAGGTTCTTTCTGACGACCAGCGGGCACAGGTGCACGAGCAATCATTGAGTGTCCTGTCGCGCACCGGCGTGCGAGTCGACACCGCCAGGGGGCGCGCGATCCTCGAGGAGGCAGGGGCGGACGTCGACAACAACACCCACATCGTGCGCTTCCCACGAACGCTGGTCGAGGACTCGCTCGAATCGGCCCCGAAGGAGTTTTGCCTGGGGGCTCGCCGGCCGGGATGGGACCTGAAGATGAACAGCGGCGACTGCACGCTGCTCATCGACGGCAAGGCCGTATTCGCTCTCGATCGGGAAACAGGAGAGAGGCGAACAGGCACCTTCAAAGATTGGCTGGAGGCAACGCGCCTGACCGACGCACTGGACGAGTTCGGCCTCTATTGGGACATGATCGAGCGCAGCGACTGCGGAGAATCAGTGCCTGACCTCGTGACCCACTGGCGGCACCTGTTCCGCAACTTCTCCAAGCACGTCCAGGATGGGATCGGCAGTCCAGAAGAGGTGCCCTGGCTTCTTGAAGTGCTGCAGGTGATCTTCGGCGACAAGGAGACCATCCGTCGCAAGCACCCGTTGTCGTGGATCTTGTGCCCGCAGTCGCCGCTGATCATCGAGGGAAGGCGCACCGATGCCTACCTGGAGCTCTTGGGTTGGGACATACCTCTGGCGGTCATGCCCATGCCGCTGATGGGTGTCTCGGGCCCTGGCAGCCTGATCTCCACCACGGTGTTGGGAAACTGCGAGGTGCTGGCCATGCTCTGCCTGGTGCAGGCGGGCGCCCCGGGCACCCCGATCATATACGCCCCAGCGCAGTCGATGATGAACCCCCGCACCGGAGGCTACAGCGCCGGCGCCATCGAAGGAGGGCTGCTGGCTGTTGCCGTCGTAGAAATGGCTCGCCACTACGGCCTGCCGGTGGAGGGATCGGGGATGACGACGGAGCACTACGTCCCAGGCATTCAGGCTGCTTATGAAAGCTCGATGATCGGCCAAATGGCTACCCTGGCCTGGCCCGACATTCTGATTGGCTGTGGCCTGATGGGCGGTTCGATGATCCTCAGCCTCGAGCAATTGCTGATCGACGTGGAAATATTCAAGATGGCCAAACGGGTGCGCGAGGGCATCGCCGCCGACGACGGCAAGTGGCTGGAGGACGCGATAGACCGCGTCGGGCCTGGCGGCAATTTTCTGACTGAATCATCCACGGTGAGCGCTTTCCGTGATGGTGAGATGTACGTCAGCCAGCTTGGCTGGCACGGGAGCTTCGAGGCCTGGGAGGCTGCCGGGAATCCCACTCTGCTCGAGGAAGCGCGTGAGAAGGTTGTTCAGATCCTGACGACCCACGAACCGCTTCCTCTCGATGAGCATGTCGAGAAGGAGCTCGATCGGATTCAGAGACGGGCTGAGAGCAAGGGTTGACGCCCAGCTAGCACGCCGCCAAAGCGCTCGGAGTGAGCCGCAAGACGCTGTCGGTGCTGCGGTCCTCTCAGGGCGAGCTGAGGGCTCGCATCAACCGGTTCGGCAGCGAAAACGTCAGGCACCGGCAGTAGGCGGCAATGTGCGGGATATTCCCGACGGCTGCCCTGCCGCCCTATCGTATGGACACGTCTGTGTGTATAATCATTTCGGTACCATAACTCCAAAATAAACACCGATACATGGAGCTGAGAATGAACCCACGGATCCTGACTCTCGTCGTGTCCCTGCTTGCAGTCGCGGCAACTACCGTCAGCGCGCAGGTTCCCGAGAGCGGAGTACCATACGCCCTCATCGTACGAACCAGTCCCCGCGCAGCCGATGTCGATGCGCAAAGTCAGGACGATGGCGCAAATATCTTGCAGTGGTCGTACGCCAACGGACACAACCAGCACTGGATCTTTGAAGATGAAGGTAGCGGCCACTTCCGAATTAAGGCCCGGCACAGCGGCAAGTATATGACTGCAGATGGCGAGGAGAACGGAGCGAACGTCGTCCAGAAATCACGATCTGGCAGTGACCTCCAGCAATGGCGACTCGACCTGCTCGACAACGGATTCTACACGATAATCAACAAGGGAAGCGGCAAGGCTCTCGAGGTATTCGGCGGACAGCGAGTCAACGGTGATCCCTTGGCGCAATGGGAGTACATGGACAATCCCAACCAGCACTGGAGACTCTTCCCGACACAAATAGATCTACTCGCGGAGGGCGCTCAGCTGAGCAATCGCACCAACCTCGGCAAAGCCATCAATTCGGAATGCGACGAGCTTTCGCCCCTTCCGACAGTCGACGGATCGACTCTTTACGTCACGGTTGTCAGCTGCTCTAGGAATACCGAAGGAGGCTTGGGAAAAGGCGGTGATATTTGGTATGCGAATCCGTCGCCAGACGGGGGGTGGCAGGATGTACAGAGGCTGGGATTTCCTCTGAACAACAGTCAGTCCAACGCAATGGGGGGAGCCTCCGCGGACGGCAACACCATGCTTCTGTTCGGGACGTACAATCAGGGTGATTACTTCAATCCTGAAGGAGTTTCACTTGCGTATAGGACGGACGATGGCTGGTCCCACCCTGAAGCGGTCCACCCTGAGAACTACTACAACATCAGTACCGCAACAACGTTCATGCTGTTGCCAAACGGCAAGGGCATCATCATGAGTATCGAACGCGCGGACACCTATGGTTCGAACGATCTGTATATGGTCTTTCGAAGGGACGACGGATCATGGTCTGAGCCACAAAATATGGGCATGGGTGTGAACTCACCAGGATTCGATTTTGGCGCGTATCTCGCTGCCGACGGGCGCACGCTCTACTTCGCTTCTTGGACATGGCCAGGGTACGGTCAGGCTGACATCTTCATGTCGAAACGTCTTGACGACACCTGGCTCAACTGGTCCGAAGCTCGCAACCTCGGGCCAGGTGTGAATACCGAGGCGTTCGAGGGTTCCTTTGTTATCTCGGGCGACGGTACAAAAGCGTACATTTCGAGCAGCGAAGATTCGTACGGCCGAGCAGATATCTTCACCGTCGACGTGCCGGAAAGCCTCAGGCCGGACCCGGTTGTTCTGGTATCCGGAACAGTTGTCGACGCCAACACCGATCAGCCGCTTCCGGCTCGAATTGTTTACGAGCGTCTGCGCGACGGCGAGGAAATGGGACGAGCGTTCACTACGTCCAGGCACGGTTTCTCCATCGCCCTGCCTCGTGGCGAGCAGTACGGTGTATACGCGACGGCACCAAACTACTACGCGATCACCGAGAATACCGACCTCACCGACCTCGAGACCTTCCAAAAGGTTGAGATGAACCTCAGGATGGTCCCGTTGGAAGTAGGAGCGTCAATTCGGCTCAACAACATCTTCTTTGACACTGGAGATGCGACGTTGCGGCCTGAGTCGTATGCCGAGCTAAACAGGCTGGCAGGTGTACTGCGAGACAACGAAGGCTTGGTGATCGAGATAGGTGGGCACACCGATGCCACTGGTGCCGATGATGTCAACTTGACGCTCTCGCAGCGCCGCGCCGCCAGTGTTGTGGATTATCTCATCACGCAGGGCACGGAAGCCAATCGCTTGCAGTCGAAGGGATACGGCAAGGAACAGCCGGTTGCGTCGAATGACACTGAGGAGGGTCGGCAGCTAAACCGGCGGGTGGAGTTCAGGATTCTGGAACGGTAGTACACGTCTTGCTACGTACAGAAATTACGAAATACACACCATGACACGTTGGGGACATTGCACTGGTAACACTTGACGAAGACACTGATTGCGGGGGATTGAGCCGAACTAGCCACCGCCACCGTCAGCCGGCAGCAGTTCAATTCTGTTGAAGTACATCAGGTAATGATTCAGGGTAGCTCCTGGATAGATCTTGACCACGGCCCTGCCGGCTCTGTTTATGTCGAGCTGGCCAATTCGTTCGGTCTTGTATTCGTACCAGCCTTCCGTGGATAGCACCGACCCTTCGATCCTCTCCCGACCCATCTCTACTACATAGCGAGCGTCTTCCCAACCCGGCCTGGCGGCATAGGTGATGTCGACGTGATAAAACCCCGGCGTGTTCACCTCGACGTGCCACTCCACGGCGTCCTCGGGTGCCTGCATCTTCGAGATGTGAAAATGCCCGGACTCTCCCCGCCGGTTGAATCGTTTCTGTGCGTTGCCGGATGTGGAGGCAGACAGATAATCCAGAAGAAACGACCCGTCTTCGTTCTGTGCCACGATATATGGGTCAATGTCGGGATCACCAGCGATCTCGAGCACAAAAACCGAGTTGATTGCATCCGGTGGTTCTGCGGGTAGACCAATCGTGATGTCATCAGTTTCGCCCCGGTCCACACTGAGTGCCACTTCCGGTTCCAAAAGCGAATACGCTGTTTCGATTTCGTTGTTCAGCCCACTCAGACTCAAGCGTCCGCCCTCGGGCCAGTCGAAGACATGCAGGAAGAGTCGGTTGCCCGTTCGCGTGCAGTAGCCCCAGGGCAGCTCGTAGGGAAACGGAGATGGCGATGTTCCGTAGATGCTCTCCGAGTTCTCCTGCATCCAGTCTCCGACCGCGGTCAAAATCTCGACCGAAGGACTGGGAATGACCCCCTCGCCCGTCGGGCCTACGTTCAACAGATAGTTGCCGCCCTTACTCACTATGGTGACCAATCGTCTGATGATCTCGTCGGGAGTCTTCCAGTTGTTATCGTGTCGGCTGTAGCCCCACGTCTCATTCAAAGTTTGCGGGGTTTCCCAGTATTCCTCGATTCCCCCTATCGGCATACCGTTGTCGGTCATGCTCTGGTAATCACCCAGGAGTTCCTTGTCGTAGTGACCCACTCGACCATTGACCAGAGTCCCCGGCTGCAGGGTGTGAACCAGATCGGCAAATTCCCGTCCCTGTTCCTGGGTGTACATCCCCCGGTCGAACCATACGACACCTAGCGGACCGTACTCGGTCAACAATTCCGTCAACTGGGGGATGGCCTTTTCGTCGAGGTACCGGCGAAACAGGTCGGGATAATCCATGGTATCCAGGTTGGTCTGGGATGAATCGAAGTCCCAGAAATTCCCATAGGCGTAAGGGTGCTCCCAATCCTCGCGATGGGAATAGTAGACGCCGAACTTGATACCTGCTTCGGCACAGGCTTCCGACAGCTCTCCTATCGGATCGCGATTGAACGGAGTGTAGTCGACGATGTTGTAATCGCTGACCCGCGAATCGTACATGGCAAAACCGTCATGATGCTTCGACGTGATGATGATGTACTTCATGCCGGTGTTCTTTGCCAGCGACACCCATTCCCGAGCATCGAACTCGGTCGGGTTGAATGTGGCCGAAATTCTCCGGCATTCCTCCACGGGGATTTGGAATCGCAGCATGATCCATTCGGCGATATCCCCCTGTTCGATTCTTTGCCCCTGCCACTCCCCCCCGAGTACGGAATAGGGGCCCCAATGAATGAACATCCCGAACTTGCCGTCTTCGAACCAGGCGGGGATGTTTTGCGCCTGATCTCCGCTTCCTGTTTGATCGTGCGCACTCGGTGTGCACGAGACGAGGAGAATGCAGAGGAAAGGATAGAGTGTTTTCATAAGCCGTCCATGACAAGATTGTGCGGTGGCAGGCATCGCGTCAGCCCCCGCCGACGGGCAGAAAAAAATCTAGTTCGTCGTTTGCCTGAAGGACGTACGTAATCTTCTGGTGTTCTCCGTTGACCTGGGGGACCACGAGTTTGTGAACGGCCCTCTGCACTTTCGCTGCGTCGAGCACGTCGCCGATCGTAGTGCCCTCTTCGACCCGGAGTATCGCTCCATTTTCCATGCCGAAGACGTCGGATTTGCCCACGTATTTGACCTGGATCATCTGCTACCGGATCGATTCATATCTTGCCTTGAGTTCGTCGGTACGCATTCTCAGCCGTGTAAGGACTGCGAGATAGTCGGGATCCCCGACGAGGTTTCTCATTTCCATCGGATCCGCCTGCAGGTCGTACAGCTCTTCGTACACCGGCTCCTGCTCGAAGTATCTGGCGTACTTGAATTGTTCGTCTCTGACGCCTTCGTGTTTTGGAATCTCCGGATGGTCAAAGAGATGTTCGATGAAAAAGTCGGTCCGCCAGTCGGCAAGTGAATCCCCCGCGAGCAAGGGAGCGATGCTGCGGCCTTGCATGGAGTTCGGGATTTCAACGCCGGCCATATCGAGCAGCGTCGGCGCGATGTCGATGTTCAATACGGGCAGTTCGGGTAGCTTTCCTCGCGATTCTCTCTCCACGCGAGGATCGAAAACGATGAGAGGTACTCGTATCGACAGCTCGTAAGGAAGCCATTTCCCAGCGTACCCGCGCTCACCCAGAAAATACCCGTTGTCCCCCATCAAGATCACTATCGTGTTATCGGCGATGTCGAGCGACTCCAGTTCACCCAAGATGCGGCCGATTGCCGCGTCTACACCGGTGATCATCCGCAGGTATCCCCGCGTCATTTCCCGTGACTTCTCGGGCGTGTCAAAACGCCAGTACCAACGGACCCTGTTGAGCGAGGCTTCTTTCAGAAACTCTGGCAGTGCTTCGAAGAATGCCGGATCGGAGAGAGGTGGGTCGGGTAAAGCGACGTCCATGTACTTCCCGTCCATCGCTTCGGGCCAAAAGAACTGTTGCTGCTCTCCGTCGTCGGCATGAGGAGCATTGAAGCTCACTGTAAGCGCGAACGGGCCGGTTGGATCGGCAGATCGGAGATACTGGATGGCGCTGTCCGCCGTGATATCGGTGAGGTGGCGAACCGACCCATCTGCCTGTTCCCTGAAGTACGGGTGTGCAACGAATGGCACGTAGCTGTCGAACATCTGCTCGATCGCTCGCGGCTCTGTGGCAACACCAAACTTACCGACATGTCCCGTGTTATAGCCTGCCGCTCTCAACAGTGTGGGGTAACTCTGGTCGGCCAACTCAACGGCGAGCGGTTGCGTGCCGAACGTGTATTGATGCGTGCGCTCCACCAACCCCGTCAGGATACTGGCTCGACTTGCAGCGCAAATGGGAGTTGTCACGAAGGCGTTCTCGAACCGAAAGCCTTCCGACGCCAATAGATCCATATGCGGCGTCTCGAGAAACGGGTGTTTGCTGCCCAACATGTCAGAGCGTTGATCGTCGGTCAGGATAAGCAGCAAGTTGGGTCGCTGCACTTCCTGGCGATCCTGTGTATCACAGCCTACCAGTAGCAGGGCGAGCGCCAGCAGAGCGTCCTTTCTCATCGCGCCAGACTACGATACACCAGCCAGGATACCGCCACCATAATCGCGGCGTATGCGGCGGTATCGATTTCGGCCGTTACCTGAAACAGGGCGATGAGTAGCCAACCCAGAAGACACAAATACGTACTCCATGGGTGACCCCAGGCCCGATACGGGCGGTCGGCGTCCGGCTGGCGTGAACGCAGGATTAACACTCCCGCGATCAGCATGACATACAAGAACAGGTAAAAGAAGACGGAGAGGTGCAGCAAGAACTCAAACCCACCGATCAAAATCAGGCCAATTGAAAGCGCCCACGACACCAGCACTGCAAAGATCGGATTTCCGCCCTCTGAGATTTCTCCCGCGCGCCTGACGGCCAGGCCATCGACCGCCAGTGCCTGCAGAATTCGGGGCGTGCCCATGTAGTTCAGGTTCTGGTAGGCCAACAACATAATCATTGCTGCAACCAGTACGACGGTTGACGCGAGTGGGGAGACGACCATCTCCAAGGCGCCGGCCAATGCCAGTTCGTTGCCGGCCAGACTGCCGAGCGGCGCCTTCCAAGCCAACGCCGCCATTAGAAATGCATAGAGGAGGATTACGATGACCGTTCCCTTGATACAGGAGCGCGCCACAGCCCCACCGCCCCCCTTGATTTCGCCACCAAAATAGGCGGCATAATACCAGCCGTCGTAGGCATAAATGATGGATGCGATCACAAGACTCCAGGCGCCGAATCCGTTAGCCACATGGGGAACTGAAGTCGCACCACTGCTCACCGCCGACTCTGCGAATACCAACGCCAGTGTGAAGCCGACAACGATCAGTGCCAGGGTGGCAGCAGCGATCTGCTGGATTGTCGCGCCCAGAGCAACGCCCCGTAATTGCAGAGCTGCGAACGCGGAGGACACCAGAATTGCCAATGGCGTTTGCCATTGACCGACTGCCGGAATCAACAATGCGGCAAATTCTGTGACGACGACCGCCTTGAAGGCTATGTCGGCGACGAAGGTCAACCAGTCGACCCAGCCAATGACGAAACCGGGGAACGGCCCGTAGGCGCGTCGCACCAGGACGTAGGTTCCCCCGGATCGCGGCGTCATGCCCACCAGTTCGGCCACCACTGCCGCGCTCGCAAGTACAAACAGGCCGCCCAACACCCAGAACGACACAAACATCAACGGATTGGGAATAAGCGCTGCCACCTCTCCTGGCGTGCGCAAGATGCCTAGGCCTATGATTCCGCCGACTACAACAGCCAAGGTGAAACCGCTGCTCAGCATTCGCCTCGGGTGTTGCTGCGTGTCAGTGGTGCTCAAAAGTGACCTCCGCTAACAGTCAGATTCACTTACTCCGAGTACCGATCTGCTCGTTTTATATCGTGTCGAGTTCCAACCCGTTCACTTCTGATAGATGCTGTGCCTATGCTCCGAAAGCAAAGGACTCTGAGGGAGCTCATGGACTCGCGACTTCTCGTCGTCTGAAAGCACATGCAATACGGTTTGCACATCTCAAGCCTCCTGACCAGCCATCACTAAAGTCGATCGCGCGCCGTGTGCGGATAGTAGTCGACCACCTCACCGTCGGCATCGATTACGTGAACACCAGGGTGGAGTACTGTCGTGGTACATGTGTGACCAGGTACCGCCAATAGATACTCACCCACGCTAGGTAGTTCGCCCGGATTTCGGAACACCCCGTGCTCTTCGCTCTGGTGTACGAACTGGGCATCGTCCAAACCCAACAAACATGCTCGCTCGTCTATGGGCAGATCTGCGCTGACCGCCTTGTTACCCAAATCAGTCGTTATCAATCCCTCGTCCGGACACGAATCCACCACCTGCGTCAGAATCAACGCAGCCCATCGAAATGGTCTGTCGGGCATCACGGTGCTATATCCCCAATCCCAGTAGATGAATGAGCCCGGGGACCCGTGCAATCCTTCCGAAAGAGCATAGTGAGCGAACGACCAACTTCCGCCAGCAACCGCGCATGGAACCGGCATCCCCGCCGCCTCGATCTGACTCCGAAACTCCCGCAAGGCCTCCTCGTGCCGTTGCGCTGCCTCCTGCCTTTGTGCAGGGTCGGAGAACTCGTCGTGCCCGTCGTATAGGTGAAGACCTGCCGGCTCGAGGAATTCATCTTCGTGGATTCGACGGTAAAGCGCCTCGGCACTCGGTCCGATTTCTATTCCCGTTCGGTGCATTCCGACGTCCAGGTCCAGCATTGCACGTATCGATTGTCGGCGGCGAGCGGCTACGGTCGCCAACACCTCGACGTGATGAGGGCTACTCACGATGGTGGCTACCCAAGCGTCCGGATAGGATGAGATCAGATCGCATAGCCGCTCGACCTTGCGCTCCTGGCCCTGAGGGAACGAAAGGATCGCCTTGCGAGCACCGGCCTGGAGCACCATCTCCAGTTCTTTCAGAGTAGAGCACTTGAAGCCATCGATCCCGGCCTCGATCTGTTTGCGCGCGACCATCTCCGACTTGTGAGTTTTGACGTGGACCATCAGGTTCTCGCCGCCGTGTACCATCTCGCAAATGCTGCGAATATTGTGGTACATCATGTCCTGGAAGAGCAGCATGGCAGGAGTCTCCAACGCGTCCGGATCTGCAACGCAATAATCACCACAGGATAGCATGCAGCCGGTCCTCAAAAGTCTATGGATTGAATTTGATCCAAGCGCCGTGCTTCCTCGAGAATCGCGCCCGCGACAGTCAGGTCCTGTATCGCGATACCTGAGCTGTCAAAGACCGTAATCTGCTCTTCAGAGTCTCGACCTGGGGATTCGCCAAGCGTGACCGACCCAATGGCACAGATATCGTCGACCGAGTTTATGAGGCCATCGTGAAAGGCGTGCTGGAATTCACCGATAACGACTGATTGTGCGGGATAATCCGCAAATAGACTCGCTCGTTTCAGAATGGCCGTATCAAGTTCGTACTTGCCCTTGTCGTCAGCACCCATCGCCGAGATATGAGTGCCTTCTTTTACCCATTCGTCACTAACGAGCGGCGATTCCGAAGGTGTAACGGTGGTAACTATGTCGGAGCCACGCACAGCGTCTTCCGGACTAGTGAATTGGATGTCGACGTCCACGCCCTTCAAGCGTTCGGCTATCCAGTTGGCTCGCGATTCAGAGCGAGTTGAAATCTTGATCAGGGAGAGCGCCCTCACTTCTGCGACTGCCCGAATCTCCTGCTCAGCCTGATGCCCTGCACCGATGACGCCCATCACAGCTGCATCGGAACGAGCAAGAGTCGAGACTGCAATCGCATTGGCGGCGGCAGTTCTATAACCGTTTGAATAGGAGGCACTCACCAACGCTTCGGGAAATCCTGTTTCTGAATCGAGCAGCAAGATCGTCGAGCCATGGGCAGGTACGCCCTTTTCGAAATTACCTGCCCAGTATGTGCCGCATTTGAAGCCGACTAGTTCGTTCTCGCGATCGATACCCGATTTGATGGCAAACGCTTCTCCGTCACACAGCCCAGTCCCGATTGCAACTTCGAATACTTCGGCGCGTTTTGCCGCAACGGCCTCGAATGCTTCCTTGACGGCATCGAAAGCCAGTTGGCGAGTGATGATCTTCAGAACCGTCTTCTCGGAGACTACGGCAAGCTTGGTCATCGCCCGTACCCCTCAGGGACTAGTCGAAGATTTGAATGTCTGCCTAGTGTTGTGCCGGCCCCGACACCAACACTGCTTCCCGAGCCAACAGCGCTACCACAGCTTTGGTGACGTCGGTCGCGAATGCGTAGTCGTAGCTCACTCCAGTGGGGCTACCCGGGTCGTTAGCCAGTCGGTCGGAAGCATCCTCGAAAGTGTGGTAGTAGCTGTTCGCATCCCAGAAATCCGGCAGCGAATTCTCAATGACCAGAAACGCAGGATACCCTGCGTTCAGGAACGAATCGTTGTCGCTGCCCGACTCGGTTTCGATGATGGTGTCGTTGACGATGAGTGAAGGGACATAGTCGGCAGCAGCCTGAAAGAAAGCCTGGGCCCAAGCGATCGAAGGCAGATGTTTTGCTTGAGCTTCCACCTCGGCATCTATGACGTTGTTCGGTTCGACATCCGAACCCGGTCGCAAGATCATGTCCATATTGACCACACCCAAGATGTTTTCGGCGTATGGGACCGCATGATTTTCCACATAATCCTTGCTGCCCGCGAGTCCGTCCTCCTCGAAGTTGAATCCGATGAAACGGATCGTCGACTCGAACTGATATTGGCTCAGAACGCGAGCGGCCTCCAAAACGCCAGCAGTTCCTGATGCGTTGTCGTCTCCACCAGGCCGATCGTCCTCCTCGGGCCCGTCGCCGCCCAGATGGTCGTAGTGCGCTCCTATGATGTAGATGTTCTCGGGAGTTGTTGTACCCGTGATTTCGCCAACCACGTTCAAGTACTCTCCCTGCACAGAGACCTCCAGCCCCATATCTCTGAACATGTCTTGCAGGTAGATACGCGTTTCCTGATTTCCGAGCGAGCCGAGACCTTCAAAGCTATCGCGGTTTCGGTACCCCATGTCGTAGTCGGACCCGCCGTAAAGACCGAGCCCCATGCTCTCTACCGCCAGCTGATACGTTTGGTAGTGCGTTTGTGAGACGAGTTCGACTGCGTCTTCGACAGTCGGAGTTTCGACTTCCTGGACGCACCCTACCAACGACAAGGTGAACGGAACCACGGCAACCGATACCACCAAAACCTTTACTCGACTTAGCACGATCTCTCCTAAGCTAGAAGACCCTTGGCCTGATTCACGGCTTCGCCCGCATCTTCCGCAAAGGCATCCGCCCCAATTCTCTTGGCCCAGCGGTGAGTGACCGGCGCTCCGCCAACCATGGTTCTGAATCGGTCTTTTAGATCCGCCTTTTTCAGTTCCTCTTCCAACTGTTTCTGCGCGGGCATGGTGGTAGTGAGCAGCGCACTCGTGCCGATGATGTCAGCATTGAACTTGTCTGCCTCTTCGATGAACGCAGACATGGCCACGTCCCGGCCAAGGTCCAGGACCTCAAAGCCGTTGGCTTTGAGCAGGGAGACGACTATCGTCTTGCCGATATCGTGTACGTCCCCTTCCACAGTCCCGATGACTACTCGACCCTGCGTTTGTTCCTGACCGCTGGGGATCGACTGGTTGATCCGTTCTGTGACCCGCTCCATCGCGGTGGCCGACATGATGAGTTCAGGTAGGAAGAGCCTGCCCGACCCGAACAAATCACCGACCTTCTTGATGCCGGGGATGAACCCCTGGTTGATCAGCTCAATTGGGTCGACTCCCTCACCCAGGCCTTTCTCGGCAACCTCTAGGGCAGCTTCCGCATTCCCTTTGACGATGACGTCAATCGCGCTCTCAAAGACTTCAGCTGACATGATCCGTTTATCCAATCTGGGATTTGAAGAGTTCCACCGAGTTGATCCGAATATCGAGCAGCTCCGCAATCTTCATCTTGGCTCGTATGCCCTTGGGACTCCCCGACACTGAGGTTACGAGGCCGATTCCCAGGTCCTCCCTGAGCTGGCGCATCACTTCCTCGTTGGTCAGGTCGATGATATCGATCCCGAGCTTTCCGGCCACATATTCTTTCGCCTCATTGATCTTCATTTTTCGAGTCATCTGCATCCAGGCTACCAGATCTCCAGCAGTCCTCAGACCACCCATTCCTGAAGTCATGATATGCGAAATGTGCATACCCATTGGGTCGCCGACGCCTATCTACAAGCCATCCGCTTTCCCAAGCTGTACGAGCGTCTTGGAAACCCTCGACACGCTGTCGATGGGAGGTTGCTCCATCATGGGAACTCCCCCCACCCCCATGCCGACGTTCACGTGGACGGGAATATCGGAGGCCTCAGTAGCGGCCTTCACGAATGTGGCGGCGCGCGCGAGGTTCCAGGCAACCGATTCGTTGGTGTTGGTGTTCACTGCGACGCCTGCGATATCGGCGCCGGCAGACTCAGCCACCTTGACCTGTTCGTGCGGGTATAGTCCCGCCAAGCGCTTGCCGTCAAACTCGACGGAGCCATGCATGCCGAGAACGAACTCCCCCGATGCACCGAGGATCACGGGCATGTGGGAGAACTCCTGTTTCACGTCCTGTACTGCCTGGAGAGCGGCCATGTAGTCGGCGTCACCCGCAGACCCGGAGGTGTCGAAGTTGATCCCTTCGCAGCCCACGGCGTCGAGCTTGCGCACGACAAACCCAAGGTCGCGCCGAAGGTGTTGGGCGGCATCCTCTTGGGTTTTCTTGGCCCCCTCTATGTCACCCTCTGCGAGAAGCTCCGCCGGATTCACGCACGGACCGTCGGGTTGGTAGTAGAGTCCGAGGTTCGGTTGAGCTCCGTAGAAGAACGGCGCCGTGGTCATGAGCGACGCGGTGTAGTACTCGTTCGTCTCGAAGTTGATAATTGGCTTGACAGGCTTGTAGCTGTAGTCGCTGTGGCCCATCGAAGTGGTGTCCGCTCCGCAGGCGCGTTCGTAAGTCAGAATCGCCTGCATCCTGCTCATCGGGACACCAACACCGCCACCGTCCTGCCCCGAGTAGAAACTCATCGTACCACCATCGTCGGTGACGACGACCTCCTGGCCCGGCTCCACACTGACCATGCGCGAGGGGTCCGCCAAGATCTCGTAGAGTTTGTCGAGTTCCTCGTCAGTCAGTTGCGGGATACGTCCCTTTTCAGCCGCATCCTCGGTGCCGGCCAGAATCTCATCTTTGATTTCGGAGATGGGCATGGTGATCCTCTCACCGTCACCCATTCTGGTCAGAATCTCATCACTGCTCATACGGACCTGCCTTCTCCCCGCTCTCAGGCGAGCTTCTTTTTGAAACCGGCTTTCATTATATGAAACACTGTACCCGGGGGTTCATCCCAGGACAAGGGTCGCCGCAATTACCCTCTGAGATATCATTGTTGTGAAAACAGCCCGTTGCAAGGTCGATTGACACGTTTCATGCGGAGGATCAACTTGGACGCAGAGGATTTGACTTCCGTCGAATGGAGCAACCGTCGTGGGGAGTGGATCGCTACTTGATCGTGTGGGCTCTAAACCCACATAGCTCGGTGTGACTCCGGGGCTCCCCACCACCTCCTCCTCCCCTGCCACACCGGCAGCGCAGAACAACAAGAGGCAGCGAACCAGCTAATGGAAAAGCCCTAGTGATAACCTGGTCGGAAACTCAAACGAACAGACTCAAGGCGCTCGATGCCGACCGGACTCAATTGTCCGAGCGATTCGAGGATCAGGAAGAACGTGACCGTGCTTTTCAAGTGCTGGAGGACGCGCTCGCAAAGCAGCGGAGGAATGACCTCGCGGAGATGAGAAAGAACCACGGTCGACCCGAACTATGTCGCCTGGAAACCAAGCTCGTGGACGCCCTCGTGCAAAGCGGGTTCGTACAGGTAGTAACACCGACCATTTTGTCCCGTGGGCTACTGGCCAAGATGGGTGTTGACGAAACCCACGACTTGATTCGCCAGGTCTTCTGGCTGGACAAAGACCGTTGCCTCAGGCCAATGCTTGCCCCGCATCTCTACTATGTGGTCAAAGACCTGTTACGCCTTTGGGAAAAGCCGGTGCGCATCTTCGAGATCGGATCTTGTTTCCGGAAGGAATCTCAGGGAGCGAAACACACCAACGAATTCACCATGCTCAACCTGTGCGAGTTCGGGCTCCCAAAAGAAGACCGGAACCGTCGGATCCGTGAGTTGGCTGCGCTCGTAACCCAGACTGCTGGGATCGAGGAATATCGTTTAGAGGCGGCACAGTCCGCAGTCTACGGAAAAACGGTGGACGTGGTTGGCACGGACGGGCTCGAGCTGGGGTCTGGTGCGGTTGGCCCCCACGCACTAGACCATGCGTGGCGCATCACAGATACATGGGTCGGCATCGGTTTTGGACTAGAACGGCTGCTGATGACGGTGAGAGGTGGTGACAGTATCGGAAAGATGGGAAGAAGCCTCGCATACCTGGACGGCGTCACCCTCAACATCTGAGCATTCACGGCCTATCGAGATGCACTCCGACGTGAATGGAACCAGCCTGGAAACGATCTTGGACAAGGCAGAGTCGGGAGCCTCTCTGGACGCGATTGAAATCTCCCGCATTCTCTCCATCGATAGGTTCGAGGAGAAGGCAGCGCTTTTTGCTGCAGCCAGGCGAATTCGCACAAAGCACACGGGCAACAAGGTTTTTCTTTACGGCTTCCTATACCTGAGCACATACTGCCGCAATAATTGCAGCTTCTGTTTCTACCGGGCATCGAACAGCATATCGGTGCGGTATCGGAAGAGCCAAGCAGAGATCGTAGATGCCGCCAGGTTGTTGGCAGACTCGGGCGTCCACCTCATCGACCTGACGATGGGTGAAGACCCGGTCTATTTCGACGAGGAAGGATTCGAACACCTCGCAGAGATTGTGGAGTCTGTGACCGCCGCAACCGAACTACCGGTGATGATTTCGCCAGGATTGGTCGGCGACGAGATTCTTGGAATGCTCAAGGACTCTGGCGCGTTGTGGTACGCATGCTACCAGGAAACTCACAACCGGTCTCTCTTCGAGGAGATCCGACCAGGTCAGGACTTCGACTTGAGGCGGGACGTAAAAACTTCCGCCCGCAGGCTCGGGTTGCTGACGGAAGACGGCATTCTCTCCGGAATTGGGGAATCTCGTGCCGACATGGTTCTATCCCTGCAAGCCATGAGAACTCTAGACACCGATCAGGTTCGGGTCATGAGTTTTGTTCCCCAGAAGGGTACCCCGCTCTCGGCACACCCACCTGCCGACCCTGGAGAAGAACTGAAGATCATCGCAACCATGCGCCTTCTATTTCCGGACCGCCTGATACCGGCATCCCTCGACATCGGGGGATTGGAAGGCCTGCAAGATCGGTTGAACGCCGGGGCGAACGTGGTCACATCGTTGGTACCCCCCGGTGAGGGGCTTGCCGGGGTCGCTCAAAGGAACCTGGACATCGACAATGCGCGCCGCACCGTCGCAATCGTAGAGCCGGTCATCAGAGAGTGCGGCCTGACCTCGGCATCAAAGGCCGAGTACGGTAGTTGGGTCGACGCACGGCTCGAAGGGATGAAGGCTGAGTCCGGATGTTAGCTGCGATCGCTGGTGGAGCGCTCCAAGGCTTGGAGTTGACGTACCTAGCCAGGAAGGGCGGTTACGATACAATTCTCCTAGACAAGAATCGCGATGCCCCAGCGACGGGCCTGTGCGACGGATTCGTGGCACTTGATTTTAAAGAACGCGACGCTCTGACTCAGGCTCTCTCGCAGGCGGACGTGGTTTTCCCGGCAACCGAAAACCCGGATGCTCTTGCGAGTCTGGTGGATTGGAGTAATTCGACAGGGACGCCCCTTGCATTCGATCCCAACGCTTTCGCCATTTCATCTTCAAAGAAATCTTCAGACGCCCTCTTTCGAGAACATGGCGTTCCTGCACCTGCACCATGGCCCGACTGCACGTTTCCGGTGCTGGCGAAACCTGACAGTGAAAGCGGCAGCAAAGGTGTGGAGGTGTTTGCAGACCCGGTAGATCTCGAAGAACGGTTCGACCTCATTCCGCCGCCAGGTCGTGTCCTTCAGGAGTACGTGCCCGGGCCCTCCTATTCCATCGAGGTAGTGGGCCGTCCGGGAACTTACACTCCGCTTCAGATCACCGAGCTCGAGATGGACAGCGATCACGACTGCAAGAGGGTGCTGGCTCCTACGACTCTAGCAGCTACGCTCGCAGAGCGGTTCAATGAGCTGGCAGTAAGACTTGCAGACGCTATAAGTCTCACCGGAATCATGGATGTGGAGGTCATACTCCATGATGGGCGCCTGCTGGTCCTGGAGATCGACGCGAGGTTTCCCAGCCAGACTCCGATCGCAGTGTACCATTCGACAAGCGTCAACATGATCGAGCGTGTTGCGGCGCTGTTCACCGATTCGGAAAACAACCACTTGGCTTCCTCGGCTGCTCACGAACCGAAAGGATCTATTCTCGAACACATCCGAGTACGTGGTGGACAACTTTCCGTATGCGGCGAGAATGTCATGGTCGGTAACGGCCCCCTGAATCTCGTTGACGACTTTTTCGGCGCTGACGAAGCGCTCACTAGCTACTCGCCGGGCAAGCGCGATTGGGTTGCCACCCTAATGATCACTGGAACAGATCTCGCCGACGCCCGAGCAAATCGAGAAAGTGTGATAGCCGATATACGGAAGCGTTTCGGGATCGACGTCTACCGCGATGAATTTCCAACAGTGCAGATCGGGCACGAGTCATGACACGACTCAAAGAGCGCGATATCGATCATATCGCTCGGCAACTCGACGAGTACGATGCCCATCTACAACTCGTGACAACCGCTTCCCTCAGACAGATTGCATGTTTGGCGTGTGGCGTCGAAGAAACCACGATCTTTGACACGCAGAACCGTATACGATTTGCCGCGGTTCCCATCAATAGCGGTCTCGGCATCATCGGAGGTTTTAGCGACACGGTCGCAGCAATCGTCTCCTTCCTCGGTTTTGAAACGATCGTGACCGAGCAATCCGACGTCACCGGAATCGCGGATGCACTCGGGAAGGGAGCGGACGTTCTCCTCCTGGCAGACGACGATAGATTCGTCGCACTCGTGCCGGAAAAAAAGTTCGTGGTGGACAACTCGCGTGCGACAGCTGTCGGCTTTGTGACAGCACTCGAGTTGATGAAACGGGGGTTCGACGGCGATTGGGTTCTGGTATTGGGATGCGGACCCGTGGGAGTGGCTGCGGCACAGACGTTGATAGACCGAGGTGCCAATGTAGCTCTCTGCGACAAACGGCGGGAACGAGCACTCACCGCACTGCACGTTATCATCAAGCATGGACCGGACAGAGTGGAGTTGGAGGAAGATTTTCACACCGCTATCGAGCGCTACGAGTTGATTTTTGACGCATCCAATACGGGAGGGTTCATCGAGCCCAAACATATCTCGGAGCAGACACTGGTCGCCGCACCCGGCATGCCTTGCGCACTGACACCGGAAGCGATGGCAGCACACGGTGACCGATTGCTCCATGACGCCCTGGAGATCGGCACTGCGACCATGGCCGTACACGCGGCCGCGAGCTTTACGAAGAACACGAAAACCGACTGGGCCGGAGCATGAGCGAAAAAAACAAGGCAGCGAAACAGCGGTACTACAGAAAGAGAGTCGAGCTATTCAGACTGATCGATAAGATCAAGCTGTGGCCTTCTCGTACCGGGCTTCTACACGGAATCCGAACGTTCGAGGTTACGGGAGACACCGCCCTAGTAACCACCCACTGTAGCAAGACTTTCACGGTCAACAACTCTCGCAACAGCAGGGCCGCTCGTTGGTTGAGAAACAAATGGTACTCCGGAGCGTGCCCCGTCTGCCGAGTACCCGAATGGAAGCTGGACAAGTACTCGTCCACCCAATTCAAACGCCACCACGGGTCCGACCTGCTGAAAGGCGGTACTGCCGACTGATCCTCTCAGTCGGCTAGGCTAGCTTCCTCCACCAACCTTGGGATAATGGCCTCCCAGTGAACCGCCATGATGTGCACGCCGTCGATGCCCTGGGTGGTCTTGAGCTTTTCCAGAATCTCGAGAGCGATTGATACACCCATTTCTTCTTGAGCTTCTTTGTCACCGGCTTCATTCATTCGTTTCACGTAGTCTTCCGGGATACTCACTCCCGCTACGTCGTTAGCCATGAACTGCGCGGCCCGTGCGCTCTTGAGCGGGATCAACCCCGGAAGTATGTACACCTTCTCCAGTAGATTTCTCTTGTCCAGCGCCTCGAGCCACTCTAGGAACCGAGCGTGGTCGAACACCGGCTGCGTCTGGATGAACTGGGCACCGGCATTGATCTTCTTTTCCGCGCGGATCGCTTCGAACGGAGATATCGCCCCGAATGGTGATGCGGCGGCTCCCAAGAAGAAGCGTGGAGGGGACTTGATTGCCCGCCCGTCGAGATACCGACCCTCATCGCGCATTCTGCGCAACATCCACAAGAGTTGGATCGCATCCATATCGAACTGGTCTGGTTTTGCCACAGGTCCCGGCCCAGACCGCTGGTGGTCGCCGCTGAGGCATAGGATGTTGTGGATTCCCAACCCGGCGGCGCCGATTGCATCAGATTCCAGGGCAACCCGGCTTCGATCTCTCGCTTGAAGCTGCATCACGGGTTCAAAACCTGCTTCGAGGCAAATCTTGCTCGAGGCCAGACTGCTCATGCGAGCCGATGCTGATGCGTTGTCGGTGAAGTTGGCGGCGACCACACTGTCTCGGAGCCAGCCGACCTTCTTCTCGATCACCGAGGGAGAAGGACCCAGGGGCGGTGCTATTTCGCCGGTGACGACGAAGCCACCTTCCCGAAGCTTCGTTTCGAGTTGCGAGACAGGTTCATCGTACGAAGGTGGATGGTACTCAGCATCGCCTTGCCACCAGTCGGGTTGTCGAACCTCCTCGAACAGCGAATCCCAAGCTTGTGTAAACCGCTCTCGATTCAATAGCGCATCTAGAAGCCAAGGCCCCTCGCCCCTCGATTTTCTATGCCGAAGAAGGTCGATCCAAGTCTCCCGCCCCACCCGACTACCATCAAGGGGTGCGTTGATCTCCAACAGCCTGTCGACGCGCCCTAGCTTCTCGGCGCGCTCGTAAATCCGATGCCACGTGCACGGCCTGGACGGGTCCACCTCGCACGACTCCGGAGTGGAGCCACCACACAACCCGTTGCGGAGCCCTTTCGGACACGTCATCGGGCAGATGAATGCCGTCTGCCCGAGTATGCAGTTTCCGCACATACGGCAACCGAAGAGTGCACCTTTGATGAACCTCTCAACCGATGTCAGGGCACGCGTTGTCAGCCCATCCTCTTTGCGGCGGCAGGGCCGGAACGGGGCTTGGTAACGAGGTGGAGAGAACAGCGACATCTTCAGGCTCCAGACTCCAAACTCCGGTGGTGGGTGAGCCAATTCATACAGTGCTGGTCGTTCCCGACCAGGAGATCTCCGGCGAGAATTCCCGTTTTACTCTCCAAATCCAACGGGTTCGCAATCACCGACGTGATCCCCGCACCCACTGTCATGGAAAGGAAAGCAGAGTTGACTCGAGGGCGATTCGGCAGGCCGAATGACACATTGCTGGCACCGCAGACCATGTTCACGCCCAGCTCGCTTCGCACCTTCCGAATAGTGTCGAGGGCTATTCTGCCCGCATTCGGTGTGGCACCAACAGGCAAGACCAGGGGATCGATAACCACATCCTCCAACGCTACACCGTGATCCTGGGCTCTCTCCAGAATACTTTTGGCTACCTCGAGTCGCTTTTCAGCCGAATCGGGGATTCCGTCATCGTTCATCGCAAGACCGATAACCGCGGCACCATGCTTTTTGATCAGTGGGAACACCGCCTCCATTCGTTCCTCTTCACCGGTCACCGAGTTGACCAGAGCCTTCCCTTTGTAGCTCTCCAACCCACGAGCGAGTGCTTCGGCAACACTCGAATCGATCGACAGCGGAACGTCGGTGAGGGATTGAACCAGTTCCACGACCTGAGCCAACAGAGCGGGTTCGTCCACCATTGGAACCCCTGCGTTCACATCCAGGAGCGCCGCACCTGCCTCGACCTGTGCCAAGGCGTCTTTGCTGACTCTCTCGAGGTTCCCCTCTGCCATCTCTGCGGCAAGAGCTTTTCTTCCGGTTGGATTGATTCGTTCGCCAATGATACGCACCGGACTATTCGGGCTGATGACCACCTCTTTGGTCTCTGAACTGAGAACGGTATCCAAGACACACCTCCGTTTGATTAACCCTTGTCCTATGCCTGGCAACATAGTACCGTGTTTCACATGATGGAAGCCAGTTTCAAAACTGACCCGCCTCGCGCAATTCCCGGAACGCAAGCCGTTCAGCGCGTTCTATCCATCCTCAGAGCCTTTACGGACGAAAACTCGAAGCTCAGCCTGACTGAGATTTCGACAGCAGCCGGACTCAACAAGGCCACGGCCCACAGGATGTTGAGCGTGCTGGAGCGGGAGCATTTCGTGTACCGGTCTCCAGATTCGGGAGAGTACCAACTCGGATCCGAGATGATCGTGCTGGGTGCTAGAGCACTCAAAGCAGTGGACGTGAGAGCAACGGCCCGACCGGAATTGCAGGCGCTTGCAGCAGAGACCGGCGAAGATGCGACTCTGGAGATCCTGACCGACACAGATGTGTTGATCCTGGACGAGGTGCGTGGTCGGGGGCTTCTAGTGCTCGGCACAGAAATAGGCACCAGGTGGCCCGCTCACGCTACGGCGACAGGGAAGGTTCTGCTGGCATTTGCGAGCGATACACCACGTGGTACAACGGGCAAACTGCCGGCGAGCACGGAGCACACGATAGTCAGCTCGAAAGATTGGAAGGCGACCCTTTCCGAAGTCGTGAAAAAGGGGTACGCCACGAATATCGAGGAGTTGGAGTATGGCTACATCTCTGTGGCCGCACCGGTGCTGGATAGGGACGGGCGTGCAATGGCGGCGATCAGCATCGGCGGATCGACCGAACGGGTGACAAAGGACCGGATCCCAGCCCTGGCGAAGAGCGTCATGAGTGCATCTGCCCGCATCTCCGAACGACTTGGATACAGACAGGCCGGCCAGAAATGAGAAGATCTACCGGCCCAACAACTTTGAACTGAGGGTTTTCCGAATGAGACCATCCATCCGCTTCCTGGATGAGCAGCTGATCACCCGCATAATCGATGAGGCGCGGGAGATACTCCGTACGCTGGGCGTGACCATTTACAATCCAGAAGTTTTGACGATCCTCGGCGATAACGGCGCCGAAGTCGACATGGCGGCGGAGCACGTGAAGTTCACGGATGATATCATCGATCGAGCCCTGAAGACGGCGCCTTCCTCATTCAACCTCTATGACGTGCTCGGAAATCAGACTCACGATTTCTCAGGCGACAACGTCCACTACACACCTGGCTCGGCAGCAATAAACGTTCTGGACCAAGCGACGGGCGAGGCGCGAAGGCCTCTCACAGCGGATTACATCAGATATGCAAAGCTCGTCGGTGGATTGAAACACATTGCCGCCCAAAGCACGGCATTCGTGCCGGACGATGTCGCAGAGCCGATATCGGACAGCTATAGGTTGTTCCTGAGCCTGCTCTACGGCGAAAAGCCAGTGGTCACTGGTGCCTTCACAATAAACTTCGACATCATTAGCGACCTCCAGCTCATAGTTCGCGGCAGCGCGGAGGAGTTGAAAGCGAAGCCGCTATCGGTGATATCCGTGTGCCCGACCGCACCGTTCAAATGGACCGCGGCAGCAAGCCAGAATCTATTGGATTGCGCGAGGCACTCCATTCCGGTGGAATACATCTCCATGCCCCTGCCCGGGTTCATGGCCCCAGTCACTGTTGTGGGATCGGTGATCCAGCACACCGCCGAAACGCTCAGCGGCATCACCATCAGCCAGATGGCGAACCCCGGCACTCCAATGCTGTACGGAGGCGCCCCGGGGATATTCGATATGCGCTACGAGACCACCCCGATGGGAGCGATCGAGACGATGATGATCGATTGCGCATATGTCGAGGTCGGAAAACACCTGAACATTCCGACCCAGGCATACACAGCAATGGGCGACTCCAAGCTGCTCGACATGCAGGCGGGATTCGAGACGGGTATGGGGGCGGCACTCGGGTCGTTGACGGGCGTCAACAACATTTCTGGACCGGGCATCCTCGACTTCATCAACACCTTCAGCCTCGAGAAGCTCGTGGTAGACAACGAGATTTGCGGGATGACATTCCGCTTGCTCGAGGGCATCCAGCCGAGAGACGACTTCCCCGCGGTACCGCTATTCGAGGAATTCTTGAGAGACAAGCACCTCATCATTGCAGATCACACTAGAAAACACCTGAGGGACGAGCTGCACCTTCCAGGACCGACTATCGACAGAGCCAACCGAGCGCGTTGGCAGAAGAAGGGCTCTCTCACTATTGGTGAACAAGCATCCAGCGAAGTTGAAAGACTGATATCAGAGGCTGCACCTACGCGCCTGGACGAAGGAATTCAAGCTCAACTCATAGAGCGCATGGAAGCAGCAGCACGCAGCGCAGGAATGGACGCGCTACCACAAAGGGGCGTATAAATATGGCAATTCTAGAAGACATCGGAACAAGCCTGATGGCTGGAGATGACAAGAAGATCGTTGAGCAAGTGACCCAGGCGATCGAGGCAAAGGTGCCAACGACCGAAATCCTCGACGACGGGCTGATCGCCGGGATGAACGTGGTAGGGACGAGGTTCCGTAACGAGGATATGTACCTCCCTGAGGTGCTTCTCTCCGCCCGCGCAATGACTGCGGGGGTAGCACTACTGAAGCCGCTCCTCATTGCCGAAGAGGTGCCCAGCCGAGGCAATGTGATACTGGGTTCGGTCCAGGGCGACCTCCACGACATCGGAAAGAACCTCGTGGGAATCATGCTCGAGGGAGCCGGATTCTCCGTCACGGACCTGGGCATCGACGTACCGGCGGAGAAATTCGTCGACGCAGCCGTGGAGCAGGATGCTTCGGTGATAGGTGTTTCTTCGCTCCTGACCACGACGATGGCAAACATGAAAGGCGTCGTGGACCTCGTGGAGACCCGGGGTCTGTCGGGGAAGGTCAAAGTACTCGTGGGCGGCGCCCCACTCACCGAGGAGTTCGCTGATTCCATCGGGGCAAACGAATACGGTTACGACGCCGCGAATGCGGTTGAAAAGGTGATGGCACTCGTCGGAGAAAGTTGAGGAGGGGCAATGCCGGACTTCTTCAATCTCGAACAGATCAATCGAGTACTACCACAGATCGATGTGACGTCGGCGATGGAAGAGGGCTTCATCGCCTACTCCGAGGGCAAGGTAGTTGTACCCCCGGTTGGCGAACTGGTTTTCGAGGATCCCCCCGGCGACGTCCACATCAAATACGGATACATCAAAGGCGACGACTTCTTCGTCATCAAGATCGCTTCAGGGTTCTACGGCAACATCAACCTCGGCCTGCCTTCGTACGACGGCTTGATGCTGGTGTTCAGTCAGAAGACGGCACAACTGGAGTGCATCCTGCTCGATGAGTGCCACCTCACCAATGTGCGAACTGCCGCGGCGGGGGCAGTGGTGGCAAAGTTTTTGGCGCCAAAGAAGGTGGAACGTATCGGTGTGTTTGGCGCCGGCGTGCAGGGCAAGATGCAGGTCGAATACTTGCTGCCAGTAGTCGATTGCAGAAACGTGGTAGTGTGGGGTACGAGTCAGGAGGAACTCGACGCGTATCGTGATTCAATGGCCGCACACGACCTGTTGATCGAGACCACGATGAACAGCGACGATATCGCTGGCACCTGCAATCTCATCGTAATGGCTACACCGTCCCACGAACCATTGCTAAGGGCCGACCAGATCAAACAGGGAACTCACATCACTGCGATGGGCTCCGACACGCTCGAGAAGCAGGAACTCGACCCCGCAATTCTGGGCAAGGCAGATCTAGTGGTTGCGGACAGCATTGAACAGTGTCGCACACGCGGTGAGGTCTGTCGCGCAATGGCTGCCGGAGTGTTGCAGGAAGCCGACGTCCATGAATTAGGCAAAGTCATCGTCGACTCGACGCTGCATCGAACGGCAGATTCTCAGATTACAGTTGCAGACCTTACAGGTGTCGCCGTCCAGGACATTCAGATTTCCAAGGCGGTGTACGAGATATTGAAAGCGAGCCAGCCTTAAGGCAAACATCTCAATGGGAGAGTTTCGATGCGCGGCTTGAAGGGCAAGAACGTGTTGGTCACGGGTGGGGCCAAGGGCATAGGAATGGCAGCTGCCGCCCGTTTTCTGGAAGAGGGATGCAAGGTTTGCGTGATCGATCGCGACCCCGAAGCGTGCAAGAGCGTCCGCGCCGAGCTGCCTGACCTGACCGCGGTAATCGCAGCCGACGTATCGAAACTCAATCAGGTTCATTCCGCCGTCGGCGAGGCGATCGAGAGCATGGGATCGCTCGATGTCTTGATCAACAATGCCGGCATCAGCATCAGACACGACTTTCTCGACATCACGCCCGAAGAGTGGGACGACGTTCTCGCCGTCAACCTCACGGGCGTGTTCCATATGGCGCAGACAGCCGCGCGGCACATGGTCTCCAAGGGTTCCGGAGTGATAATCAACACCGCTTCCACCGCCGGCAACGTCGCGTACCCGCACTACGCCGACTACAGCGCGAGCAAGGGCGGCGTGATTGCGCTGACCATGGCGATGGCACTCGAGCTCGCCCCCACCGTACGCGTCAATGCCGTTTCTTCAGGGTATGTGCTGACACCAATGCAACGCGCCGAGTACAGTGACGAGATGCTGGAAGCCGTCAATCGCAAGATTCCGTTGGGCCGCCACGCCAAGCCCGAGGAGATCGCCGCACTTTTCGCCTTTCTGGCTTCGGAAGATTCGGCATTCGCGACGGGGCACGAGTACGTCATGGACGGCGCGGAAACCACCGGCGGCCTGTGCAGCCAGTGGACACATGAGTAGATAAACCCCAAGAGACATCCAACTAGTAGAGCAACACGAGAGTACCGCAGGAGGAATTCCCAGATGAAACTGGACGGCAAGGTTGCGTTGATCACTGGAGGAAACTCGGGCATAGGCAGCGCCACCGCCGCTCTGCTCGCCAAGGAGGGAGCAGCCGTAGCAATCACCGGACGCAATCAGGAACGCGGTGAACAGATTGCACAGGCGATCAACGATGCCGGTGGGAAGGCAATGTTCATTCAGGCTGACGTTCGGCTGGCAGAGGATTGCCGTCGCTCAGTGGATCGGACGCTGGAGAGTTTCGGTCGAATCGACGTGCTGTTCAACAACGCTGGAGTCTTTCATCCTAAAGCAGTGCCCGAATGCACAGAGGAAGAGTGGGACGAGACCATCGACTCGAGCCTCAAAGGCGCCTTTCTAATGTCGAAGTACGCCCTGCCTTCCATGATCGAGCAGGGAAGCGGATCGATCATCCATTGCAGTTCCGGATGGGGGATTCTCGGTGGCGACAAAGCAGCCGCGTACTGCGCCGCCAAGGGCGGTCTCGTCATCATGGCCAAAGCGATGGCGATAGACCACGGCCCCGATGGAATTCGAGTAAACTGTGTTTGCCCGGGCGACACGGTGACACCCATGCTCGAAGACGATGCTCAGAAGCGAGGTATGGCATGGGAGGAATATCTCGCGGCGGGGTCTGATCGCCCTCTCGGACGGATGGGCACCGCAGACGAAATCGCGCGTGCGGTCCTCTTTCTGGCCAGCGACGACTCCTCTTATGTCACGGGAGAAGCGCTGGTCGTCGACGGCGGAGGTGTCGCAGGCTAACTACCCTTGCGGGGAATCCGCTCGTCCATCATCGCGGCGTGATACACGAACGAAGCCATGATCACGGCGTTCTTGGTCAAATCGTCTATCGGGAGTGTGTCGAAGTAGTCGAGATTGGTGTGACCTCCCGTTCCGCCCGCTCGGTCCTGTAGGAACTGGAAGCCCGGCAAACCCACGTCGTCGAATGGTATGTGATCGGTGCTCCGCACGCTTCTGGTCGACAGAGTCGTCATTCCGAAATCGTGAAACGGCTCCATCCACGCTTTGAATATCTGACGGACGTGTTCGTTGCCCTGTAGCCAAACTCCCCTGTAGAGACCCGGCCCGTAGTCCTGATTGAAGTAAGCCGAGAAATTCTCGTAGTCGGCTTTGGCCCCGATGTCGGGATCGCCTGGATCGCCGAAATGCCTCAGCACGTATTCCCGCGATCCAAAAAGTCCTTGCTCCTCGCCGGCCCAAAGCGCCACCCTGATGGTGCGCCGAGGCGTGGCGCCGACGGCATTCAGGATCCTGGCGGCTTCGAGCACAACCGCCACACCGGATGTGTTGTCGCTGGCATTTGGGCTTGCATGCCACGTGTCGAAGTGTGCTCCCATCATGACGATCTCGTCGGCAAGGTCTGACCCGGGGATCTCACCCAGTACGTTGCTGGCCTGCTCGCGTCTCTCTCCAATTCGGTTGCGGACCTCGACTTCGATCGTGACCGGCACCTCGCGTTCCAAGATCCGGTACATCCTGTTGTAGTGCTCGGGAGTGACCGCAACGATCGGTGGAGAAGCAAGACTCTCATCCCTGCCCCACCTGTCGGTGTGCGTACCTGGGCGCGCGAAGCCCCGCACCGCACCAATCCACCCGCTGTTGCACTCGAGCACGACCGCCACACCTTCGGCCTTGTAGAACGCCAACCTGTCGTCGGCCCGCAGCAGGTCGGGATTGCGCAGCGCACGTACACGCGGTGGCGCCGGCAGGACCTCTTCCTCGAGCGCTTTCAAATCTTCCGCAGTACGTCGCGGAACGCCGTTGCGGATTCGGTCTAGACTGACCTCGGCCGGCGGAGTCGACAACACCGCCATTCCTGCGAGGCGTCCCCGGTATTGGTCGAGATTATGTACCGTACGAACATCAGCGATTACGACGTTTAAAACCTCCCGCCCATTCGTGCCCGGTGTATGAGCTAGCGGGTAACCCACCATCGGTTGATAGTCCGGCTCGAGGAGGTGGAGCGACATGTATTCGTTGTCCCAACTCACCCCGTAATCCATGAATGGCTCAATCACCGTGTTGGTCAGCCCTATTCGTTGCATTTCCTCGATTGCCCACGCCTGACCTCGAGTCATCCCCTCCGACAGAGTCAGCCTGGCGCCCAGCACGTCGGTCATGTAACTCACGGTTTCGGCGAGACGAGAGTTTTGCAGCCCCTCTTCACGAATCTTCGCGACCATTGACCAGTCAACTGATACGACCTGGTTCTGGAGCGTGCCCGCCTGTGCCTGTGCTGTGAAAACCAAGGTGACACAGCTCAGCAAGGTTGGAAGTGCTACTCGCAACGTCCTCATGCATCCTCTTGAATATTTCACCTTATGCTCCTTACGGTTTCTCCCCGGATCTCCAGCACTTCAGGACGACCACCGTAGTGTCGCGCCATACCTACATCGATGGCCCAAACCCTCCCACCACAAAAAGCTGTTATGCCGGTCCGCTGGACGGTGTGCCCCACTACCATTCGGGCCATGCCCAGCCACTCGAGGACATTTGAAAGCGTATCGCATGCGCCCTGAGTCGGCTCACTGGAGTACACGCGGTTCCAAACGGGGCTGTCATCGCCGCGGATCCATTCAGGTTGCGGGCCCTCTCCCAAAAGCCAAGTCCTGACTCGGGCATTCAGTGAATCCAAACCCAGGTCCACGTTGGCTGGGAGAACGCCCCCGTGGGCGAAAACTGTATTGCCTACGGCCACTGCCGTATTGAACCGAGCGATGCGCAGGGCCATGCTCCCACCTGGGAGGAAGGCTGCCGCCCGCCCCCGATGGATGGTATCAAGAGCAAGAAAGGCGGAGTCGGGAGTCGGGGGCGGCGGTGTGTCAGCGTAGTCAGCGAACCCGTCTTCCGTCACGTACCGGAAATCCTGGTAGGCGTTCATCAGCTCGTGGTTGCCGTTCAGGAGAAGGACACCGCCGCCGCTCGCCCGAGCCTGGGCTGCAAGAGAGTCGAAGAGCTCCAAGATCTCAGGTTCCTCGTCGCCCCGATCGAGGATGTCTCCGGTCTGGACTAAAACCGTGCGACCACCGGACCATTTCCCATCTGCGCCCATCACTCCAGCGAGGCGCAAAGCCTCCCGGGCCGCCTCCAGATCTCCGTGGAGGTCACCCAACGCCACAATCCTCTGCACCGCGGGATAGAAGCTCTTGGGCTCAGCGCTTGCGAAAGGAGATGGTGATGGGGAGCACCCCATTATGGAAATGACGGGCCAGAAGGCCGCAACCTGCACCACCGTGCGGAGAACAGTTGTCTTAGGCATTGGGATTCAACTCGCAATCAGATTCTTACCACGATGATTACTCGACCGCATGAAAGTATGAACGGTGCGACCGGTGTTGTCGAGAATGTACCTTTCTTCGCACTGCCGGTTCTGTATCAACAGGAGGTTATCGCCGTGTCCGACGACAGGCTCAAGATGCTCAAGTGGCACCACCTGAAGGTGGAACTCGACAACCGTGAGCAGCAGTGGCCCGAAGGTTCCAGCTATGAGTTCGATCACGACAGACAGACAGTAAATTGGCTCATGGGAGAGCGACGTAAGGCACCGTTTCGTCTGGTGTGGCATCTGACGGATGAGGAGCTCTCATTACCCGACCCGTCCGGCATCGCAGACCGAATGATCCAAAAGGCAATTGAAGTAGAACGTCGAGATGACTAGATCGATGTTAGCAATATGGAAGCTTATCGTCTTAGGTGATCGTATTCAGGGTTGACCGGCTCAATGCCTCGTTCCCGCCAAACGTCCAGCATGTACTTCAGATTGGGACCGTCCTCGGGGTATCGACCCCGATCGTCGGTTTCGTCGATCCACCGAGTCAGCAACCTTCGGTGTGATGTCAGGACGTCTCGGTACGCGGCCTCGAAAGCGAGGTTGTCGATCTCGTGAGGATCGTTCTCTAGATCGTAGAGTTCCTCCGACGGTCTTTCCTGGGCCCAGAACCGATCTTGAATGGAGTCGAGAGTCCCTTCGGCATGAAGCCGTCGCATCAGCTGAGTGATATCCCATTCATCTCGATAGTTGGGCTGCATGTAGGGACGGTCCGGAAAGTAGTTGCGGATGTACCGAAACCGCGCAGTGCGCACCGACCGGATTCGGTCGATCGTATAGTCGCACCGGTCCCGCGCGGAGATCACATGACCTCTCGGTTGGAAACCCTCGGCAAACAGGTCCCGGCTTTCCATGTGCGACGGAATCGGAATGCCGGCGAGCGCCAGCGTGGTGGCCGAGATGTCCAGGCCGTTCACGAGATCGTCGCGCACCATACCAGTGCCACCGAGGCGCTCAGGTTGCCCGGCCCAACTGAATATCACGGGAACATGCAAACCGCTGTCATAGCAAAACTGTTTGTGCCGCCACAGGCGCATACCGTGGTCGGAGAAGAACATTACGACCGTGTCGTCCAGCAGACCGTCCTCACGCAACTGCTCGAGGATCCTGCCCACCCGATCGTCGGTTAGTTGAATACTGTCGTAGTGCTGCGCCCAATCCTCCCTGACTTCGGGGATGTCGGGGTAGTACGGCGGCAAATCCAGCGTCGTGCGATCTATCGGGTTCCTCACTCGCGAGCCAAACTCTTCGGCATAGATCTCCTTGCCACCTCTGAGTTGGATCTGACCGAAGAAAGGTTGCCCGGGCCTCCGATCTCTCCAGCCGACCTCCCTACCGCCTGATTTGCCGTAGAGCGGATGGGTGGTGTAGTCGCCGGCATAGAGGTCTTCTCTGTCGTACCAGAAGTTGTAGTCGTCTTTGCCCTGGTTGAATGTGAAGTAGCCAGCATCCCTGAACAGCTCGGGAAGGGTCCTGACGTGAGCCGGTAGATGAATCGCGGTCTCTTCCGTCCTCGAGCTGTGGTGATTGTGAGTCCCCAGGGTCGTGTGCATCATGCCCGTGATCATTGCGCTACGGCATGGAGAACAGACGGGTGCGGGCATAAAGGTGTTGGTGAAGCGCAGCCCGCCTTCCGCCAGGCGATCCAGATTCGGCGTAGGGTTGTCGTAGCCGTAACAACCCAGAAACGGGCTTATGTCTTCGACAGCGATCCAGAGGATATTCGGACGATCTTGCATGCGCCGTCTCGTCGGTAGCCCATCCACGAAACCGCTACGAGAAGCGAGTGGGACTGCCGCCATCGTCCCCAGGAAATTCCTGCGCGTGATATTCGTGTCCATGCCACCTCCGCGACAATCATAACAAAACACTCTTAGATGGACTTCAAGAGACGGTTTTGGCGTATTGACTGAACCAGTGCCATACGAGGCCAACTGCAATGAGTGCCAGGCCGGCAGCCCAGACGCGCCATTCGACCCAAAATGCGAGGAAGACGCAGGCGCCAAGACCGCACCACGCAAATACGCGCGGGTAGAGGCGGTCTTTCTCTTCCAGCCGGAGAGCCGCCAGGTTCGTGATGGCATAGTAGATCAGGACTGTGAACGCACTGAACGTCCACGTTGTTCTAACACTGCCGATCGCGGCCAAGCCGGCTACTGCAATTCCGATTGCGGCCACAGCAACGTATGGTGTGGTGCGGGATCCATCCAGCCGGGCAAACACTCCGGGCACGTCTCCACGCCGGCCCATTGCGAGCAATACGCGAGACAATCCCAAAATCAGGTTCAGCAGCACACCCAGCATGGCGGTAATGCCTCCCAACGACACAATCCAGTGCACACCAGGCAAGGCGAACCCTCTTGCCACAATCTCCAACGGCGCAGCCTCACCCTCGGTGGCTTGCGCTAGAGCAGTCGAGCCAACGGCCCCTATCGCCACCACCCCGACCGCGATGTACAACAGGGCAGATACAACCAAGGTGAGCACGATTGCCCTGGGAATGGTCCGCCTCGGTTCATGAACTTCCTCGCCGAGCGTTGCTATGCGACCGTAGCCCGTGTACGCAACGAACATCAACGCTGTGGCGTAGAGCAGGCTGCGCACCGGACCGAAATCTGTTGCGCCGGATCCGAAGAACGGTGAGAGGTTAGCCGTCCCAGACTCACGGACCGCTGGCAGCCCGGCAACAACGAAAACCACGAGGGCAGCGAGCGTCACTGATACAATTGCGATATTGGCGACATTCGACCGCCTCATGCCGCTCAACACGATCGCAGACAACGTCAGTGTTGTGGCAACGCCAACTGGGACGAGAAGATCCGCGCCCCACCCGAACGCGTGGAGCAGGTAGCCCGCAAAGCCCAGCGCCGCCGTGGCAGCCGACGCGCTTTTCGCGCATAGGAACATCCAACCAGCTGTGAATCCGAAGGGGGGATTGAGGTACTCGTAGCCGTACTCGTATGTCCCACCACTGAGCGGATGGCTTGCCGCCAACTGTGCACTGCTCAATGCATTGCACGTGGCCACGAAGGCAGCAGCTGCAATGGCAACGATCACGCTGGGTCCTGCAATTCCGGCAGCGAGGCCGATGCTGACGAAGATGCCCGTGCCGATGATAGATCCCAAACCCATCATCATCGCACCGAAGACGCCAAGTTCGCGCTTCAGTAGAACCGGGTTGGACGATCCACCCGATTGTGCAGTCGCTATATTCATCATCTCTCGGCCACGAGCATGAAGCTGCGCATTCAAGTCACGCTACCATACGGTCGCACGAATCCAATCGCAAGGCATATGAGGAACGAGGAGTAGTCATGAGCATCAAAAGGCACATTTGCACCTCCGGATTGGTGGCGGTGCTAGCAATCATCTCGAGTTCCTGCGCGGCTCCCCCTCCAGCTTGCGACCTGAGCTTGGTGGATCAACTCGACATCGAACTCGCCATGGCTCACACAGCTTATCTGAGCGAAGAGATCGGCCCGCGGGTGGTGTCCACTCCGGAAGAGCGGGAAGCAGCAGACTACATAGCCGCGGAGCTGGAAGGTTATGGCTACGACGTCGAGATTCAGGAATTTCCTCGACCGACTGTGCACGCATACCTCACCGTGGAGTCTCCCCAGCCACGGGTGCTGAACGTTCGGGTCGGCGGCCTGCGAGATGTCTCGACTGTCGACTATCCGTTGCTGACACCCGAAGGCGGCATCTCCGCACAAGTGATCTACAGCGGCCACGGGGAGGCGGGGGCATTTGCCGCCGAGGTCAGCGGGCAGATTGCGCTGGTCACTCGCAGCGATGAAGAACCGGCGGACGTCATCAACCGAGCCACCGAAGCCGGCGCAGTTGCCGTGTTGTTTCACAACACGGACTGGAAAAACTACAGAGTGCGCGTTGCTCAGGCCGACATACCCTTCGCAACCATGAATGCCGAGGCGGGCGAGGTGCTGCGCGGTGCGGGCGAAGTAACCGTCAACTTCCAGGTAAATCGCTACGAGACTTCGCAAAATGTCATCGCAACCAAAGCTCAGGCGGACAATACTGCCGAATCGCACTCCATCGTGGTCTTCTCGGGGTACTACGACAGTGTTCCAATGTCCCCCGGAGCCAACGACAACGCGTCAGGGACCGCGGGCGTTTTGGAGCTTGCCCGTCTCTTTGCCAACGTTCCGCTGGGGGTCGATGTCCGATTCTTGGCGTGCGGCGGAGAGGAAGGGGGCCTGGTGGGATCGCGCCACTACGTTGCCCAGTTGTCAGACGAGGAGCAGGAGCGGGTAATCGCCAACTTCAACATGGACATGCTCGCCACCGCCGGACCGGATCAAACCACACTGTTCGTAAACACGCTCGACGGTGAGAACCTGGTTGCCCAGGCCGCCATTGCCGCAGCAGACACTCTCGGTTACGCCGACCTGCTGAACGCCCCCTATCAGCGGGGTGCGAGCGATCACGTGGCATTTGCGGACTCCGGCATTGCGGGCGCCAATTTCATTTGGCGCGAACTCGAAACGATCGATTTGGAACCGTGGTATCACCATCCGCACGACAAGATGGAGAACGTCAGCGCCGATCGATTCCAGACGGCCCTCGAGATCATCGCCGCCGCTTCGATACAGGTGATGTGCGGCGATGGGCGTTAGAGGAACGAGCGGGGGCGTACGAAACATCTATGGCCGTTGTTATCGGGGTGACTTGCGTGCGGCACGCAAATCGGACAAGATGCCACAAACCACAACCTGAGGGATCGGTGTGAACGCGCGCGAAGAACAGATTTCCATGCCCCTGATTTTGCGCTCCGCGGTCGGCGGCGTGCTCATGGGACTCGCCAACCTGGTTCCCGGCATCTCAGGCGGCACGATGCTGCTGGCGGTTGGGATATACCCGCGCTTCATCGATGCGGTTGCACGGGTCACAAGGTTGCGCCTTGCGTTGACCCCTGTCACCCTGCTCGGCGTCGTAGTTCTCTCGGCAATGCTTGCCATCCTGCTGTTGGCAGGGACGGTTAAGGACCTCGTTGTCGAGCACCGCTGGATCATGTACAGCCTGTTCATCGGTCTGACCCTGGGCGGACTGCCCGTGGTGTGGAAAATGACGCGTTCGTTCGACCGGCCGGTGATCGTCGGGACGCTGTGCGGGTTTATCGGAATGGCGGCGTTGGCCCTCGCCCAGGCACAAGGTGCCAGCACGGCTGCCAGCGAAGGCGGATTCGTCCTCTTTTTCGTAGCCGGACTCGCCGGTGCAGCTGCAATGATCCTCCCCGGTGTGAGCGGCGGGTACCTGCTTCTGGTGATCGGTGCCTACGTACCGATACTCTCCGGAATCGACGCCTTCCGGGTGGGGCTCTCGGCGGGCGACGGCGCAGTCGTGATGCAGACGGCAGTCGCTGTGGTTCTGCCGGTCGGCCTCGGGGTAGTGGTCGGGGTGGCAGTGGTAAGCAACCTCTTGCGTGCCGCGTTGAAGCGATTCGAAAAACTCACCCTGGGTGTACTCATCGGCCTGCTACTCGGGGCAGTCGTCGGGCTGTGGCCGTTCCAAGCCCCGGTGGAGCCGGTACCCGGCGATATCCACCGTGGCCAGCTGCTCGATAGCGCAATGATCGCGGAAATCGACATCGAAGATTGGCCCACCCGTCCGTTCAGCCCTTCTGGCACGCAGGTAGGTGCCGCTTTGGCATTCATACTGGTCGGTTTTGGTGTAACCACATTGGTCGACCGAATCGGGAGGATCTCCGACGGGGACCAATCAGGTGTTGGCACATAACCCAGTACGGGGCCCAACGTGGGAATAGCCGCAGACATAGCGATCATCGTTAGCGCAGGCTTCCTGGGCGGTGTTGTCGCCCAGCGCCTCAAGCAGCCGCTCATTCTGGGGTACATCGCCGCCGGCATCGTTCTTGGGCCGGTGACCGGCGGAGTCCTCATCTCCGATCCGCACGACATCGAACTTCTAGCGGAGATCGGTGTCGCCTTGCTTCTGTTCGCCTTGGGCATCGAGTTCTCTCTCAAAGAGCTGCGCCCGGTGCGCAACGTGGCCTTGCTGGGCACGTCCATCCAGATTCTGCTGACTGTAGTCATTGCGGCTGGCGCCGGCCTGGCGCTGGGCTGGCCCTGGACCGACGCCGTCTGGTTCGGAGGCTGCGTCTCCCTATCGAGTACCATGGTCATCCTGAAGACGCTGCAAAGTCAGGGCAGGCTGGGCACACTCTCCAGTCGGGTGATGATCGGCATGCTGCTGGTACAGGATTTGGCCGTAGTTCCCTTGCTGATCCTGCTTCCCAAGCTGACCGAATTGAGGTCGGGGTTACCAGACCTGGGGTGGGCTATCGTCCGTTCGGCCGCCTTCCTGGCACTGATGATAGTGGTTGGCACACAGGTGATCCCCTGGCTGATTCGCCGGGTCGCCCGCTGGAATTCGCGCGAGCTCTTCTTGCTGACGGTCGCAGGATTGGGATTAGGCATCGGCTACGTCACCTACGAGGTAGGCTTGAGCTTTGCGTTCGGTGCCTTTGTGGCAGGGATTGTACTTTCCGAATCGGACCATGCCCATCAAGCTCTGAGCGACATCATCCCCCTGCGGGACATTTTCGGATTGTTGTTCTTCGCGTCCGTGGGCATGCTACTGGAACCGCGCTTCGTTCAGGAAAACCTGCTCCTAGTGCTCGGCTTGGCTGTTGCGGTATCTCTGACCAAGGGCTTGGTCTGTTCTGGGGTAGGCTGGGCCTTCGGCTACCGCAACGTCGTGCCCCTGGCGTTGGGCCTGACGATGTTCCAGGCAGGTGAATTCGCTTTCGTCATCGGCAGGGTAGGCGTGGGCACCGGAAGCATCGGAACAGATCTCTATGCAGTGATCTTGTCCGTCACGCTGGTCACGATGTTCCTGACGCCATTCGTGTCCCGGGCCACGGCGCCTATCTACAGTTTCCTTAAAAGCCGCCGCCAGGAAGAGCCGGTGTTGACGATCAACATCGCCCACGAGGAGCTTCACGACCACGTTGTAGTGGCGGGAGCAGGGCACATGGGTCGCACGGTAGCAGGTGTGCTGCGGCGGTTGGGCCTGCCGTTCGTGGTAATAGAACTCGACCAACATCGTCTGGAGACCTGCCGCGAAACGGGGCTTGCCGCCATTTACGGTGACGCTAGCCATCCGCTTGTCTTGGACGCGGCGGGTTTGAGCCGGGCATGCGTGCTGTTGATCACCACTCCTTCACCGGTGGTCACGCTCGCTACCGCACGCCATGCTCGGCAGCTACGCCCGGACCTTCACATCGTTGCTCGCGCCGAGACCAACGAGCAGGTGGAGGATCTGCACGAACTCGGTGTGCACGAAGTAGTGTTGCCGCAGATGGAAGCAGGGCTCGAGGTGACACGCCAGGCCCTGCTGCACTTGAAGGTGCCCGACCAACAGATCGAGCGGTTCGCGGACGAAGTGCGACGCGAATTCTATCGCCCGCTGCAAGAGGAGTGAGCACGGAGGGACTGTTTACTCGACTCGTCCCGCCACGTAGACTCCTCGTATCCAATCGTCACAAATATTTGGAGGCAGTCATGAGTTTCCGCATGCGGTTTGCGTTCTCGTCTACTCTCTTGTTGCTGGCCGTGGCCGTAAGCTCCCCGGCATTCGCGCAAAATGGAGACGGGCGCCTCACACTCGATCGCTACTTGTCGTGGGAAGACGTATCGAGCCCGCAGTTATCGCCGGACGGCACCCAGATCGTATATCAACGCAGGTTCATAAACCCCATGGACGACGGCTGGGATTCGGCCCTGTGGATCATGAACGCCGACGGCAGCAAGAACCGTTTTCTGGTCGAGGGCTCATCGCCAAGTTGGTCGCCCGACGGAACTCGTCTTGGCTACACGGCACGTGGCGAGCCTCGGGGCAATCAGATATTCGTGCGCTGGATGGATGCCGAGGGGGCCTCTAGTCAGGTCACACGTCTGGCGGAGGGCTCGCCCTCCGGAATCAGGTGGGCTCCCGATGGTGAATCGATTGCGTTCCAGATGCTGGTGCCCGAGTCGCTGGGCCCCGAATGGCGTATCGACATGCCTGATCGTCCCGACGGCGCCGACTGGACAGCGCCCCCACGCATAGAAGAGCGTCTCAACTATCGCCGCGACGGCAGCGGCTGGAGCCCGCTGGGGTATCGCCATGTTTTCGTAGTGCCTGCCACCGGCGGCGCGCCACGCCAGGTCACTAGTGGTGATTGGAACCATGGCTCCTTCCGTTGGATGCCCGACGGCCGGTCGATGGTCTTTTCGTCAAATCGGGTTGAAGACGCCGAGCACGTCTGGAGGGAGTCGGAGATCTACTCTGTGGACGTTGCGTCGGGTGCGGTAACTTAGCTCACCACCCGCCGCGGCTCGGATGGCAGCCCGGTACCATCTCCGGACGGCAACTTGATCGCCTACACCGGTACTGACTGGAGCACCGACACTTACGTCGAGTCTGGCCTCTACGTCATGAACTCCGACGGTTCCAACCCTCGCCTCCTCGCAAACGAGATGGGCCGGTCCCCCGGCAGTCTGAGATGGGCCCACGACGGCAGCGGCATTTACTACTCGGCGTCCATGAGGGGTACCTCGCACCTCTGGTTTGCACCGCTGGACGGTGACCCCAGTCCGGTGACCGAGGGCAACTACTTGCTGAGCATTGGCGATATCGGTCGTAACGGAGCGGTCGTCGCCACGATGACCAGTCCGCACGTACCGAGGAACTTGGTTTCCTTCAACGTTCGGTCGCCGTCGAGCATGCAGACCCTCCTCGTGACGAACCAGACTCACCTCGAGGAGGTCAAATTGGGCGAGGTTGAGGAGATCTGGTACGAGTCGGTAGACGATTGGCAGATCCACGGTTGGATCGTCAAGCCTCCCGACTTCGACCCCTCGCAGAAGTATCCGCTGATCCTGCGAATTCACGGCGGCCCGCACTCGATGTACAGCTTCGGATTCGACTTCAAGAACCAGGACCATGCTGCCAACGGTTACGTGGTGCTGTACACCAACCCGCGCGGCAGCTCGGGGTACGGCAGTGAGTTCGGCAACGCTATCAAGAACGCGTACCCCGACAAGGACTACGACGACCTGATGGCTGGCGTCGACGAGGTGATCTCGCGTGGCTACATCGACGAGCGCAACCTCTTCGTCTACGGCGGCAGCGGCGGCGGTGTGCTTACGGCGTGGATCGTGGGCCACACCGATCGCTTCACGGCGGCGGTCTCAAAAGCGCCGGTGATCAACTGGATAAGCTTCGTCGGCACCACCGACGGTTCCTCCTGGTACTACAACTTCGCGAACATGCCGTGGGAGGACCCCAGCGAGCATCTGCGCCGCTCGCCGTTGATGTACGTCGGCAACGTGACGACCCCGACGATGCTCATGACCGGAGAGCGCGACCTGCGCACGCCGATGGAACAGACCGAACAGTTCTACCGTGCGCTCAAGATCCGCAAAGTCCCCACAGCGATGGTGCGGCTGACCGATGGCTGGCACAGCCGATCGCGGCCGCCTACCAACTTCATCCGCGTCCAGCTCTTACTGCGCAACTGGTTCGAACGGTTCATGGTGGAGAACTGAGCAGAGCCTAGAAGACACACAGGTGCAACGCAAAGCGGCGGCTGCAATTGCAGTCGCCGTTTGCATACTTGCCCCTCACTGTACTCGACTCACTCCCTCTCGGTCTCGTAATCCCAGATCACGCGCTCGGATCGAGATCGATGCTCTCCTGGCCGAGTACAGCATCCCTCACATCAGTCAGGTACAGCTAATGTACCGAGCTCGCCTCAAGAGCCCGGACGTCGAGGCGGCAGATGAGACGTCAAGGGTCAGTCCACCTTCGCTGCCTTCAATAAGCAGTACAAACTACCTCGGGAGCTTGCCTAGCAACTTCCAAACCCAGCGATGTAGCCGATGGCCACCTGTAACAGGCTCGGCGAACATGAATATGCACTCGCCGTGCACGGCACCTAGGCCCTGTTCTTCGCAGTACCGTATCGCGGCTTCGGACTCCGCTCCCTGCTGCATCCAGACTCTCGTTATTCCGGCTTCCGCCGCGTCACGGACGACCTTTTCCGTTTGCTGTGGAGGTACCACAATCAGCAGGCCACCCACCGGCTCAGGTAGCTCCGCCAGGCTTCCGTAGCAGCGCTGACCATCGATGGTTTCGGCCGTGGGATGTACCGGAAACACTTGGTATCCCTTCGCCCTAAGATCACTCAGGGCAGCGTTGCCAAACTTTTTACCTCCGGCGGACGCACCGACGAGCGCCAACGTTCGTTGACTGACGAAGTCTTCTACAGCGGCTTTTGTAGTCATGCTCTTCTCTACGCTAACGGGACTATGAACCCGACGCACTGCCCTTGCACAGCACCTGTTCCATAAGAACGCGAATTGAAGTCTCCTGTTTGAAAGTTCGCACTGCAGGGCTCGACCTGTCTACTTGATCGCCTGAGCCGGGCTGCATTCCGGCAGCGAGTCGACCGTGGCTTTCACGAAGGCGATTCGGACAGTACGTTAGACGCTGCGCTCAGATGTTACGTGCGTCCATTCGTCTCTACCCTCTACGGCACATGTCGAGGAACCGATAATGGAGACCTCTACTTCTCGGCGAAACTTCTGCAAGGCTGTCGGCGGTGCAACACTCTCGACGGTTCTGCCAATCCCGACATCAACCCGGAAGACAAACCTGGACCGACCGAACATCCTCTGGTTGGTCAGTGAAGACAACGGCCCGTTTCTAGGATGCTACGGCGACGGTTACGCCGATACGCCAAACCTGGACGGGCTTGCAGAAGAGAGCATGGTCTACGACAATGCGTTCGCCAATGCGCCCGTCTGCGCCCCTGCACGAAGCACTCTCATTACGGGCATGTATGCCTGTTCCCTCGGGACGCATCACATGCGGAGCAACAATTCCATTCCCTCGGAGTTCAAGTTCTTCACTCAATATCTCCGCGAAGCCGGATACTATTGCTCCAACAGGGCCAAGGAAGACTACAACACACGGAAACCCGATGGTGCTTGGGATGATTCGAGTCGCCAGGCGACGTGGAGGAACCGCGATCCTTCGCAGCCGTTCTTCAGCGTCGTGAACTTCGGAGTGTCGCACGAGAGCTCGTTGCATGAGAGTACTACCACCCATCACGATCCGGCGCTCGTCGATCTCCCTCCATACCATCCCGATACCCCGGAACTCAGGCACGACTGGGCTCAATATTACGATCGGATCACGGAGCTGGATCGCCAGATCGGTGAAGCGCTCGCGGAACTCGAGGCAGAGGGGCTGGCTGACGATACCATCGTGTTCTACTACTCGGACCATGCCGGGGTGCTTCCGAGAAGCAAACGTTTTCTGTATGACTCCGGCACACACATTCCTCTAATGGTTCGTTTTCCCGAGAAATACAGACACCTGGCACCTGGCGAGCCAGGTTCGCGTTCTGACCGGCTGGTGAGTCACGTCGATTTTGCCCCAACGGTGTTGAGCCTGGCGGGGGTGCCGGTCCCCGAACACATGCAGGGTCGGGCGTTCTTGGGCGCGCAGGATGCTGCGCCGAACGATTACGTCTACCTGTTCCGTGGACGAATGGACGAGCGCTATGACCTGATGAGGGGCGTCCGTGATGGTCGGTTCAAGTACATACGGAACTACATGCCCCACAGGATTTACGGCCAGCATCTGGAGTACCTCTGGCGCATGCCGGCCACGCAGTCGTGGGACAGACTGCACAAGGCGGGACAGCTGCATGGAGCGGAGCGGTACTTCTTCGAAGAGAAGCCAACAGAGGAGCTATACGATACGTTGGCCGATCCTCATGAGGTCTCGAACCTCGCCGGACAGGCCCAGTACGAAGAGGTACTGCTTCGAATGAGACGGGCAGAGAGAAACTGGGTCATGGACATTCGGGATGCGGGGTTCCTGCCCGAGGCAGAGATGATGGCCAGGTCAAACAGTAGCACACCCTATGAGATGGCTCACGACGTCCAGACATATGACCTCGCCGCCTACCTCGAGGCTGCTGACATCGCAAACAGCCGTGACCCTGAGAGGCTGGGATAGCTGATAGATCTGCTATCCCACGAGGACAGCGGCTTACGGTTCTGGGGCGCTGTGGGTGTTTTGGCCCTGGGTCGTGATGCTGCTGGCGCGCGAGAGGCGTTGTTAGCACGACTTCAAGACAATTCACCCGATGTGCGTATTGCGGCAGCGGAATCGCTCTGTCTCATCGGAAATGCGGATCCGGCGCTGCAAACCCTGGGAGGGTTGCTCGAACACGAGAACGAGTACGTCCGCCTCCACGCAGCGAATGCTCTAGACAACCTAGACGAAGTCGCACGTCCGCTACTCGAACTGTTCAGGCAAGAAATGGCCGACGACGAATCGCGAGAGGTCCGCCGTGTGATGACTAAGGCAGTTGCCGACCTCGAAGGGTCTGGTGGTGGGGATGAATCTCCACCCTGTTGACCTCCTGATCATCGCCGCATACATCGCGGCTACAATCGGTATCGGATTCTGGATCTCGAAGCGCGCCTCACGTAGCATCCAGAACTACTTCCTGGGCGGCAACACCATTCCCTGGTACATGCTGGGACTCTCGAACGCGTCCGGCATGTTCGACATCAGCGGCACCATGTGGATGGTGTATCTGCTGTTCCTTTATGGGCTCAAGAGTGTCTGGATACCGTGGCTCTGGCCGGTTTTCAATCAGATCTTCCTCATGATCTTCCTGTCGATCTGGCTCAGGCGATCGGGAGTGATGACGGGCGCAGAGTGGATCAAGTTCCGGTTCGGCACGAGCAGAGGAGCAAACCTGGCTCACTTCATCGTGGTCGTGTTCGCGATCCTCAATGTCATCGGGTTTCTCGCATACGGGTTCGTCGGCATCGGCAAGTTCGCGTCGACGTTCCTGCCGTGGGAGCTTTCCGCGAATCCGACCACCAACGCCAACTTGTACGGCCTGCTCATTACTGCCATCACGACACTTTACGTGGTGAAGGGTGGAATGTTCAGCGTGGTCTTCACGGAGGTGCTCCAGTTCTTCATAATGACGATCGCCTGCATTGCGGTCGGACTGATCGCGATGCATCAGGTTTCACCTGCCATGTTGGACGCGGTCGTTCCCGACGGATGGCACAACTTGTTCTTTGGCTGGCGACTGGACCTGGAATGGTCGGGGATTCTCGACGCGGCCGGAACGAAGATTCAGCAGGATGGCTGGGAGCTTTTTTCGATCTTCTTCATGCTGATGCTCTTCAAAGGCGTTCTACAGAGTCTGGCCGGGCCCGCACCGAATTACGACATGCAGCGTGTCCTGTCCGCGCGGACTCCGAGAGAGGCGGCCAAGATGAGCGGGCTAGTGGGACTCGTGCTGCTTCTGCCAAGATACATGCTGATAACGGGATTAACCGTGCTGGCGCTGGTGTTTTTCGGTAATGAGCTGAACGCCATGGGCGAAGCCGTTGACTTTGAGATGATCTTGCCCTTTGCCATGCGCGAGTTCGTACCGGTGGGTTTGCTGGGTCTCTTGATCGCCGCGTTGCTCGCGGCTTTCATGAGCACGTATGCGGCGACGGTCAATGCTGCGCCGGCGTATATCGTGAACGACATCTACAAGCGTTACATCAACCCGAACGCATCTGAAAGGCGATACGTCTGGATCAGCTACGCGACTTCGCTCAGCGTGGTGATAGTAGGTACGGCTTTCGGGTTCTTCATTCCGAATCTGAACACGATCGTTCTGTGGATCGTAGGCGCTCTCTACGGCGGTTACACCGCGGCGAATCTGCTGAAATGGTACTGGTGGCGCTTCAACAGCTACGGATACTTCTGGGGCATGGCAGCGGGCATAGCGGCAGCCGGTATCGTACCGGAGGCTATGACTCTCCTCATCGGTGAAGGCGCGTTTGGAGAAGCGAAACCGGTCTACGGCTTCCCGATCATACTTGCACTTTCTCTGATAGGATGCATTGCAGGCAGCCTGCTGACACAGCCGGACGACGAAGAGGTGCTCAAGAACTTCTATCTCAAGGTTCGCCCGTGGGGCTTCTGGAGGCCCATTCGCGAAAAGGTGCTTCACGAGCACCCTGACCTGGAGGCCAACAAGGACTTCAAGCGCGACGTGTTGAACGTTGCGGTAGGAATCATCTGGCAGACCGCGTTGACGGCGACAGGCATCTTTCTCGTGATCGAGGAATGGAGCTACGTGCTGGTTTGCGTAGGAGTGATCGCCGTAACCTCCGCGATACTCAAATACAACTGGTACGACAAGATGGAAGATCATCCCAGGGATCTCCTGGCAGCTCAGCCTGCCAGAGATTGAAACGGACGTGTGTATGACAGCCAGTGACAAAGAATTCGAAGAGCGGCTAATTGCGCTCAAGAAAGCACACGAGGATTTGCTCGAACGGCCAAACCAACCAGTTGAAGAGCGAAACGGGCTGTACGTGCGATACCGCTACCCGGTGGTCACCGCCGATCACGTGCCTTACTACTGGCGTTACGATCTCGACCGCGAGAGGAACCCGCGCCTGATAGAGCGCATGGGAATCAACTCGGTCTTCAACGCGGGCGCGATCAAGTGGGGCGACGGTTATGTCCTTGTCGGACGGGTCGAAGGGACCGACCGAAAGTCGTTCTTCGCCGTGGTCGAGAGCCCGAACGGTGTGGACAACTTTCGCTTTTGGGATTACCCGATTACGATGCCCGAAACGGACGATCCGGATGTGAACGTCTATGACATACGGCTGACCAGGCACGAGGACGGTTGGATCTACGGCGTTTTCTGTACGGAGCGAAAGGACCCTGACGCTCCGCCCGGCGACACGACGGCCGCCATGGCTCAGGCAGGGATCGCGCGCACCAAGGATCTGATTGAGTGGGAACGACTGCCAGACCTCATCACGCCATCACGTCAGCAGCGAAACGCGGTGTTGCACCCGGAATTCGTCAACGGCAAGTACGCCTTCTACACGCGTCCCCAAGAGGGCTTCATCGACACGGGCAGTGGTGGCGGTATTGGATGGGGAGTATGTGAAAACATCACGCACGCCATCATAACCGACGAGCAGATCATCGAACCGAAGGTGTATCACACTACCAAGGAGATGAAGAACGGTCAGGGTCCACCGCCGTTGAAGACTCCCGAAGGTTGGCTTCATCTGGCGCATGGGGTATACAACACGGCGGCGGGTCTTCGCTACGTGCTATACCTGTTCGTGACAGATCTGGACGAGCCGTGGCGCGTGACGTTTGCCCCGGGTGGATACTTGTTGGCGCCACAGGGTGAGGAACGTGTGGGCGATGTATCGAACGTACTGTTTTGCAATGGCTGGATCGCCGACCCGGATGGAGCGGTGTTCATCTATTACGGATCTTCAGACACGCGGATGCATGTGGCACGTTCGTCGGTGGGGCGGCTGCTGGAGTTCGCGAAGCATACGCCACCAGATCCGCATCGCTCCGCCGGGTGCGTTGCGAACCGGGTCGAGATGATCGATCGCAATCTGCGTATCCTGCGAGGTTCCTGACCCGATGGAATCGGCTCTGCCGTTAGAACAGCTGAGCGCAGCTTTGAGCGATGAATTGCGGAATCGTATGCTACCGTATTGGATAGAGTCTACCGTAGACGAGGAGCACGGCGGCTTCGTGGGCCGAATCCGCCAAGACGGTGAATGGGATCGCGATTCCGCCAAAGGGTCAGTGCTGAATGCAAGGATCCTATGGACATTCTCCGCTGCGTACCGCGTTCTCAAGGAAACACGATTGCGGGAGCTGGCGGAGCGAGCCCATACCTATCTCACAAACCAATTCCGGGACCCGGAATACGGGGGGTTCTTCTGGACTGTGGATCGCAGGGGTAACCCGTTGGGAACCCACAAACAGACGTACGCCCAGGCATTCGCTCTTTACGGTTTGTCCGAGTACCATCGGGCCACAGGCGACGAGGAAGCGCTCACCGAGGCCATTGACGCGTTCGAGTTGATTGAAGAGCACGCATTCGACGCCGAGCACGGAGGCTACCAAGAAGCCCTTGGCCGATCATGGGTACAGATAGGTGATGTACGGCTGAGTGAGAAAGATCTTAACGCCCCCAAGAGCATGAACACGCATCTGCACGTGTTGGAAGCCTACACAAATCTGTTGCGAGTGTGGCCCGACCCGCTTGTGCGAGAAAAACTGGCGTCACTCGTTGGCCTCTTCCCCGGCAGGATGTTCGACACGAACGAGCACCACCTCTACCCTTTCTTCGAAATGGATTGGACACCGGTGACCGACGTGTTCTCCCCCGGACACGACATCGAGGCAAGCTGGTTGCTCCTGGAGGCGGCTGACGAGATTGGCGATTCCGCGCTCCGGAGCAGGGTTCGCGAAGCGGCGATTGCGCTTGCTCGAGTTACACTCGAGGAAGGAATCGACGCCGGCGGCGGACTGGTGAACGAGGCAGGGCCAGATGGAATTACTGACGGCGACAAGTACTGGTGGGCGCAGTTCGAGGCAATCGTCGGGTTTGTCAGTGCGTATCAGGAGACTCAATCGGACGACTTTGTAGACGGGGCCATAGGGTTATGGGATTACGCCCGGCGTTTTCTTTCCAATGAAAACTTGGGCGAGTGGTATTTCCGGGTGACCCGTGACGGTCAGCCGTATCCGGAGGACGACATGGTTGGCATGTGGAAATGCCCGTATCACGGAGCCAGGGCATGCCTCGAGGTGATGGGCCGGTCCGACCGCTTCGAGCAATCGCACAGAAAGTAACTCCGGAGTCTGAACATGCGACAGAAATTCATTGGTGCACGATTCTCGTTTGAGTCTTCTTCACCGGTAAAGGTCTCCGACACGATCAAACGGGTGGCTGGAGCCCTTTGTCTCCTGATCGTCGCGGGGTGCGTAACACGAAGCCCGTCGATTTCTGAGAGTGCTGGGCCATGCGACCCCGATGCGACACATCAGACGAGAGCGCTTTTCCAAAACCTAAAGACATTGGCACGAGAATCCGTTCTGTTCGGCCATCAAGACGCGCTCGCCTACGGTGTGAACTGGAAGGTCGAGGAGGGGCGCTCTGACGTAAAGGATGTTGCCGGTTCACACCCCGCAGTGTTCGGATGGGAACTCGGTGACCTCGAGTTGGGAAAGCCGGAGAACCTCGACGGCGTCGATTTCGAGAACATGAAGAGCTGGATAAGGCAGGGATACGAAGCCGGTGGTGTCATCACGATCTCATGGCACATGAACAATCCGGTGAGTGGTGGCAACGCGTGGGACACGACGCGAGCGGTTTACGCGATCTTGCCCGGTGGTGAGAAGCACGAGGTTTACCGGTCTTGGCTGGATACATTCGCCGAATTCGCGGAAGATTTGCGGTCCGGTGACGGGCAGCTTATCCCGATCATATTTCGGCCGTTCCATGAGCACACTGGCAGCTGGTTCTGGTGGGGAGGAGAGAACGTTTCGGACGACGAGTACGTTGAGCTGTGGAGGTTCACCGCGGACTATTTGCGGAATGAAAAGGAACTGCACAATCTGCTATGGGCGTATTCGACCGACGTCTTCACCGACGAGGCATGTTATTTCGAACACTATCCCGGGCACGAGTACGTAGATATTCTCGGTTACGACGACTATCGCGCGCTGACCAGCGACGAGGGCATTCCGCTGATGACACGCCGACTGCGAATGTTGGTCGAGATTGCCGAGGCGAGTGGAAAGCTCCCGGCACTCACAGAGACCGGCCTGGAAGGTGTCGGCGATCCGGACTGGTGGACGGGACGACTGCTGCGTGCGATCCGGGCCAACTCGGTGAGTCGCCGCATTTCGTACGCTCTGGTGTGGCGGAATGCGAATCGGGCGGACATACCAGGGCACCACTTCGGGCCATACGCAGGTCATCCCAGTGCGCCCGACTTCGCTCGATTCGCCGAAGATCCGTTCGTTCTCATGTTGGACGGATTACCAGATCTATATCATGGCAGTGACAGGGGAACACAATGAATTCGCAGGACGCTATAACAACCGTACGCCCATTCTTGACGCTCACCTGCGTGGTCCTTGTTGTGATGACTGCAGCGTGTGGTACCGCAGAGGAACCGCCTCCGACCTCCAACAACGAGCCAGTCGAGATGTCATGGGAACTGGCTTGGCAGGACGAATTCGATGCCGAGCGGCTCGATCGCGAGAGTTGGACCGTCGAGGTAATGCCCGACCCGTTCAACGAGGAACTCCAGTACTATACGGACCGCGCCGATGACACACCGGGCGCCAATGTCAGGCTCGAGGACGGCATCCTGGTCATCGAGGCCCGCCGAGAGGATTACGAGCATCGTCGATACACCTCCGCGCGCATCAACACCAAAGGCAAACGGGATTTTCTGTACGGCCGGTTTGAAGCCCGCATGCGGTTGCCCGCTGAAGTCGGGCTGTGGCCAGCCTTCTGGATGCTGGGGGGAAACATCGATGAGGTCGGCTGGCCCGCCTGTGGCGAAATCGACATCATGGAGGGCAAAGGACGGTTACCTAACTGGACGTCCGGGGCGTTGCATCGCGGTCCCGATGCGGGAAACAACCTGATCACCTCTGCTCATTATGAGCTGCCCACCGGCGATTTTCACCAGGAATGGCATCTCTTCGCTGTGGAGTGGGAAGCTGCGCAGATCCGCTGGTATGTCGATGACGTGCTGTTTCATACGGTTAGCAGGCCTACACTGGTGGAGCCCATCTATTGGCCATTCGACCAGGGGAGACCGTTCTTCATAATCTTGAATCTCGCGGTAGGCGGGTGGTTCGATGATCCCTACATGCCGCCCGAAGATATGGAGCCGCAACATCTACTCGTCGACTACGTTCGAGTGTATCGTCAGACGTTCTCCTCCGAAGACTAGATCTGCCTGTCGGACTAAGCCTCTCTCATCGCCTCCATCGGATCGGTCTTGGTCGCAGCCCGCGCTGGAACGACGCACGCGAGGAGCCCCGCGGCGAGTAACGTAATAACGACGCCCGCAAACACGGTCGGGTCGCCCTTCTCCACCCCATATAGCACGAAGCGCAAAGGGCCTCCCATCGACGCCCCGATGATCAAACCGGCAGAGATACCTATGCCGAGTTGAACCATACCTTTCTTCATGACGAGGCGGACGATCGATCCGTGTTCCGCGCCGAGTGCCATACGTATTCCCATTTCCAGGCGGCGTTGGCTCACCGAAAAGGCCAGGACTCCGTAGAGGCCCACAGCGGCAAGGAACAGTGCGGCGGCGCCGAAGATCGTGAACAGACGTCCGAACATGGCGAACGCCCAGGTGGCTTGTTGGATCGCGTTCTCGAGAGTCACCACATCGTAAACCGGCAGGTTCGGATCCAGGGCCGCAACGATCTCCCGAGTTCGGGTCGCCATTATCTCGGGCGGACCGGCAGTACGAACGGCCAGAGCGTAGAACCTGTTTTCCGCCAGCCCGTTCGGGATATAGAAACGCTCGGGGGGTTTTTGGTCGTCCCCGATTCCCCCGACACCGCCCCCAACGTACATGTCTGATACCACGCCAACGATGGTGAGCCATTGCTCCTGCGGCGTCGATATTCCCCAACGGATGCGGCGGCCCAAAACGTCACCGTCCGGAAAGAACCTATCCACGAAGCTCTGGCTCACGATCGTGACTGAATCGCCACCGATTCTGGCCTCGAGGGCATCGAAATCGCGACCCTCCAGCAACTCGACGTCGAACGTACGGAAATAGTCGGGGGAAATCGCACTCAAGTATGCAGAAGGGTAATCCCGCTCCGTCGGGTATACCTCGCCCTCCACCCCCACCGGCTCCAGGTTGCTACCAAGGGCGGGCAGATGGGTACCGAGTGCGGCGGATGTGATCCCTGGTTCTTGCTCGAGTCGTTCCTTGAGGAGAGTCAAGAACAGATCGCGACTCTCTGCATCTGGATAATCTGCGTCGAACAAAGCCACGCGACCGGTCAGGACTCCGCCGGTCTCGAACCCGAGATCCACGTTCCGCAGATTGATCACGCTCTTGATCAAGAAACCAGCGCCTATCAAGAGCGCACAGGAAACCGCAATTTCCATTATCACAAATGCATTGCTCGCCACACCGAGTCATAGGCCGGTCGAGCCCCGCGTCTCGTCCTTCAAGACCTCGCCGATCTCGACGCCCGAAGCTCTCAGCGCCGGCAGCATGCCAGCGGCGACGCTCGCCGCGGCCGTTGCCGCAAACGCAAACAGCACAACGGGTAGGCCCACCCCCCAATCGATCCAGTAAGGCTTCTCGATGCCTGCCTGGATCCGGTCGAGGACCCCCGCTCCCCAAACAGCAAAGGCGACTCCCATCACACCGCCCAGGAACGCTAGGATCGCGGATTCCACCATTAGCTGTCGAATGACCAGGAACCGGCTGGCACCGAGTGCCGTCCTCACCGCCACCTCCTTGGAGCGGGCCGCGGCTCGCGTCAGCAGCAGGTTGGCCACATTCGTACACGCGATCAAGAGCACTCCGAACGAGCTGGCAAGCATCACCCATAGGACGGCGTGGATCTCACTGGGCATGAAGCGGAACTCATACCGCTCCATACCAAACTCCAGGTTTTGGTTACTGTCGGGAAAGCGCCGCCCGAGCTCGGCTGCAAGCGTTGACAGCTCGGCTCTTGCGGCTTCCACTGAGACTCCTTCCCTGAGCCTGCCAAACACGATGAGGTGCCGCCCGGCTCCTCTTGGCAGCGATCTTGCATCGACACGGTTAGTCAACCAGATGTCCTCGTTGAACGGGAAGGCAAACCCCTCGGGCATTATCCCCACAATCTCAGTCGCCTCGCCGTTGACCCGGATCACCCTCCCAACCGTTGACGTGTCGCCTGCGAACCTGTTCTGCCAGACATGATACGAGAGCACGGCCAACGGCGCGGCGCCTGGTGCGTCTTCCTCCGGCAGAAACGTCCTTCCAAGAATCGGAGGGATCTGCAAGTCACTCAGTGCGTTCGCGCTCACGTATGCACCGTCGAACCGTTCGGGCGGCCCTTCCTCTCCAGCCAAGTTAGCTGTGCCCTGGTATAACGCCGCAATACCTTCGAATGACGTGAGGCCATCTCTCAGGTCCAGGTAATCGGCTGGCGACACATACAGGTCCTCATCCCCGAGGTCGTACCGATTCGCGTGGATGTACATCAAACGGTCGTCTCCCGGGACCGGCAGCCCTCTCATTATCGAGCCGTAAACTGAACTGAACGAGAGTGTGCAGATTCCCACACCGAGGCTGACCGTGAGTATGGCGATGAGCGAGACTGAGGGTGTCTTGATCAACATCCGGGCGCCATGCCTGATATCACCGAGAATCGTCGTTTGCATGGCGGAATCTCTGAGTTTGGGAAGCCGAACGGCTTGTGGGAGCTGCCTCAAGTGCTGGACGGTATACCGTCCGCCGAGTGTCATTGCTGTACGCCAGTACCAGAGCCTTGGGAACCGGCTTAGCCGGTATTCTGCGATTTCCCGGTATTCCTGACGGAGATCGCCCAGTATGGAGAGCCCAAGCACTCCGCTCGGAAGCAGCTGCCTCAGCAGCGCTTCAGCCAGCTTCGGAGGGTTGGGATTTGGTGACGCCCCCATTATCGGTTCTCCAGTACACGGTCGAGGCCTCGCCACAACCTCATGAGTGCATCCCGAGACTTCTGAAGCTCGGCTACCCCTTCAGGAGTCACCTTGAAGTACCGTTGCGGAAGTCCACCTCTCACTCCATCTGACGCATGAGCCGACCACGTCAAGTAACCCTTTTTCTCGAGCCGGTCCAGGGTCGTGTAGAACGCCCCCTTGCTGACCTTACGGTTTGCGCTCTGCTCCAGTTCCCGTCGCACCTGCAGCGCATTTGCCTCTTCACCACCCTGCAGGATGGCCAGGAGCACCATTTGCTCGAACTCGCCCAAATAGGCTTTGGATGGCATTCTGCCTCCGATCATGCAGCACTGCGGTCCTCTCTCTTGGATACACCAGGATCTCAGAACCACATGGTACACATTGTAGACCGAACGTATAGTACACAATGTAGACCACGCCCGCAAGGGGTCGGCGACGAGTATTAACAGCACCTCCCCTTCGCGCCGCGCGCCGAGGCCCCAAATGCTGTCGAGGACGCAGCGCGGCCATTCCCGAGAATCCCGGTAAAACCTATCTTACGGGCCGGCCGGGAACACCGTTCAGAATCGCCAACCGATGCTCGAGGGTGGCAGCGAGACATGACGAAGATTCCTCCGCGCAATATCACACCGGTGACAGCCGAAGAGTGGCGTCGTCTGGGTTTCTACCATGAGCTCGACCCAGACCAGCACGTGTGGCACATGTATGGTTCACGAAGTGGGCTAATGGGATTTGCGCGCCTCATTGCGCGATACGCAGAGTCAGCAACACTTCCTTCGGACGCACGGCCCCTCCAGCTCGGTCCGGACGGAGATCTTCAGATCAAGCTCTGGGAGCGCCCCGGGATCGATGATGAGAGCATACACGGTAGCCCCGACGATCTGCGTCGGTTGGCTCTGCTGGTCGATAGTCGTCTGGCTGACATGTGGCCCGGTGGGAGCGTTTTGCTAGGGCCCGAATACGCGGGGGATGTCGAACTGTCGCTCCTATTCGAGGTGATGGACGATGACTTCGACCCCGCCGATGCGGTCAGGTCCGTACCGGTCGAAAGTCACGCGTCCGGTAATGCAGTGACCTCGCCGCGCACCGCGTTCCGCTTCCACGATCCGGAAGGAACGGAATGGGAAGGCCTGGTCCACCTCGAAGGATTCGAACTGGAGATCCAACACGAGAAGAAGGATACGATGTTGGACAAGGTGCGCGTGTATTTCGGCGAGTCACGTCGCGGAGTCCAGGAGTTGATCATCCCACTATCAGAGGTCACCTCGGCGCGGTTCAAGCGGGGTGTCTTTGGGGCCAATCTGACGTTGCAGGTGAGCGACATCAAGCTCGTCGAAAGTGTTCCGCGCATCAAAGCCGGCACCATTCGTCTCGACTTTCACCGTGCCGACCGAGACGCCGCAGCACGGTTGGCTGCGGCGATCGATGACCTGCTTGCAGAGACGTATCCTTAACCAATCCGAACTTCCCACTCGAGGATAACGTTTCGATGAGGCTGGCGTCCCTTGGAAGGGGGGTGCATGTTAGGTGGCAGCCGAGCGTGAGACCACCAAGGTCTCGAACCACGGAGTCGTACAATGGGCGCAACTTTACGTCGAATGTTGTTCCTATCGGGCGTCATGGTGCCGAGTAGTGTACTCGGGCAGACAGATGCCGTGATACGCAGCTCGCTCCTGACGGCAGAGGTTCCTTCTGGCCGTATCGACACGATCTACAGCGAGAACCGTCACTTCGAAGCCCCGAATTGGTTACCTGATGGGCAGTACTTTGTCGTGAACAGTGCCGGAAGGCTATACCGTTTGCCTGCGGATAGTGACGGGAACCTCGAAGAGATTCCAACGGGCTTCGCCACGCGATTGAACAACGACCACGGAATCTCACCTGATGGGAAGTTGCTCGTTGTGAGCCACCACGCAGAAGAGCACATCGAGGATCCGGAACAAGACTGGCTTGCTTCGAGCATTTATGTCCTCCCGATCGAAGGCGGCTCGACACCGGCGAAGATCACGGACAAGGCTCCGAGTTTCTGGCACGGATGGTCCCCGGACGGAGAAACGCTTGTGTATACCGCGCTCCGCGAAGGCGAATGGGACATATATGCGATTCCCTCGCACGGCGGAGACGAGCGGCGCCTCACCACTTGTCCCGGCCTCGATGACGGGCCAGACTACTCACCCGACGGCGAGTACATCTATTACAACTCGTTCTGCAGCGGCTCGATGGAGATCTGGCGCATGCGCTCTGATGGTGGTGCGGCCGAGCAGCTGACTCGCGACGATCACTCCAACTGGTTTCCGCACCCCTCGCCCGACGGGCGCTGGGTTGTGTTTCTCACATATCTCGACGACCAGGGTGATACACATCCGTTCGGCAGGCAGGTCAAGCTTCGACTCTTGGACGTTCACGACGGCTCCCTGCGCGATCTGACGTCGCCGTTCTTTGGAGGTCAAGGAACCATTAACGTTCCATCGTGGTCACCCGATAGTCGCCACGTTGCGTTCGTGGAGTACGAACGCCGGTAAGGAGGCTTGGACTACTGGTGAGGAGGGTAAGCCAATTCGCAGAAGCTACTACGTAGTCGGTCTCATCTTCCTGACGTTCTTCGTCATCTCATTTTTGACAAACATCATTGGCCCTCTCGTCCCCGAGATGATCGATGATTTCAACCTGAGCCTCACGCTCGTGGCGGTACTGCCGTTTGCCTTCTTCATCGCATACGGCGTCATGTCCGTTCCGTCAGGTTTTCTGATCGAGAAGTTCCACGAGAAGCCGGTCATGGTTGCCGCCTTCGCGGTTGCCTTCGTGGGCTCATCCATTCTGGCGTTGTTTCCAAACTACGTGACCGCCATCTGCTCTCTGTTTCTCATAGGCTCCGGCATGGCCATGCTTCAGGTTGCGATCAATCCGCTCCTGCGCGAGGCCGGCGGAGAGGAACACTACGCATTCAATGCGCAGATGGCCCAGCTGATATTCGGCGCCGCGTCCTTCCTGAGTCCGCTCGTGTACTCATACCTGGTGCTCAATCTCGAGCAACGGTCGGCCGACTCAAACGTGCTGATCACCGCGTTGTCGAGCGTCGTTCCCGAAGATGTTCCATGGATATCCCTCTACTGGCTCTTTGCCGTCATCGCAATTCTCATGATTGCAGTGATCGCCTTCTCGAGAATCCCCGAGGTCGAGCGAAAGGCAGATGAACGGGTCGGCGCCCTGGCAACGCACGTTGGTTTGCTCAGGAAGCCGATAGTCTTCTTGTTCTTCCTTGGGATATTCGCGTACGTGGGCTTGGAGCAGGGCGTTGCCAATTGGATCTCCGAGTTCCTCAACACCTACCACGGCTTTGATCCGCAAACGACTGGCGCCCGGACGGTCTCCCGGTTCTGGGGGGCCATGACCGTTGGCGGCATCGTCGGCGTGGTGCTGCTGAAATTGCTCGATAGCAGGATCGTGCTTGTCGCATTCACTGGTGCCACGATCGTCAGCCTGACAGCGGCCCTGTTTTCGCCCGGGTCAGTCGCGCCGATGGCTTTTCTAGCGGTCGGGTTCTTCTCCTCCGTCATGTACCCGGTGATTTTTTCGCTGGCACTAAACTCGGTCGAAGAACACCATGGGAGCTTTTCCGGGATACTGGTTACAGGCATCATAGGCGGTGCGGTCGTACCTCTGTTCGTCGGAGGCCTCGGCGACCTTTTTGGCTTGCGGAACGGAATGCTCTTTCTCTATTTGACCATGCTTTACATCCTCAGCATCGGCTTCTGGGCGAAGCCTCTGATCAAAAACGTCACCATAAAGTCGCGGAAGTGATAGGTAAACTCACAGATGACACCGGGAATCGTTGCGTGCGAGCAGGAGAACAGTGGTGGGTAACAGCATCATAGGAGTCGATTTGGGAGGCTCCAACGCTCGCGCCGGATTGGTGTGCGATCGACAACTCGGGAAGGTGTCGTCAACCCAGATCGATCCGAACGGATCGGTCGAGGAAACCCTGGATCTGATCTGTGTCCTCATAGATAAATCGAAGTCGGGGCATGTAGACGGCATCGGGATTGGAGTCCCCAGCGTAGTGGATATCGAAACCGGTGTGGTTTACGACGTGCAGAACATTCCGTCCTGGCAGGAAGTACCCCTCAAGGCCATCATAGAAAACAGGTACTCGGTACCCGTTCTGGTCAACAATGACGCAAACTGCTTTGCTTTGGGCGAAAAACACTTTGGCAAAGGCATCGGATATCGATCGATAGTGGGTCTGATCGTTGGGACGGGGTTCGCCGGAGGGATCATCGTTGATGGTAAGCTGTATCCTGGCTGGAACTGTGGAGCGGGCGAGTTTGGCATGATTCCGTATTTAGATTCCATCTACGAGCACTATTGCTCCGGTCAGTTCTTCGTTCGCCGTCATGGGCAAACAGGTGCGGAGCTTTGTCTGAGAGCGGCGGACGGCGACCGGAGGGCGGCTGACATCTTCGCGGAGTTCGGTGTTCACTTGGGCCAGGGCATCAAGACGATTCTCTATGCTCACGATCCGGAGCAGATCATTCTCGGAGGATCAGTTCGTAAGGCTTTTCGGTTTTTCGAGGAGACAATGTGGGAGTCGATACGCTCGTTTGCCTATTCGAACACTATTAAGTCTTTGAAAATCGAAGTTTCGGAGCTCGAACATGTAGCAATATTGGGGGCGGCGGCGCTCTTTTACGATGCCGAACTGACCGTGAGTTGATTTGGGGACCTCGAGTCCTTCGTACATATCCAGATCTTAATGACCATTCTGAGAGGGTGGGTATCGATCATGCGAAACAAGAAGAATTCGACGAGAAGAGAATTCGTGAAGGGCCTCGCTCGAGGATCGGTGGCGGCCGGCGCGTTTCCTTATGTCGCGGCACGCAGGCCTTCAACGAAGACGGTGATCTTGAACCGCGAACCTCACCCGTACGAAGGCAAAAGCTTCGCTGCCAATGACACCGTAAGGTTGGGAGTCATCGGGTGCGGGATCATCGGATTCATCAACGTTGATTCGGCACTGAAAGTACCGGGCGTTGAACTGGCTGCCGTATGTGATCTGTATGATGGCAGGTTGACGAGGGCCAGGGAATTGATCGGTGAAGACCTGATCACGACCAGGGACTATCGCGAGGTGTTGGCCAGGGACGACATCGATGTGGTTCTGGTAGCCACGCCAGATCACTGGCATGATGTCATTTGTATCGACGCCATGGCTGCCGGAAAGGCCGTGTACTGCGAGAAGCCCATGGTACAGGAAGTGGCCGAGGGACACAGGGTGATCGAGGCGGAAGGACAGCACAACGGAAAACTCCAGGTCGGTAGCCAGGGTGTTAGCTCCATAGTCTTCAAGAAGGCGCAGGACCTGTATCGTGCAGGCGAGATAGGCGACCTGATCCTGGTGGAAGCGGTCAACGATCGTCATTCATCGTTGGGTGCCTGGCAGTATTCGATTCCCCCCGATGCATCACCCGAAACGGTCGACTTTGACACGTTCCTAGGAGACACCGAACGAGTGCCGTTCGATCCCATACGGTTTTTCCGGTGGCGAAACTACCAAGCCTATGGGACCGGAATCGCGGGGGATCTGTTCGTTCACCTGTTCTCTTGGCTCCATTGGGTCATCGGTTCCGACGGACCGAACAGAATATTCGGCTCTGGAGGACTGAGATACTGGAAAGATGGAAGAGATGTGCCCGATGTGTTGACCTGCGTCATGGACTACCCCGAGACGGAAACGCATACGCCATTCAACATGCAGATTCGAGTCAATTTCGTGGCCGGCGGTGGGGGAAGCAATACGCTGAAGCTTGTTGGCACAGAGGGAACGCTGACGTTTGCCCGTGGCGCACTGGCCTTGAGCCGCACGCCATTCCCGTCCAAACCAGGATATGGAGACTACGATTCGTTATTCACGTTCCCTCAATCCTTACAGGACGCGTTTGAACACGAATACAAGATGGAGTATTACGACGTGCCCCCCGAGATCGTAGAACCCGATGAAATCGTGTATCGACCACCGGAGGGGTATGACGATCGTGTCGATCACTGGACGAATCTGATCGCCGCAATTCGGGATGGTAAGAGCATCGTAGAGGATGCCACATACGGATTGAAGGCAGCTGGCCCTTCACTTGCCGCGAATGAAAGCTACTTCACCAACAGGGTCGTGAATTGGGACAGTCGGAGGATGCAGATGTCCTGAGTGCATTTCTACAACAGCCATGTCTAATGAAAAGGCGGCCTTCACGGGCCGTCTTTCTCATGTGCGCTTCGGCCGCTAAGAGCTGGTGGTGCCACCGGAGATGCCGTTCAGTTAGTCCGTCTCTGCAACTGGGTCAACACGGTCTCGGTGAACGGGTTCTGTCTCAATTTCAAGGATCTGATCCACGCGTTTCGTTCTTCCCTTTGTTGATTGGTCGCAGCTCTGTCTGCCGATTCCTTGAGATCCAAAATCGCACCGGCATAATCGGAGACCATTGCGCGCGCGAGGCCACGCGCCTCTCTTGAGCTTGCCGAGCGCGGTTCGAGGGCGACAGCCTGATCGCACGAAAACAGAACCTCGTTGGCATAACCCCAAATGCTACCGTACCAGCATTGCCCGTACCAGAACCGGAACGATCCGTTGAGTCGTCCGTCAGTACTTTGGGCTGCGGAGTAGGCTGATAACGCGTCGTCAATATTGCCTTGCCGAGCCAATGCCTCGGCCTCCGAAAACAGGGCTGCGGCAGCCGCGCTGTCAGCCGATTCGACCCTTGATGGCCGCCGCAGATCGAATACGACCGGGATTCGGACTCGTGTTCGGACGGCTTGTCTCCCGCGCCGGCTGCGTTCGAACCTACTATGGCGCAGCCACTCGATGGCGGGACGCTCGAATTCCGACCGGGTCGAGCGCACGACCTGGACGGAGTTGGGTTCGACATTCCCATCGTTGTCGACGATTGCCTGGACTACGACCTTACCCTCCACGCCACTCTCGAACAGCCCAAGCGGATAGGCCAAGGGGGGGCTCCAGACCAGCCGAAGCTCCGACCCCAGCTGGGGTTTTGCACAGGACACCGCCAGCAATGAGTACAAGAGAACCGGGATGCCTGCCGGACGTAAGTGCGAGTGGGGCCAGCGCCACCCAACTTTGGCGGGATTATGCGCCCCCGATACCTTGTTAGGGTACATTCAGCGAGTTTCTTCTATTGGTTCTCAAGGTTCGTGATATTTGGGACTACCTGAAAGGTACAGGTAGAGGTTGCAGCATCATATCATGACTGGCAAAATGCCCGTCCGCGTCTTCATCTTTGTCGGCATGCATCGACTGCATTCTCCTCTTCGACTGCATCATAAAGGGGCCAACTTCCAGGAACCATCCGTTGGAGGGCTGACTAATGAACGGAGAAAGCCGAACCCGCAACAACATCACCAGACGTGATTTCGTTGGCTACACGGCGGCTCTTGCAGCAACACCTCTGGTGCCCAGATTGAAGCTCGCCATGCAGATCGCCAAGCCCGATTCGAATTTCAGTGGCGTACAGATAGGCGCCATCACCTACAGCTTTCGCTCGATGCCATCGACGGCGGATGATCTCCTGAACTACATCGTTCAGTGTGGGATCAGCTCAGTCGAGCTCATGGGTGACCCTGCCGAGCTGTTTGCGGGAGCACCAACATTCGAGCAGCCGCGCTGGCCAGGCCGCGGTGAAGAGATCACACAGGAACAACGCGATCAGATCCGAGCGGCCCGCCAAGCGCGAGCCGATGGGATGAGGGAATGGCGCACCTCTGCATCGATGAGCGGTTTCGAGGAGTTGCGCAGGAAGTACAATGACGCCGGCGTCAACATTCATATCGTCAAGTTCGGGGATATCGGTCCAGCCATGTCGGAAGCAGAGGTGCATTACTACTTCAATGCCGCCAGGGCGCTAGGGGCGAGAGGTATCACGACAGAAATCTCCGAAGAGAAGGCCAGGTATTTGGGTCCGCTCGCTGACGAGCATCAAATCATGATCGGTTTCCACAACCATACCCAGGTCAACGCATCGAGCTGGGATGCGCCTTTCTCTCACGGAGAGTATCTCGGCATGAACCTCGATGTCGGCCACTATGTTGCCGGGACCAACGAGTCTCCAATACCGGTGATCGAGCGATATGCCGAGGAAGGCCGGATCCTCAGCTTGCACCTCAAAGACCGCAAGGTGAACAACGGCGCCAACATGCCTTTTGGTGAGGGCGATACGCCGGTGGCGCTGATCCTGCAGCTCATGAAGAGGAATGGGTACACGTTCCCGGCTGACATTGAGCTCGAATACGAGATTCCCGGGGGCTCAGATGCTGTTGCAGAGGTGAAAAGATGTGTCGAGCACTGTAGAGACGCGTTGGCTGATGCCGCGGATCCACGGGACTCCATGAGACCGCGACAAGAGGAAATCAATGCGACCGAGCTCAGGTGGAACGACGAGACGTATCGCTAACACGATAGTAAACTGACCGAAGAGAGGGCAGAAATGTTCAATGCTTCGCCACCAACTCGCAACCGTCGCGCGTCCCGCAGGGCCCCTTCGTCTTCTCTTGCGGCGTTGCTCTGCGTTGCAATTTTGGTGGTGGCCTGTGATGAGAGCTTCGATGCGACCGCGCCGAGCGAACTCGCCTTCTCTGTGTTCGGCTACCTCGATGCTTCGGCGGATACTCAGTGGATCCGAGTCATGCCTATCCGTCCTCTGAAGGTGACCGAGCAGGACGCGGATGGAACAACGGTGACACTAGAGCACCTAGGGACCGGCCGAATCTTCGAGCTGCGGGATTCTCTATTCAGATTCTCGCCCGATTCTGACACGGAGGGCGGTTCGGACGGTGCGTACGTCCACAACTTCTGGACCGTGGAGGATATAGAACCCGGGGCCGCCTACCGGTTCTCGGCGTGGCTAGAGGGCGAGGACCCGGTGGAAGCGGTAGTGGAGATTCCTCGCGACTATGAGGTCGAAGTGGCAATCAATCAGTTTCCCGGTCGGTGGGGAATTGACGAGCTGCGGATTAATGGAGTGAAACACATACCGTTCCTCACAACGGCCACCCAATTCTACGACGACTGCGATCCGATTGTTAATAGAGTTCGGTACGCAGCGCGCTCGGCCGATGACGGGATTCATCTAATGGAGCTCACCAAGCCGATGGTGGTAACCCCCGACCACTGCGGCGCACTGTGGGTCTCGAACCGGACACTATGGATCGTGGGATCGGAAACGGTGTGGCCCACGGCCGGGGATTCCCCGATAACACTGGGCGAATCGGGTTTGACATCGAATGTCACGAACGCTGTGGGTTTCATCGGGGGCGTTCTCACCAAGGAGGTCCCCTACGAACACTGCGAGGTCCAGAGCGACGGGGCGCAGGTCCCAGACTACTGCCTGCTTCGCTATGACTCGGAGACGGCAGCGGTGAGCGGCACACTCAGCGAGACACGTTGTGGCGACGGGCCGATTGACTCGGCAACGGTGCAGCTGACGGAGCTGGACAGAGAACCAGCGAGGATCAGAACCGTCCTAACAAACCGGGATGGTGAGTTCGTGATCGGAGCACTGGAGCCGGGGATTCCACACCTCCTGTGGATGCGTGCCCCTCAGATCCCCACTGACTCGGTAGTCGACCCTTGGACCTTCTCATATGTCTACACGGAGTGGGGGGACATACACACCCTACACACCGACACGCTGACCTTCGTGCCGGGTCAGCAGGTGGAATTCGATATCCATCTCGAGCGGCTGACGCAGTGCAACGAGCTGCCCCCGGCGGCGCGATGACCGCGGTACGACTCGGTGTTGTTGCGACCGCCTTCGCGGCCGCGGCTACGCTATGCTGCGTTCCGGTAATGGCCACGGCCCAACAGGCGGCAGTTTTGGGAATCGTGGCCGATTCGGGCACGGGCGGTCCATTGGAAAACGTGACGATCACGCTCGATACCGGAGGGCGGACTGTCTATCGCACCCTCACCGACAGGAACGGTTTCTTCCAGATCCCAGGGATCAGACCAGGCAGGTACACGCTGCGGGGCCGGCGAGTCGGCTACCAGGGGCGTGAGCAGATCATCACGCTGGCAGCCGATGAACAGCGGAGGGTCAGCTTTCGCCTGGAGCAGTCCGCCGTGGAACTCGAAGAACTAGTGGTGACTGCGGAAGGCGGTGCCGCCGTCACCGACATGGGACGCCAAGTCGTGACCCCCGCTGAAGTATGGGCGGTGCCCGTACCCGGCGGATCGGGCGACCTGGTCTCGTACCTCCAGACCCTCCCTGGGGTAACCACTGCCGGCGATCGTGGTGGCCAACTCTTCGTACGCGGTGGGACGCCGGCAGAGAACATGGCAATCGTGGACGGCATCCCGATTTACCAACCCTTCCATATACTGGGTTTCTTCTCGGTGTTCCCGGAAGATCTGGTTTCTAGTGCCGACTTCTACGCCGGCGGCTTTGGTGCCCGGTATCAGGGCCGCACGTCTTCGGTGTTGGACGTACGTCTCCGCGAGGGCAATCCGCAAAATTTCCGCGCCACGGCATCGGTGAGCCCGTTCATCGCGGAGGCGCTCGTCGAGGGTCCGGTCGAGGGGGCGACGTTACTCGCCTCCGTACGTCGCTCTCTGATCGAAGAGACGAGCGGCACACTGTTGGGCGCTACGCAGCCACTCACGTTCGAGAGCCAGCTCTTCAAGGTGACAACCACTCACCAGCGCGACGACAGATGCTCAGCTCTCGCCCTCCGTACCGCGGACCGAGGGCGGCTCGATCCCGAAGACCAGGAATCGCGGGTTGCATGGGACAATCTGCTCTTGGGAGTGCGGTGTGTCACACTCCGGAGCGGCCAACTGCTGGAGGTACACTGGAGCTACACCAAGTCCGGCAGCGACGCAGTGGCTCGCGGTTCATCGCGACTCCACTCGAACTTGTATCGAATACAGCACGACCTGCACTCGACTGGCCGGATCGGCTCGATACCGGTCGATGCAGGCTATGAAATCTACTTCGAGGCCATGACCTACGATGCGGGGGAGCTGATCGGTGGCCAAACGTCGGGGCGTGACGACGTCTCGGGCCTCAGCGTGTACGCCGAACCCACGTTGCGTGTCGGAAGCCGGGTCGAGGTGAGGCCGGGCGTTGCCCTCGTTGCCTCCCCGCGAACTGCTGTGGAGCCGCGGCTCCGGGTACGATGGGAACCCTTCGGCTCCTCGAATGGAGCGCTCCAAGGGGCGCTGGGCCTGTACCGCCAGTACGTCGTCGGAATGAGCGACATGCGTGACGTCAGCTCGGTATTCGTCGCGTGGATGGAGGCGCCGAGAGGCGAGTCCCTAAAGGCGCTTCACGCCATGCTGGGCTGGCAACAACCTCTAGGTGGCGGTCTCCGGTGGTCGGTTGATGGATACTACAAGCGACTGACCGGAATTCCCGTAACGGTGTGGAGCGCGGTGGCCCAGTTCTCCACCCAACTCGGACGCGCCGAAGGAAAGACCTTGGGAACCGACGTGAGGCTCGAATACTCGAGCCCTCACCTCAGTGGCTTCCTCGGTTACGGATACAGCTGGACGCTCTATGAGGCGTCACAGCGAGAATTCGCTAGCTGGTTCGGCGAGCCGGTACAACGCTACCATCCTCCGCATGACCGGCGCCATCAGATCAACGCACTCCTCAGCCTGGACCTTGGAGCCTTCACCGCGTCAGCCCGGTGGCAATTCGGTTCGGGGCTCCCCTTCACTCGGCCCATCGGCTTCGACGAGGCCTTCGACTTCGCCAGAGATCTGTACGAGGTCAATTCCACCCTCGGCACAACACGTCTCTTGCTCGACAAGCCCTTCACGGGGCGACTGCCAATGGTGCACCGCCTCGACCTGTCGCTTGCCCGAGCGTTTTACGTTCCGTTTGGGCAGATCGTCCTGCAGGCCGGCGTGGTCAATGCGTACGCCCGGCGGAATATGTTCTACTACGACCTGTTCACCGGACGAAGGCTCGATCAACTACCTTTGGCGCCGTATGCGTCGGTGACGCTGCGCCCCAGGTGACGACCGGCGCGGCTTGCCATGCTGCCGCTCATGCCCGCTCTGCTTCGCATCGCGTCCTGTCGGATCTGTTTCATGCACATCGTTTTGCTGAAACGACTTTTCGTGGATTGAGACTCCTTCGGCGCGCGTGCAGTTGGCATATATGCAGAAGAGCGCTATCGTGAGATAACAGCACAGCGTCTGTACCAGGGCGTGCTCGACTTCGGAGGTGCAACATGAAGCGGTTAGTATTGGCTGTGTTGGCGGTGTCGGCGTGCCTACATCACGCGCACGAAGACCAACGCGATACCTACCGCATCAGCCTGTTGATTGACAACCAGTCGGCATACCTGATAAGCGTAGGCGGTGCAGGTCGCGTGTATGGCAACGTGCTACCAGGCGAGCAGAAATGTGTCGCGCTGCCCAATAACGATTCTCAGCAGCAGCTTTGGTTCCAGATGCAAGCGACCAGAACCAAGTACTTCACGGTTCCGTTCTACCCCCGAGAACAAAGTGGCTGGAAGTGGACCATTACGGGGCTTGGGCCCCCCGACCATGCGGTTGGCCGAGCCGATGCGGCCAACATCGTACATTGGGACCAGTGTTGGTGAAGGCTTAGCTCGCCGCCCGAACCACTGCCGCGATTCTCACCTACACGCCAGAGCGAACCCTAGCTCGCATGCCCTGCGCATCAGCGACACGGCGCGCGCGCTATCCCGAGGGACTCCGTCACCACGTCGGTGCATGGCGCCGAGATTGTAACAGCCGGCACCGTACCCACCGTCACAGGCCTGCCGTAGGAGTAGTGCAGCGTAGGGGCGATCCCGCGGGACACCCCAACCATCCGTGTACATAGCGGCGAGGTTGAAGCAGCCCTCTGCAAACCCACCCTCGCATGCCTGCTCAAGGAGCGATCGAGCGCGCGCACTGTCCCGAGCGGCACCTCTGCCTATCCTGTGCATTATGCCGATATAGCTGCAGGCCTCTGCGCTGCCGCTGTCACAAGCCTGGCGAAACAACCAGGCAGCACGGTTCACGTTCTGTGTGACCCCCCTGCCGTTGGCGTACAGCGTGCCGAGTCCGCGACAACCCTCGGCATATCCACCGCCGCAAGCCGACGCATAGAGTGCTGCGGCCCGCGCGTAGTCGCGACTATCTACTTCGCCGTGGGCGTATGAATCGGCGGCCGTGGTACAAGCCGGCGCGTCTCCGCCGTCACAGGCTTGCTGAAATAGCGTGTCAGAGCGCGCACTGTCGAGAGTCACGCCCACACCGGTCCTGTACATCGTAGCGAGTTTTCGGCATGCTGCAGCATTGCGGCCATCGCACGCTTGTTGAAAGAACGCAGCTGCCCGGGAGTGATCCTGGATGACGCCCTCGCCAACCTCATACATGTCGCCGAGGCTGTAGCAGGCGTCTGCTTTTCCTTCTTCACAGTCTTGTTGGAGGGCTGCGGCATTCGGCGTCCGGTCGCAGCCGCATACACAGAAAGAGACCGCGGAGACCAGAACCTGCAGAAAGCTCGTGAACCGCATGTTACCCCCAGATGAAGATTCATCCGAACCGGCGTCGCAGCCACCAAAGGCCACCGATCTTCATATGTTATGTACCTGCACGATCTTCGACAATCTATCAGTTCAAGCTATCCAACGTCTCGGAGATGCGGTGCCGGTTCTTCTCGATTGTTGTTGACATCCTTTCTGGCAATGTCTCGCGCTTTGCTGCATATTCGGGGTCGCTGAAGCTGTGTCCCACATTGAAAACTGTAGACGTGGCACTCGCGGGCGGCGTTATGAGGTACCGCTATGGAAAATCCTGACACTCGAGAGCAGCGTGGAATGGGCTCGGCACGTACTGGCGAGAATGGCGTAGGCCATGACGTGTTCGATCCGAACGAGTGGCGCTCGCTTTCCGCGGCCCTCGGCCTGTCGCAGCGCGAGGTCTCAATCGTCCAGGCACTGTTCGACGGCGCATCGGAGAAGCGCATCGCAGAACAACTGGGGATCTCGCCGCACACCGTTCACACATATTTGTGGAGGATATACCGAAAACTGAATGTCCAAGGTCGCCAGCAACTTCTAGTGCGAATATTTGCTGAGTTCCGATCCCTGTAATGAGGTCAGCAGAGATCGGCTGCACTGGCTCAACGCGCAGAAGTGTAGTCTGTTTTGTGTAACCTGTACAGGTTACCCTTAAAAGCCTTCTTGTGGGGTCGATGAATAAGCCATATGATCTCTTGGATTGGCAGTTTCCGGAGGACTTGAGAGCCGCCGTATGCACGCTTTTCGAGCTGTTGGCGTTGACGCTAAGAAGTCCTTCCGGCCAGCTCACCACTTCAGTTATTCAGCGGGGTTGGCTCGGTTGCGGACGCAGGTGGCGACGGGCCCGAAAGTTCCCGCCTCGCTCGCGACCGATAGCCCGGAAGACAACGACAAATGGTCCGCCTTGAAGACTCATTTTCCTGTTCACATAGATGCGGTCATCAATCATCAATCAGGTTCGTCGAAGCTCTTTGGCGGCTGTATTGCAGGCTAGCACGTATTGGGAGCTGAAGACGAATAGACGTCACAAGGCCACCCAAAAACCTGGAGCAAGGGGGAGACGACAGCCATGAGAAGAATGCTACTACGCAAACACCCGCGCGAACTGGGTACGAGTTTCGTGTTAGCACTGGTTCTGTGCGGGACTGCGCTGGCCCAACAGATAACGGTCTCTGGACGGGTGACCTCTATGGAGGGTGATCCCATTCGGGCCGTAGCTGTGCGAGTCCAGGGCACCGATATGCGCGCGAGCACTGATGCGGACGGGAGATACTCGTTCACCGCGGTGCCCACTGATGGCGTATTGCTTCTGACCGCCATCGGGTATCGTGCGGTCGCGGTAAACGTTGGCGGCCGCAGGACGCTCGATGTCGTCATGGAACCCGCCATTGCGGTGTTGGACGCTGTCGTCATAACGGGTTATACCGAACAGCGACGGGCCGACATCACCGGTGCCATCACTACCGTCGAGATGCCTAGCCTCGAGCGGCAGACTTCTGCGAGTGTCCTGCAGAGGCTGGACGGGCGCGTCCCGGGCATCACGGTCAACGCGAGCGGCAATCCCGGTGGGCGAAGCACCGTGCGAATTCGCGGTGTCAGTTCGTTCCAAAACAACGATCCGCTCTACATCATCGACGGAACACCGGTCGAGAGCTCATACCTAAACTTCCTGAGTCCAAACGACGTCGAGTCCATTCAGGTTCTGAAGGATGCATCGGCTGCATCGATCTACGGCTCTCGAGCCACGAACGGTGTCGTCATCATTCAGACGATTCGAGGCCAACAGGGTGCACCCCAGTTCACGGCGGACGTCAAGATGGGTGTAGCCACACCAACCCGCGGTTATAACGACTTCCTCATAACTGACGCCCTGGATTACTACGAAGTTGTCAGGCGCGGTTATGTAAACGCCGGGCAGGCTCCTCCTGAGAACATCTTCGGCAGCCCTGGCAGTCCCAGCGTTCCAGCTTACATCTGGCCAAACGATGGAGTCAGCCAGACGACGAGTGCGGATGAGGATTCGTATGCGTGGCCGAACACCTTGGTCATGCGCGGCAGCCCCGGTACGGATTGGTGGGATGCCGTTTTCAGCCCCGCTTTGAGTACGGATGCCAACGTGAGTGTCAGAGGAGGCGGCACGGACCACCGCTACACCGCTTCCTTCAACTATCTCAATCAGGAAGGCACCGCGGCGTATAACCTATTCGAGCGTGGCAGTATTCGCGTCAACACCGAGTTCAATACGGGCGCGCTCACACTCGGTGAGAATGTGTCGCTGTCTCTCCAGGAGTCATACGGCGGCAGGGGCGACGGAGGGGGCGAAGGTGGCATCATGGGCAAGAACATCCTGATGCAGCCCATCATCCCGGTTTATACGATCGAGGGTGAGCGAAGGGAAGCCGCAGGGGAAGATCCCGGACCGCACTTCGCCTCGGGGAAATGTGTGACATGCGGCAATAATTCGAACCCGCTCAAGGCGGCATGGGCCAACAAGGACGACGTCTACAAGCAAACGGTTCTGTTCGGAAACGTGTATGCCAACCTCGACGTTACGCAGGATCTGCAGCTGAGGTCCACGCTCGGGTTCAACATGAGTAGCGCGTCTCAGACGAGCTTCGATCCCATGGACCCCGAAGATTCCGAACCTTCATTCACAAACGGTATCAGTGAGTTCTTCGACTCCTTCAGGAGCTGGACCTGGAGCAACACGCTGACCTACTCGACCGTGTTGGCCGATCGGCACAACGTCGAGGTACTGGTGGGTCAGGAAGCGAGCAAGAGCAGGTACAGATCTCTCGGTGCCAGCATCAACAACCTGATCACCACGGACATCAATGCCTGGTACATTCAGGACGCAATCGGAGACCCGGATACGAAGAACGTAAACAGCGGTGGTAGCATAGGCTCGCTGCTGTCCGCCTTCGGAAAGGTCGATTACAATTTCGCCGAACGTTATCACCTGAACTTCACGCTTCGGTATGACGGTTCTTCGACGTTCGGAGAGGCAAACCGCTGGGGCACGTTCCCCGCGTTCAGCGCTGGATGGAGATTGTCCGAGGAGCCTTTCCTGCGGGACAACCAGTTCTTCACCAACATCATGCTACGGTTTGGGTGGGGTGTCACTGGTAACCAGAGCATCCCGCAAGGCCGCGTGGTTTCCCAGTTCGGTGGCTCGACTGGAACCACGTACTACGACATCACCGGTTCAGGAAGCTCGATCGCTCCGGGCTTCAGGCAGACGGCGCTGGGCAACCCCAACCTGAAGTGGGAAGAGAACCAATCCATGAATCTCGGTTTGGATGTCGAGTTCATGGGTGGCAATGCGAGTCTCGTGGTGGATGCCTACCAACGGGACACGGATAATCTGCTGTTCGCACCGCCGGTACCGGGGACCGCGGGACAGGCATCTCCGCCTATCGTCAATATCGGCCAGATGAAGAATACCGGGATAGACTTCTCGCTCGGCTTCACCGGAAGCATCGGCGATGGTGATTGGGGTATCACGTTTAACGGAAGCACCTACAAGAACGAAATCGTACGCATTGACGGTGTTCAGGACTTCTTCCTCAGTGAAGCGATCGGTGCTCGCTACGGATTCAGGGCCATCAACCGGATTGGCGATCCGATCGGGGCATTCTATGGCCTGGAAAACGACGGCATCTTCCTCAATCAGGGTGAGGTGGATTCCCATGCCACTCAGGATGGCGCTGCCGTTGGCCGGCTTCGCTTCGTCGACCAACCGACGGACAACGACGGCGACGGCGTTATCGACGGGCCGGACGGAGTGATCAACGCCGATGACCGGACGATTATTGGTGATCCGCACCCGGACTTCGTGGGCGGCTTCGATTTGGAGCTGAATTACGGAAGGTTCGACTTCAGTGCAACTGTGTTCGCGTCCATCGGGAACGAAATAATGGATGTGAACAAGCAGTTCTACGTGTTCCAGAACTTCAGCACCAACGTCCGGGAAGATCTGCTGACCGAATCTGCGGTAGTGGAAAACGACGTTGTGACCAACCCCGACGCCAAGTATCCGCGACTGGACCGCAACGATACGTTCAGCGGTCAGCAAGTCAGCAGCTTCTACGTCGAGGATGGATCGTACGTGAGGCTTCGGAACCTACAGATCGGGTACCGTGTTCCGCAGTCGTACATAACCGGAATGAGGGTTTATGTGCAGGCGGAAAACCTGCTTACCCTAACGGGGTATCCGGGTCTCGATCCATCGCTGCCCGCGCAAGCGGTCGGTGCAGCGGCAGGCGACGTCAGAGATCAGTACCGGGGTTGGGACAGAGGTGCGTATCCGAGCAGCAAGACGCTCAGCCTGGGAATCAACGTCACTTTCTAGTGGCTAGTAAGGAGACTGAAACCAATGAAATCGCTATTTCGATTCAGACTGCTATCCAGGTGGGCTCTCCTGATCTTCGTGGCAGGTTCGGTGTATGCTTGCGAGGATTTCCTGGTTGCGAACCCGCAAGGTAGCTTGGATGAGGCAACGCTGGCGAATGAGGCGGGTGTAGAAGGCAACCTCATTTCCACGTACAGAATGCTAGACCGCACCTTCGGTGCCTGGGGGTCCGCCGCCAGCAACTGGGTGTGGGGAAGTGTAACGAGTGACGATGCCTACAAGGGGTCCGAAGCCTCAGATCAACCCCCGATAACGGACATCGAGATGTACATCTGGACGACCGGTGGAGCTGAAGACTACCTGAACGACAGATGGCGCCACTCGTACGAGGCAATTGTGCGAGCCAACGCCACGATCAATCTGCTGAACGCAGTGGTCGAAGCAGACCCGGCTGAGATCTCCACGGAAAACCAGAACGGCATTTTGGGTGAGGCGCTGTTCTTGCGTGCGCACTTCCACTTCGAAGCCTGGCGGATATGGGGCAACATCCCATACTACACCGAAGCGGACACGTCCTATTACAAGTCCAACGAGGGCGTGGATGCGGTCGCGCTCGTTTTGGCAGATATCGACCAAGCCATATCACTGCTTCCTGCTACCCCGAGGAATGGGGAAGTGGGTAGAGTGACGTCGTGGACCGCGAAAGCGTACAAGGGCAGAGTGCAGATGTTCGACGACGACATCGCAGGGGCACTAACGACGTTGCGTGACGTCAGGAACAACGGCCCCTACGATCTGGAGGCCGACCACTCCCAAGTGTGGACCGGTTTTCTGGAGTACTCCAACGGTTCTGAAACCATCTTGGCGTATCAGGCCTCCGCCAACGATGGAAACCCGAACGCGGACAACGCGAACTGGGGCGAACGACTGAATTTCCCACATGGTGGAAGTCCGTTCGGCTGTTGTGGATTTCACCAGCCTTCGCAAAACCTGGTGAACTTCTTCTCGGTTGATGCCAGTGGGCTGCCACTGTCCTTGTCAGATAATACGTGGAACGCACGCGATGATAACCTCGACGCTACAGCCTCGGCCGCTATGACACTGGATCCGCGGCTGGATTGGACGGTCGGTAGGGATGGCGTACCGTATAAAGACTGGGGAGCCCACGCGGCCGGCTGGATCCGGGCGCCGGCTTACGGAGGCCCGTACAGTCCCAAAAAGACCGCCTATGAAGATGCGAGTGGTGCCGTGGCGAATGTCGGCTGGGTGCCAACTCAGACGAGTTCAATGAACATCCACATTTACCGCTATGCCGATCTGCTGCTGTTGCTGGCCGAAGCGGAAGTTGAGGCGGGAGATCTCGCTACTGCCCGCGACATAGTCAATGAGATCAGAACACGGGCAGGTGTTGTCGCACAAGGTCTTGGAAGTGATGCCACGAACGTGGCCGTGCCCATCGACGATGCCTCGATCACGTGGGCTGACTACGAGATCGGTCTGTACCCGGCAGCTGGGTGGGACCAGGCCTACGCCAGAGAAGCCGTCCGTACCGAGAGAAGGCTTGAGCTGGCCATGGAAGGTGAGAGATTCTTTGACTTGCGACGTTGGGGAATCGCCGAGCAAGTCCTCAATGACTTCATGTCGGTCGAACAAGGGAGAAGACCATATCTTGGGGCGGCGGTCGCCTTTACGAGTCGGCACATGCTCTTTCCGATCCCTGCCATTCAGATCGAACTGAGCCGCCTCACCGATCCGGAAACGGGCTCCACGACAGATGTGTTGGTACAGAACACCGGCTGGTAAGCAGCAACGCGGCGTTTAAATCGCCCTCAGCCATCCACCAAGACGAGTGCCCGGTCCCGTTAGCAATCGGGGCCGGGCACTTTCCGTCTGCCCTCCATCACGAGGTGCTCACTGTTCTCTGATAGTGAACGTTTGAATTGAGTCGGCGTTGTTTGCGACGA
>CAZFHS010000009.1:0-132963 GCA_964518955.1 uncultured Gemmatimonadaceae bacterium | reverse complement strand
GACTTCCGTAACCAGTTGGAATTATTCAACTTCTAACGGGACAGTACTGATCTCATATCTGAAATCATCTCACCTCCTCGGCGCCAAGCTGTCCAAAACACTGTGGAAGTTGGTGACCACGTTAATGTGGTCTACCGACCCTTCCTGCGCGCCAACCACAACCAGCAGTCTGCCGTCGGGTGCGATGTCGTATGACCAACTCCATGGCCTGTTGAACGGTCCTTCGACCAGTGGCCTTGGAGCACTCAATTCCACATCGCCATTTGCAGTAGAGAACTCAACTTCCCAGAACCTCCGTCCGTCCCGATAGATCAACCGATCGCCCGCCTGAGACCACTTGGGTTGCTCACCTCTCCCTGAGGAGATTTGAAAGAGCTGCCCCGTGGGAGGATAGGGCGACAACCTCACAACGCCATCGGTAGTCCGCAGATATGCAATCCATCTACCGTCCGGCGAAAAACTCGGCTGCCCACCGACTTCTGGCATCTGCACATCGTCAGCTGCAGTGAACATCTGGTGAACCAACAACATTCCGTCCGCTCGGCGTGTCCATGCGACGATGTCCTCGCGCGGCGAAGCCTCAACCCATACTGGATCCTGCAGTTCGATATCCCGGGTCGAAGCGTCGTGCATCGAATAGACGACAGCGCGCCTCGAGATGCCCGTCATCCAGGCTCCCTCGCGGATCCTGAGCAGCAGGTCGGCTCCATTCCGTGTCCATCCTTCGGGGAATCCATGCTCGCGCAACGGTTCGGTTTGTTCGCGTCGCAGATCCAGCACGTGTGCGGCCCGCTCTCCCATCTCACTCTTGATTTGCACCACGATGCGATTCCCATCGGGAGAAAGGTGGATCGACTCGTACTGACGCCTCGGGAACGGAAGGGTATCGATTTGCATACGAGCATCGACAAACGCGAGGTGTCCATAGTCGGCGTTTCCGCCTGGAGCATAAACGAGAAGCCCGTCGTCACTCATGGCAAACTGGCCGAAACCGTACGTCTCCTCTTTCCGCACACCATTCAACACAGGTTGGGGGTCACCTAGCACTTCTCGACGGTCGGCGTCGAACGGCAACGCCATCAACACACCATCCCCAGCGGACATATAGAGAATGTGCCCCGAGGGAGAGTAGGTCGGGTTGAAGCCGATCAGCGCATTCGATCCAGCTGCAGAATCCTCAGTGACTCCACCGCGGGTGATCGCCAGCACACGACCATCTTGCAGAGAGAGCAGCGCCAACTGAGCACCGAAATGGTTAGTGCCGACAGCCCATTCACCTCCCGGGAGCAGGTGCGGTGTTTCGAATTGAACGCCCAGATCGCCAATGGTATCTCGTTCAACTCCAGCGGCAGAAACCCAGATGGGAGCCCGGCCCTCTCGGTCGGCAACAAGTATCCGGTCGTCGTCTCCCCATGATGCACCGACCGGCGTTACCAGGTCCTGAGCCAATAGCACCGGTTGACCACCCGCGACTTGAGCCGTCCACAGCTCCAAGCCGGTGAAAAACCCGACTCGAGTTCCGTCAGGTGAGAAGAACGGATGATATGCCCCTTCAGTACCTGGGAGCACCACTACACTGGTGTCGTCCAGATGGCGAACCAACAACCGCGTCGTGGCACCATGCGGCGCGACATACGCCACGGTTCTGCTATCGCGCGAGATGGCGATCGCTCGCTGCCAGATGCCGACAGGGGCGGGACCCGAGAACGCCAACGGTGCAGAGTCTGGAAGAGTGATGCTGAGGTGGCGCGCCGGAGTATCGGGGTTGGCATTGCTACCGCCGGTGAACGCGAACCATGCAGCTAGTACCAACAGCGCGACCGCCGTAACCCACCCTCCGATCGCCACTCTTTTGATTTTGCTCAGCGACTGATGTTGGGTTGCGTCTAGCTGACGCGTCGCGAATACAGACACATCCAAAGTGCCCGGCTTGCTCAGCGCCTCGACTAAATCAGAAGCTCCCGCAAACCGATCCGCCGGCAACTTCGTGAGAGCCTTGTGCAAGGCTGTCGCGACATGCAACGGAACGGTTTCTCTGAGCTCTCCGATCGGCCGCGGTCGATCTGTCACCACCTTGGCAATGACCGCCTGAACGGTCGGTCCGGTGTGCGGAGGCTCACCACTCAGCATTTCGTAAAGCACACACGCAAGCGAATAGATGTCACTCCGCCCATCTATCTCACGGTCGCCTGTCGCCTGCTCGGGACTCATGTACTGCGGCGTGCCGAGTGAGAGACCAGTTTCTGTTAGGCGCGTACCACCTGCCGCACTCACTGCCAATGAGATTCCGAAGTCAGCAACTACCGGCTGACCGTCGTGCAGCAGAATGTTCTCAGGCTTTATGTCGCGGTGGATGACGTTCTGTCGGTGAGCGTAGTCAAGCGCGCCTGCAACCGCCTTGGCAGTATCAATTGCATCTTCGATCGACAGCTGCTTTTCGCGGTCGAGCCGCTCTCTGAGTGACTCCCCTTCCAGGTAGGGCATCACGTAGTAGAGAAAGGCGGACGGGCGGTCAGGCGGACGGGCGGACGGTGGCTCCTCGGCTGTTCCTGAGTCCAATAGTGGCAGGATGTGAGGGTGGCTGAGATTGGCAGTAATCTTGATCTCGTTGAGAAACCGTTCAGTGCCAATCACCGCGGCCAATTCCGGTCTCAGCACCTTTACCGCCACCTTGCGGTCGTGCTTGACGTCGTACGCCAAATACACGGTGGCCATACCACCCGCGCCGAGTTTGCGTTCTATGGTGTAGCGGTCGGAAAGGGCCAATTTCAGACGCTCGAACAGATCAGTCATAGTCGGCTAAAATGTGGCTGATGTAGAGAGTGCGCTAGAGGTTGATTACTACTTCACTCGAGCAAGCAGGTCTTCTCGCGGGTGAAGATGCCGAAGGAACTCCTCTCCCGGCAGACACCAGACTCCGTCGATCAGCAACCTCTCGGTGCCGCGGTAAAGAAGCGCGGCCTCACACTCCGGGTACTCTGTTCTGAACGATTTCAGGGAGCGAAGGTCATTTGAACGAACAGCAGCAGAGTTTTTGACCTCTATCGCCCAGAAGCCAGTGTCGCCGTAAACGACGAAATCGACCTCGGTCCCAGCGCGTGCTCGCCAGAAATACAGCCCAGCATCTCCACCTGAGTGCGCGATCCAGGCCTTGAGATGCTGTGCCACCAAACCCTCGAAGGCACAGCCGTCGATTTCCTCCGCCCGGTCCAACGGACCACGCGGTCGCATCGAGCGATACACTCCTGCATCGAAATAGTAGAACTTGGGGTGAGTCGTTGTTTTCCTTTGTGCACGCCTGCTGAATATCGGCACCGTGAAACAGAGCAAGAGATCGTTCAACACTTCGAGGAATCCTTGCACCGTACGTCGTTCGACCTGACAGTCCCGAGCGACGTTGCTTACGTTCAGCACCGAAGCGTGCGAGAAGCTCAGCGCCTCGAGAAACCGGGCGAAATTCCCGAGGTTGCGCACCCACCCTTCCCGCTGAACCTCCTCCTCTAGATACAGGGAGACGTAAGCCGATAGCACCTCCTGAGGTTCATCGGCGGCCAGCACCAACGGCAGCAGGCCCGTCTCGAGAGCGGCATCCAGTTCGAAGTCCGGCAGCTCCGCTGCCATGAACGGATGCATGGTTCGCTGTATTGCGCGTCCGGCCAGCAGGTCCACGCCACCTCGGCGAAGCTTGCGGGCACTCGAGCAGGTCAGTATGAACTGTTTGCCGGATTGCTGTTCGATGAGATCATGGACAACGTGGAGCAACTCCGGCACGCGCTGAACTTCGTCAACGACAACCGACCGTTGCCCAGGTGAGCCTGCGACCAATTCCGACAGCCGTTCAGGACGCGCCTTGAGCTGGCGAAAGGCATCTGGTTTCAAGAGGTCGATAAAAAGGGCGTCAGGAAAAACGGCTTTGAGCCATGTCGACTTGCCGGTGCCACGCGGTCCAAAAAGAAAAAAGCTGCGCTCAGGAGTCTGGAAGAACCGAGGTAGTAATTCCATAATTGCACTCAAAATGGAATTGTCGTTTCCAAAATGCAAGAGTTTGGACATCTGGTGCCCATTCCAGAACATCAATTGGGCGCCCGTACCGCTTAATTCTCGATCGCCTGATACACCAGGTTGTTGAACACACGCCTCAAAGGATAGAAGCCAGAGGGAGCGAGCTGCATCAAGAACATAGCCACCAGCTCTTCCTCAGGATCGACCAGGAAGTAGGTCTCAAACGCGCCCGCCCAACCGTATTCGCCAGGTGAGCCGAGTATCTGAGACTGAGCAACGTCCGTGCGCACCCGCACCCCTAGGCCGAAGCCGTAGCCTCCCAGACGATAGGTGTTGTAGAAGATCTCGGGCAGTGTCACTCCCGGCGGGAGGTGATCCATTGTCACCAACTCGACGGTCTTCTTACCGAGAATCCTCGCACCATCGAGTTCACCGCCGTTCAACAGCATCTGCGCGAACCGCACATAGTCAGAGGCAGTGGAGAGCAGCCCACCAGCACCCGAGGGAGCACTCGGAGGATCGAATGGCCACCCCTGACTCGACTCATTGAAACCACTGTCTTCGATGACGCGGTACAGCGTAGCGAGTCTATCGGCTTCTTCGCCCGCGACAAAGAAGCCGGTGTCGTCCATCCCCAGCGGTGCAAAGATCCTCTGCTCCAGGAATTCCTCGAATGGCATGCCGGACACGACTTCGACGAGATAGCCGAGTGTGTCTGTTGACGCACTGTAGACCCAATCCGTGCCCGGTTGGTAGACGAGCGGAACAGCTGCGAACCGTTCGACATACTGCCGGAGCGATTGACTGCGAGGCCGGCGTACGTCTCGACACATCGAATCGAGCGGTGTCGTACCGGCACATGCGGAGATTCCAGCCGTATGTGTCAGGAGATCGCGGATCGTTGGCTCACGATCGACAGCGTGGAGTATCCAATCCGATACAGGTGCATCCGGATTCTCGACGACCTGCATGGCGCCAAACACCGGGATGAACCTCGACACAGGATCTTCCAGCAGGAATCGTCCTTCCTCATACAACATCAGCACCGCAACACTAGTGATCGGTTTGGTCATCGACGCCATTCGAAAGATGGCGTTTTCGGTCATCGGATGGCCGGCCTCGACATCCATCAGCCCTTGGGCTCGTACGTGAGCGACCTTGCCACGGCGTGCAACGACAGTGACTACTCCCGGGACCTTGCCCGACGATATGTAAGCCTGCATCACACTGTCGAGACGGTTCAGCCGCTCGCTCGAGAGGCCTACCTCTTCAGGTGAAGATGAAGGGAGACCTTGTCCAGTCAGGACAGAGCCGGTTGCAGCAAAGAAAGTGAACGCCATGAAGAGCCGAGTGATGAACATGCTCTACGACTCTCCCGCCAACGCCGCAAGCCGTTCTTCGACCTCGGCGAGGAAGTCGGTGACTACGACAAGCTCGGAAGGTCTCTCACCGTGCGGCAAAATCATCAAGAAGTGATCGCCATCCGGCATAACGTCAAAGCCAGAGGCCACGAAGTCGCCCGAAAACAACGTGGTGCGCTCCAAAACACGAAATTCCTCACCGGCTACTACACGAGCTGAAACGAAGTCCGCATTTCGGACGAAGAACAGCTCACGACCATCTGGCGCCCAGACCGGTTTTGCACCTCCACCAGTGGAGACCTGGACCTGCCGACCTCCCTGTGGGAATGGGCGCACGTACACTTCTTCAATGCCTGACTCATCCGAGACGTATGCGATCCACCTACCGTTCGGCGAGATGGCTGGTGTCCGTTCGTCATGCTCACTGTCGATGAACGGTCGCGAAGCCGGGTAACCATCGGAGGTGTGAGTAAGGATATCGTAACCGCTTCCGGCGGGGTCGAGCCTCACATAAGCCAAGGTCTGTCCATCTGGGGCCCAGTCGCTAGTCCAGAGGATGAGAGAATCAGGAATTAGAAGCTCAGCCGACCTACTGCCGTCGATCGGAGCTCGGTAAATGTTCCCAACGCGGCGACGTGTCGATTGAAACGTTAATTCCCTTCCATCAGATGACCAATGCGCCCACTGATTCGTGCCCTCGTTGGCAAACTCCGATATCGATTGGCCGCGTACATCGTAGATCCACAAATCAGCATCGTTTACGCCAGCAACGGTCAGAACCACCAGATCTCCATCCGGTGAGACCCTAGGCGAATTAGCCCACCAGAAGTTCCTGCTGATGGGCCACTGCTCGTACGTACCACTGCGATCAACCAGGACCAGTGACTTGTGCCAAGTTTGAATTGACTGGTATACGAGCGTGCCACCTCTACTGATGGCAAATTGTGCAGCTCCTCCAAAGTACGACCGCACTCCGTCGACTACCGGTACCGATTGTCCCAAACTGAGGGTTCCATGGTCATACGACGCAACAAGCAGAGATCCATCTTGCCTCGCGATCGCAAGGTTTCCGCTTCCCAGCGACAGTGCGCGGACTCCGATTATTAAAGGCGTGAAGACACCCATTTCGAAGTCGAGCACACCAACTACCGCGCTGTCCGGACCAACTGCCCACTTGGACACGAGTGCCGCTTGTCCTCCTGGGATAATTTCGGGCCACCTGAAGGCTGCGTTTACATTCTCCGAACCGAATGCAAAAATCGTATCAACCGATTGGCCGTCAGCATCCATGCGAACCAGACCAGACACGCCATCGCGGGCATAAACGATCACATCGCCTTCACCCCAGCTGATTCCACGGATGGCCCGACCGGCAACGTCAGTGATCTTTTCCGATGGACCTCCTGTAACGGCCACCCTCATCAAAGCGTCTCCGACAAGGAACGCAATCCAACGGCCGTCTGGAGAAAAACAGGGTAGGCTCGCGCCTTCAGTGTCCTGTAGCGGCACAACCTCCAGCGCATCCAACGATCGCCGGTAAAGCATGCGATTCGCGACTGAATTGGACGCGGCGAGCGGTCTGTCATCGCCCACGTAAACGATGTCTCGCCCGTCAGGTGACACCGCAACCTTCGGCCCTGATGCAAATAACTCAACCCACGGTCGCGCTTCGATCAAAAACCTCACTGGCGAGGAAAAAGGTTCGGTCGAAGGAGTGAGCCACCACCCAAGCCCAATACCTACGATCAATACCAGTGCTAGGACTCCCCAAACGGCAGGCTTGCGCATGACCTCGCCCACGCTCAGCCGCCCAGCCCCTCCTGCCTCGTATGGAACGGTGTCAAACGACACAGCGCTCGGCGTTGCGAGTGCCCTGCTAAACTCCGCCGCGTCGGCAAACCGATCAGCCGGCAGCTTCGCCAACGCTTGGTGCAAACTAGCTGCAACCTGATTTGGCACTGTATCTCGAAGCTCACCAATGGGCCGCGGACGATCGGTGACGACCTTGGCAATCACCGCCTGTACAGTCGGCCCAGTGTGCGGAGGTTCGCCACTCAGCATCTCGTACAGCACACACGCGAGGGAATAGATGTCACTCCTGCCATCGACTTCGCGGTCGCCTGTTGCCTGCTCGGGGCTCATGTACTGGGGCGTGCCGAGTGAGAGACCGGTTTCTGTAAGACGCGTTCCGCCCGCCGCAGACACCGCAAGCGAAATCCCAAAGTCAGCAACAACCGGCTGACCGTCGTGGAGCAGAATATTCTCAGGCTTTATGTCTCGGTGAATGACGTTCTGACGATGAGCGTAGTCGAGAGCGCTGGCTACAGACTTCGCGATTTCGATTGACTCTTCTATCGAAAGTTGCTTCTCGCGACTGAGCTTGTCTCTGAGAGACTCTCCCTCAACAAAAGGCATGACGTAATAGAGGAAGGCGGACGGGCGGTCAGGCGGACGGGCGGACGGTGGCTCCTCGGCAATCCCTGAATCCAGCAGTGGCAGGATATGGGGATGACTCAGATTGGCGGTGACTTTGATCTCGTTGAGAAAGCGTTCAGTGCCGAGAACTGCACCCAGTTCCGGCCTCAGCACCTTCACCGCCACCTTGCGGTCGTGCTTGATATCGTGGGCGAGGTATACCGTCGCCATGCCGCCAGCACCGAGTTCGCGCTCGATGGTGTAGCGATCGGCCAACGCAGATGCCAGTCGGTCGGAGATGTCGCTCATATAGCGTTGGATTTGTGATTTGCGATGTGTGATGTGTGATGTGTGATTTCCCTCGCACCACAAAATCTCAAATCACAAATCTCAAATCTCAAATCTGAAATCGTGGTTTCCCCCATGCTCGGCTAAAATGTGGCAAGGTCCCTGGGTCCGCTAGAGCCCCTCCCTCCCCTCCCTCCTCTCCCTCTCCTCCACCCCACCAACTACCTTCTCATATCACCAAACACGGAGCCCCGAGATGGCAGCCATGCGGAGATTCGTTTCCGTCGCACTGATGACATTGGTCGGCATATTCCTGACTACGGCCTGTTCTGAGCCCGCGCAGGAGCAGGCTCAATCCGATGTCGTGCCGACCCTCTCCGACATCGAACGCGAGATCCACGAAATCGTCCTTGCCAACAACGACGACGCCGTCGATTTGCTCGAACGAACGGTGAACATCAATAGCGGCACACTGAACTCTGATGGCGTGCGCGAGGTAGGTGCAGTGTTCTCGGCAGCGCTCGACGAAATCGGCATGACGACCGAGTGGATCGGCTTCCCTCCGGAGATCGAACGCGGCGGCCACCTGTTTGCGACCCACGCGGGGACTCGCGGCAAAAAGCTTCTGATGATCGGTCATCTCGACACCGTCTTCGAAAAGGATAGCCCGTTTCAGACAGCCGAAATTCGCGGAGACACACTCTTCGGCCCCGGCGCATCGGACATGAAGGGCGGCGACGTAGTGATCGTCTACGCACTGAAGGCGCTCCAACAGGCGGGATTCTTGGACGACATCACCGTCACGGTCGCACTCATCGGCGACGAGGAGCGCCCCGGCGGCGAAATCTCGATCGTGCGCGGCGACTTGATCGCCGCAGCTGAGCAAAGCGATGTGGCTTTGGGTTTCGAAGGCTGTGTGGGGATCAACAATGTGACGGTTGCGCGAAAAGGCAGCAGCAATTGGATGCTGACGACCACGGGTAGGACCGGACACTCGGGACGGATCTTCAGCGATACGTACGGCAGCGGTGCGGTCTTCGAGGCAGCACGCATCTTGAATGCGTTTCACGAGGAAGTGCGCGGCCCCGAGTACCTCTCCTTCAATGCCGGGATCGTTCTTGGCGGCACTGAGGTCGCCTACGATAGGACCACGGCCTCCGGCGACGCATACGGGAAGACCAACGTCATACCCAATTCTGTGACCGTACACGGCGGCCTACGTTTCATTTCGGAAGAGCAGAAGGAACAGGCTCGCGAGAGGATGCGTCAGATTGTCGCCCAGAATCTGCCGCAAACAACCGCTGAGATCACCTTCAACGACGGCTACCCGGCGATGTCGCCGAAGCCGGCGAACGATTCACTGATGGTCATCTATGATGAAATAAGCAGGGCACTCGGTTACGGGCCGATCGAACCGCTCGATCCAAGTCAGCGGGGTGCGGCAGACATCTCGTTCGTAGCCGATGGAATGGAGGCACTGTCGGGATTGGGACCGCACGGTTGGGGAGCGCATTCGGAAGACGATCGGTTGTACCTGTCGTCGCTGCCGATCGCTACCGCGCGCGCAGCGATTCTGATGTACAGACTAACCAGGTGACCCTAAGAGAACGTGAACGAAGAACCAAAGGCTGACGATTTCTATCTGAGCGACGAGGAGCTGCTCACCGCCCCTCTGACGATGCGTCCCGAGTTGCGGCGCATACATCGTTTCGGTTGGGGCATATTCTTGGGGTGGGCTGCCGTTCTCGTCGTCTGGGGAATAGTTGACCCTGAACCGTACGCGCAAGGTTGGCGCCTGGTACTCGAACTTCTCTTCCTCGGCCGCGCCGTCAGCATCGCAGACGGAATCGCGAGCGGGTTTGGGTCGTTCTACCTGCTGCTGCAAAACGGCCTGGAAGACATCATTCTCTTGCTGGTGCTTTACCCTTGGGTGGTGGCAGCGTACGAGGGTGTTTCCGGTCACCGTCTACTTCGAGGTACAGTCGAACGGGTACGTCGCACGGCAGAGAAGAACCGAAAAGTGGTTGAACCGTGGGGCGTGGTTGGGCTTTGGACGTTCGTCTTCTTCCCCTTCTGGAGCACGGGTGCGCTGGTTGGCGGTGTGGTGGGCTACCTGCTCGGTATGCGCACCTGGGTAGTGTTCACCTCAGTCTTTGCTGGGCATCTACTGTCAGTAGTCTCACTGGTGTGGCTCTTCGACCTGTTCCGCGAAATGCTGTCGTCGTTCGAGCAGGGATGGGTGAAGTTCCTGCCGTGGATTGTGCTGCTTGCGCTGCTGCTGATCACGTTAGCTTGGCGGGGCTTAAAAGGGGTTGTTGGCCGCGGAGGGACGCGGACGAACGCGGAATAGGTGGTTTGGTTGTTGTGGCGGGTAGACACTCGCCCGCCAGTTCATTTTGGGATGGGTGGGGTAATCAAGTCCCGCTGTTGTCCGCGTACCTCCGCGTTATTCCGCGGCTAAACCACCAAAAAGCTTCTCGAGCTTCCCCTCGATCTCCTTGATCCGCTCCGTCGCCTCCGGGAACCCCGTTGGCAGCACCCACGTCGGTTCCATGAGTCGAAACAGGCTCGCCGCCTTCACATATGACTGCATCGCACCGTCTTTGTCATCGTCTATCTCGGACGCTTTCGCATCCGCATAGAGTGTCTCGGCCGCCAGCCAGGTGCGCGCTGGGTCTGCTTCGCCTGTGAGTGCGACCTGATGCCATAGGCCGTCCACGTCAGACAAACGCAACATATCTAGATCGAGCCCACCGAGGTTTGCGGCTCTCTTCAACTCATCGGTGCGTTCCTCGAGGGATACCGGCTCAGCTTGAATGCGCTGCAGCAGATGCCTCAGAATCGTACCGGCCTGCTCGATCAGGCGAAGAATGTAGTCACGTTGCATGGCCGCCTATTCCCTTTCCATATCAGACTCCGAACTGCCGCAGATGGTGATGGAGGTGCTTGTACATCAGCACGTCCCAGTCTTCAGGTGTCATCGTTCCGAAGAGAGGGTGGCTGCCCGCCAAATCAGTTTCCGATGTTTGCGCAAAACGTTCGATGAGCTCATGCAGAGATGCTCTGTCCGATTCCCAATCGGTCGGGGCTGTGAGAAAACCCTCGGGCGGTGCCTTGGCCTTACCCTCCGGCCATGGCCACTCATGTATCCATTCTCGCCGCTGCTTCGCGAACTGCGCATCCTCATCGGCAGTGATGACTTCGCCTTCTTTGAATGCCAGGCGCATCGCATCGGCGAGGTGAGCGAGCAATTGTGCTGGGTTCATCTCACCCCAACGCGGATCCGTCTCCGGAGTGAGATGAAACATACGGTGGTAGAGCAGTGCGCGTGTACCGACGTCTCGAAGGGAGTGCTCGCTCATCATGCCTCGGGACCCTTGAGGATCATCCTACGGACGAAATCGACTGCCTTACTGTGACCTTCTGTTGGGAGATATCTGCACTGAAGTAGTGGCAGAGACCAGTTGTAGGGCAAGACCTTCGTCAGCCCGGCGGGCGAGTCCACCCAGTGACGAACCGAACTCCGACCTTCCCTTGAAAGAGATCAAAGTGACTATCCAGCATCGGCACCGCGGTCTGGTAGCCAATCTCAAACACCCAGAAGCTGCTCGACCACATCTTCATCTCCATGCCAACAGCTGCCAGAACCGAAACCAGGACATCTTCTCGAACCAAGTGGGTGGTCGTAGGGCCTACACCGAGATACAGATATTGGCTCAGCGTTCCTTTACCTATCACGTTTCCTCGGATCCGCGGCCCCATATGCGCACCCCAACCTGAGTACCGACAAGGGGAAGGAAGCTGCAGCGTGCACCCCTGCACTATTTCCGCATACCATGTTCCGCGGGCGGCCAATGATACATGTGGGCTCGCCCTGATCTCGACATCGACGCCCAGGCTCAGGCCCTTGCCGTCAGAACCCAGTTCCGCGTCTACTCCAACGAATGGCGCAAACCCGAATCCGGAATACTGCGCATTAGCACCGATGGGAGTGAATGTCAGAAGTAAACCCAGCACAACGATCAAGGATTTCTCTGAGCTCAAACTGAACATTTGTTCACCCACACTCAATTTGGGAAAAGCTGGGGTTGAATGTTCGCTAATACACCAGCCGAGCAGACGCGATCCCGCGTCTTGTAACACGTTTCCGCAGATTCGACGCGACCTGAGTGCCCTGTAGGACGCAAACCGACTCTTTGTCGGAGTAGCGCCACTGCCCCCAAATTGATGCAACGGATAGTTTTTCCTTGACGGTGTGTACGCCTGTCATCACCGTCCTCCAAGATCTTCTGAGTATTCCGGCTCTCCGGAGCCGATGCTAATCATACATAGCGGCGGTGGGCCTGACTCATGTGGCGTCGTGTGTTATCGCCGTTCAAAACGGGTAACAACCGACGGACTCCAGCCGGGACGTCCGCGATCAACATAGATAGGAGCCGACTATCGAAGCGAGGAGGAAACGATGTCCACAGGCGATGTTGCTGCATTCATGCGCAGGATAGCAATTGACGCACAACTCCGCGACGAGATGGCAGCAGTAGCAAACACTCGAGGGTTTGTGTTCACCCCAGACGAGTTGGCCAGAGTCGATTTCGAAGCAGCATGTGGCCGGCTACTCGAACCGAAGCAACCCAAAGACGAAACGTCAGACCTGATCGAGACCGACCCTGGATTCGGGATCATCGAGATTCCCGCCTAGCCCGTACATTGGGGCCAGGAAGGGAAAAAGAGGCAAGAGATACAGCTTCCGGGTGCTAACGCCATGAGTACTGCTCCGCCCTCTCGGACAGGCTCTTCAGAACACTAGAAGCGTATTCACTGTCTTCGCCGACGTAGGCAATCAAGAACTCACCTGCTACGCGGACGGTTACGCGCCTGCCGTCGCGATCGACTCCGGTGAATTCGTGCGCGGCAGACCCTACATCAGAATAGGAATCGCTCGATCGCAACAGCTGCGACGCATTGACCAGGCGGCTCTGCGCCTCCCCAGAATCGCCGTACGGAAATGCGAACAGCAGGTACTCCCTGTAGTCACCAACGACCGCGTTCGTGAAGCCGAACACATCTGCGGTTCCAAAACGATATCTATTGATGAGGCCGAGGTTCCCCTCGATATAGGTCGGGTGCACCGATACTCCGGTGGGGGACGACTCCGGCATCATATCCACAATTGCAGGCCGCGGGCTGTGGTCCGGTATGTTTGCGTCGACCATCTTGGCCAGAGCGAGAATGGCATCGCGGGTTTCCGGATCGGTATCGAACCCAACCAACGTCACCACAGTGTTGCCCTTCCAGAAATTCAGATAGTAATCTTCGAAATTGCCCTCAGTTCCTATCGGTACGGATTCCCCATCTCTGCTGGTCTTGAACGAATACGCCCCGTATGCACTTGCCACGTCTTCCATCTCGTAAACTTCCAGGTTCACCGACTTCTCACCCTTGTCGTACGAATGCATCACCGCTCTCGAAAAACCGTATTCGTTGTAGATCTCCGCGCCACCGTTGATCAACAGAAACAGATCGTTGCCTTCGGCCGTTTGAGGATCACCCAACGGCTCCCACCCGTCGAGTTGAGATACATCTGGCAGGTAGGTCAAGACGCTCCCCTGCTGTGCATGCAAGGGAGCGTTGAACAAACAGATCGAAAGTAGAACTACAAACGCGTAAAAAGGTTTAGTCACCTAGGTCTTCTTCCTCCACACGCATAGCGGTAAAATCCATCGATCCGATTCCGTGGTCCTGAGCCATACGTATCATATCCACGTCACCACTCCTGAGTCCACGTACCTCGGCGCAATACGCATCAACCGCAACCATGTCCGTTCCAGCCACAACCTTCTGCGGTCTACTCATATCGCCTGGGCCCGCCGGTCCATTGGTGGTGACGAACTCAGTAGCATCAACAACCGAGAGGTCAGCCTGACGCACCAGACACAGGTCCGCAATACACTGCGACAGGAAACCGGGATCTCCATAGAACTCTTCGGCGCCCCCGCCATAATGCATGAAACGACAGGTCGGGTTGTGAATGCATGCTCCCATGACGTTCTTGAGCGTTCCAGTATAACGCGTGCCGTCATGATCCTTTGCGACCGGGATATCGATCAGGACGTCGCATTCCAAATAGGCGTGCGAGACAGTCGCTTCTTTGAGAAAAACACCGTTGGGAATCTCAACCACGACGTCCTTCTCGCCCGAGGGCTTGATCGCAGCGATCTCGCTCGCGAACCGCCCGGCCAGCGGACTCCTGTTCCAATATTCCGCTGATGCACCTTCGACCGTGTGGATGTCGCTGGCGCCCGCATCGAGGCACATACGGAGAACCGCCAGAGCAACGTCGGGGTTCGTATACGTACCCGGATTCTGCCACGGAGAGTTGACGAGAAGGCCAACAGACGCACCGCTTGGGGCGAAGTTGCCCATACCTCCCAACAACTCCACCGCCCTGACGGTGTTGGCGTAGTAATCCGAACCGGTTACCGCGGCAATATCAACATTCTGTGTTTCAGCGGCTCGAGCTGCGGCACCGCTCAGTGACTGGTCCAATGCCGGCGCTGTGAGTGGAGCAGATAACCCCAGCGCTGCCCCTCGCCTCAAAAACTCACGTCGATCCATTGCTGCCTCCATTCCTCATATGAGAATATTCGATAGCGGACCACGCCAGTCCATTCCAGAAATCGCAATTCGCTTCTGTGTCTTCTGGGTTTATCACCGTCAAGCATATGCGAACAGCGCTGCCACATGCTACTGCTCTACGATTACGATGTTCCCTTTGTGTCCGAATTGAAACGCACCATCCGGAGTAACGATCGGGACTGGTTCTCTGATGACCATGTCACTAAATACCGTCCATGAATTACGTGGCTGCGATATCGGCGTGGATCTGGGGTCCCCCAATGATGATCCTCCTGGTGGGCGGAGGCATCTGGCTCACCATACGAATCGACTTTTTCCCGATTCGGTACTTCCCGTTCATCATGCGGGAGACGTTCGGAAAGATCCTGAAGAATCCTACCGGCGAAGGAACGATCACACCATTCCAGGCAGCATGCTCGGCACTGGCTTCAACGATCGGCGGATCAAACATCGTTGGCGTACCCGTTGCCATTGCGTTCGGTGGACCTGGAGCTGTGTTCTGGATGTGGGTGACAGCTCTCATCGGGTTCGCCACTAAGTATTCGGAGATAGCGCTTGGGCTTAAATACAGGGAGAAGAACAAGGAAGGCACCTATGTTGGCGGCCCGATGTATTACCTCAACAAAGGCATGGGCCTGCCGTTCCTCGGTGCGATTTACGCCTTCTTCCTGATGATCGAGCTTGCGCCCAGTATCTCCACGCAGACCGTGAATGTGGTACAGACCGCAGCCAGTATCGGTATACCGAACCTCGTCACAGCTCTAGTGTTGATGACTCTCGTAGGGCTCGTTGTAGTCGGGGGCATCACGAGAATTGCGCAGGTGACCAGCCGATTGGTCCCGTTCATGGCAATTACGTATGTCGGGACAGCTCTAGTGATAATCCTCATCAACGCCGATAAAGTTCCTGGTGTGTTCTTGATGATTTTCCAGCATGCCTTTTCACCCACTGCCGCAATGGGGGGATTCGCCGGAGCCGGTATCGCCGCAACGCTCAGGTGGGGGGTTTCGAGAGGTTGCTATTCCAACGAAGCGGGAATGGGCACAGCTGCAATTGCCCATGCGGCCGCCGTGACCGATCATCCGGCGCGCCAGGCGATGTGGGGCATTTTCAGCATGATGATGGACACGATGATCATCTGCACTACCACCGCTCTCGTCATCCTGGTGACCGGAGTGTGGACGATGGTGCCGGCAGGTGAAGCCGGGTCGATGCCGTCGCTCGCATTTCAACAGTTGCTGGGCGAAGGGATTGGCGGCGGCATAGTCACTATCTGTCTGATGCTCTTTGTGATATCGACGATCATCGTCGTCATCTTCTATGGTGAAAAACAGGCCGAGTTTCTATTCGGTCTGAGATTCTCAAAAGTCATGAGGGGCGTGTACCTCCTGGCCATTCCTGCCGGAGCCATGATCGAGCTCGAGTTCCTGTATCAATTCCTCGATATCTTCCTGGCCACGATCGTCGTGCCCAACGTGATTGGCATGGTGCTCATGGCAGGACAGGTCAAGGAGATGAAGGACGAGTTCTTGAAGAGCGTCGAGTCTCCATGAAGCTGATTCTCTACCTTGCAGTCGGCGGAATGATCGGCGGTGGGTTGATCACTTTGGAACGAGCGCGCGTGGTAATGTACCGGCGCCAGATTCCTATCTCGCCGGCATCTCCTTGATGTACAGATCCCGCTGCGGGAATGGTATCGCAATTCCCTCAGCTTCGAACCCCTTGTAGATGGCACAATTGAGTTCATGCACTACGAGCCCACGGTCGGCCGGCCGCTCGATCCAGCACAGTAAGTCAAAATCGAGGCTCGACTCTCCGAAGGTGCGGAAGCGGGCTCGCGGCTCCGGATCGGAGTGGATCTTGGGATGTTCGGTCGCAACCCCAACCAGTACGTCCATGACCTTGTCTATATCCGACCCGTACGCGACACCGACACTTGCCCGAATCCTGTAGCGCGAGGGTGGGCCGCCTGCTTCGTTCACGATCTTGGCGTTGCCCATCACGCTGTTCGGGATCGAAATCTCGACATCGTCGCGGGTGAGAAGACGAGTGCTGCGTAACCCGATGTGGGTTACCTGTCCGCGTTCACCGCTGTCGAGTATGACGTAGTCGCCAATCTGGTAGGGACGGTCGGCAAGGATCGCCACACCGGCAAAAAGATTTGCGAGAGTGTCTTGCGCGGCGAAACTCAGAGCCAAACCGAGGATTCCCGCAGAAGCCACCAAGCCAGTGACGTTCACGTCCCACGCAATCAGAATCGTGTAGGCGGCCGCGACGAAGAGCAGCACCGCCGCAGCATTCTTGAGCAGGGGTTCCGTGGTTTGCTGCACGAACTGGAACCGATCCTCCTGGCGCTTCATGGCACCGAGCATCATGCTCGAAAGACGCAAGCCAAAAATGAGCCAGATCAACACGAGCAAGGTTTTGATGATGCCGATGGTCCCCAGCAGAACCAGGTAGTTCATGTCGAGCTGCAAGGTGGCCAGGATGAGCCCCATCAAGGCCACGGTCGTGAAGATGGGTCGATGCAAAATCGCCACGAGGCGGTCGTCTATTTGGGTCTCGGTTCGCGACACCACGCGGCTGACTACCCCCGAGATCACTCGATCAACCAACACCGCCAGCACGAGAAAGAGAACGACGATCAAGAGCGCCTGCAGGTATGGGTACGGCTGCAGAAAGTCGAGTGCGAGCTGCCAATACTCCTGAATAACGTCCATCATTGCTCCTCTGTTTGTCCGTTGCCGCTGGCGTCGGCTGTGACTCGTTCGGGTGTGCCGCGGGGGCGGAGTTCGAGCCTGGCTTTCGCCTCGAGATCCGGATACAACGACGCGTTGAAAGAGACCGTGTGGCGCCCAGGGGCGACTCTGAACTGCTCGGGATCTAACCGGACCTCACTCATCAACCGGTTGTTGGCGTTGTGGACCGTTGCGGCGGTGCCACCCTCGTATCGCAGCGACCAACCCAGCTCGAGCCGCACCTGGAGATTCACGGAGCCCCGGTTATCGATTGCCACTACGATGTTAGATACAGTGCCGTCCTCAGCGGTGAGCAGCCAATGAAGCGTTTGTTCGTCACTTTGATTCTGAAACTCGAAGGTAGACGAAGTCGGCTCGCCCGGCTGGCGCACTCCGCGCTCGTGGCGGAACACCTGCGGGTACACTTGAGTGAGATCCCACTCGTCACCTCCGGCTGCAGCGAGTGAGAACTCGTTGTTCACACTCTCCATACGGGCCTTCTGATCGTCGCTGAAGGCATCGGCCATGCGCGCTCGTTCCCAGAGTGCTATCGCATCGAGAATCCGATCGGTGAACCCATTGCTTTCCAGTGCTTCGTACGAAGTCACGAAAGCGTATCCGGCGTCGAATGCCGCAGACCGCGCGAGCATCCACTCCACATCTTCAATGCTGATCTGCTCCGTCATCCGAAACCACCCCAGCATACCAGGCATGTAATTGCGCCTGAAGTACGGTTGATTCTTGAGGCGGTATTCCGTCTGACTCTCTCGGAAGCCCGCGTACCAGGGTTCGCCCCAGTTCATGCGCGTGTAGATGTGCCAGAAGAAGTGTGTGGGGCGACTGGCATCGGCGATGTAGTGGCTACGGATTTCATCGGAGAGGTTATCGTGCCAACTGGTTGTGAACAGGATCTCACCGTAATTGCCCATACCTGTCGACTGATTGCCCTCCACTCCATCGAACGAGATCTGTCGCAGACCCGTTTCGTTGAAGAGCTCGGCGATGTTGGTGGCCATCTCGACGCCTAAATCGGCATTGGTCAAAAACGTGCGATACCCGTGGTCGGCGAGTTTGCCGACCGATTCCCCGGAATCGTGTGACACCGCCCGTGTGCCGAACGCTCCACGCTCGCAGTCGAGGAGGCGCCAGGGTGCCTGCTCAGAGACCGCGCGGTATTGGATCAACTCATCTCCAATCACCACTGTACGAAGTGTGTTGTTGTCGTACTGGGCGAAGAAGTCTGGAGACGCAATTTGAATATCAGTTGCTCGTGCGTCGACATCCTCAGAAAGAGTTGCCCCACCCACCCTCGCCAGACGGGGATCGGGAATGGGCGTGACATAGCGATCGTTGGTGGTGATGAAGTTGGACAGCGTGTGCACGCCTACAAAAACATCCTGCGCCGCGGCACGCTCAACACAGCTACGCAACCCAGCGCGGCCGTTTGGGAACCGATCGCTCAACTCGAAGTGTCCCCAGGTCTCGAACGGCTCCGGATGGTACAGGTATCGAAGGCCGGCGCGTTTTGTCCATGCGATGGCCTCGTCAATGTCCTCTTCACCGAAGTTGAGAATCAGATACGCCGCGGCAGCCGATCGAGCCTTCTTCCCCCAATCACCGTCAATCGTGGGATGCGGTAATCCTTCTACGATTTCGATCTTGCCGATCGTCTCGAGAGCCAGGTCGGTCGGAGAACCGAACAACGCGATCTTCGATCCGACTACTCCACCGTCGTCATACGCAGGCGCGGTGTAGAACTCGTGGTTCCAGTTTTCGATCACGCGATCGTTTGCGCGGTTTCGGCTATACGCTTGGAGCGTGCTTCCGAAATCCTCGGGTTTTGCCGCCTCGACCCGATAGAGGACGTACCGTTTACCCTCCGCACTCAAGTCGCTGAAGTCACCCGACTCGAAGATGTCGATCTGCGGAGGGAAGTCGTTGTCTCTCCACGGCAATCCGCCAAGCGTCTTTTGGTTCAAGGCTTGAATGCCGATCGCGAACTCCGCGTTCCGCACCACACCGACAGTCTCACCGATGGTATCTGAGACCGTGGTTGCGTACGGTCCCCACACGGCGAGCTCTATCCGTTCTGAGGGGGTCACTGAAAACAACTCGAGAACCAGGTGGGCTTGCTTTGACGTGGCTCGCACACTAGCGGTCGTGCCATCGGGATATTCAAGCGTTGCGATCCCGGCGGCTTCGTCCCAAACAAAGCTGCTGGGGGGATGAAGCACCCCATCGATCTGCAGCGAGAGCAAATGCGACTCGACAGCCTCGGCTAGGTAGTCGCGCCCAAAGTTTGAATCGACCAAGCGGACAATGCGACCGTGCGGGTCGATGGCCAGCTGCATTCCGCCGGCATTCCATTCGGTTCGACCGCCTCCAAACAAGTTGCAACCCGAGAACGCAACAACGACCGAAATGCCTAGTACAACCGCGCAGAGACGTCTAATACAACTCTTTAGATGCAAGGATCCTCCAGTGAGCGACATAGAGTGTGCAATCCAAGTATAGCACTAGATATGATTCATCTCACGGATTCTGCGTGGTCGGGATATTAGCCGCGGAAGTACGCGGAGTTGCGCGGAAAACAACTGGAGCCCAAGTGCCCCACCCAACCTAAAACACTATCCGCGTTCTTCCGCGTCCCTCCGCGGCAGAACACCACCCTGAAAATCCGGGACTTGCAGGAAATGGGACCTCCCATTTCCTTTTTAGTCAATCAAATACTTGAATACACTACTTGTCTAAAAAAAGAAGGTGGCATCAAATGGCGGATATCACTCTGAAAGGGAACCCGATTCATACGGTCGGTGAGCTGCCGGCGGTTGGTTCTGAAGCACCTGACTTCGTCCTCACTGGCAAAGATCTATCGGACGTCAAGCTGAGCGACATGCGGGGCAAGAAGGTCGTTTTAAACATATTCCCGAGCCTCGACACCGAAGTTTGTGCGGCGTCGGTGAGACGTTTCAACAGTGAAGCCCAAAGCAGAGACAACACCACGGTAGTGTGCGCCTCGCTCGACTTGCCGTTTGCCCACGGTCGCTTCTGCACCACCGAGGGTCTCGAGAACGTCGTCCCGGCCTCCGAACTTCGCGACCGGGGTTTCGGCGACGCATATGGCGTCCGCATTGCTGACGGCCCACTTGCAGGTCTGCTATCGCGCGCAGTGGTCGTAGTTGATGAGGATGGCAAAGTGGCATACACGGAGCAGGTGCCTGAGATTGTCGAGGAGCCCAACTACGAGGCTGCTCTCACAGCACTCGGTTGATTTGGAAGCGTTTGCGCAAGCATCCAAGTTCGTAGTAGAAAGTTGCGGGGGCGTAGCATGTGCGTCCCCGTTTTCGTTCGGTAGTACCCTGGCGCCCCACAGGTCTGATACCTAGTTTCGTCTATCTCGCTACACGAGGGTCGCTATGCTCCGCGCTATTACCACGATCTCCGGAATCCTCTTTGTGGTTCTCGTCGCGAACGCCTGCACAGGCATTGTGCCGCTGACGCAGGGCCACTACCCTCCCCAAATCGACACTGGAGAGGTGGAGGTGATAGACGTACGGGATATGGAACGCACCCGGGTCGAGCGCATATTGAGCGATCATATCGTGATATCCCGGTTCGACGTGCGGATTCCCCAAGGCGATGACTTCGAACAGCGTTTGGCCGATGCGATCGAGAAGGGCAAGACACGCACTCTCCGTTCGGGAGGTCGCGTTCTTTTGTTGACCGACAATTCGGAAATGATCGCTGTCATCAAGCAGGACGCCCGCTACGGTGGTGCGCTCGATGCGATAACCATGTACGTAATGCTCCGAAGGATGTGAGGATCTCTTGGTGCAAGAGCTTGACACTCCCTTTTTAGGACTTCCAACCAGACCCATACGCCGACTCACCGGCCCGATCCAGCGGTTCATGCACGTTCAAGCTGCCAGCGGCATTGTGCTGCTGGCTGCAACCGCTGTTGCGCTATTCCTGGCCAACTCCCCTTGGAGCAGTTCATTCCTCGAGTTCTGGGATTCTGAGTTCGCAATCACGTTCGGGGCCGTTGAGCTGTCACACAGCCTGAAGCATTGGATCAACGATGGGTTGATGGGCATCTTCTTCTTCGTTATCGGGCTCGAGGTGAAACGCGAATTGGTTATGGGCGAACTTCGAGATCCACGGAGCGCGGCCCTACCGATATTCGCGGCAATCGGGGGAATGCTCGTACCTGCAGCGATCTACCTTTCACTCCAGGCGGGCGAGCCTGGCATGCGCGGGTGGGGCATTCCGATGGCCACCGACATTGCGTTTGTGGTCGGTTGCATGGCGATCTTGGGTTCTCGCGTGCCTGCCGGCCTGCGGGTAATGCTGCTGTCTCTGGCCATTGCGGACGACATAGGAGCTATCCTCGTTATCGCCATCGGCTACAGTGGCGATTTGAACTGGTTCGCCCTGCTACTCGGGTTCTGTGGTATTGGAGCGGTGTACGCTCTCGCCCGACTCGGCGTGCGGAGCATCTTGGTCTATGTGGGAGCGGGTGGACTCGTATGGTTTGCCTTTCACGAATCGGGAATTCATGCGACAATCGCGGGCGTGATTCTCGGCCTGATGACGCCGGCGAATGAATATGTCGGAGCCCACGCCTTCAAGAAGGTTCTAGAGAGAGCGAGCGAGATCGCTCAGGGTGATGAGTGGCCGCAGGAAACCGAACGGGCGAGTCAAGTTGCACGCTTCAGGACGTTGGCTCGAGAGACTGTCTCACCCGTAGAATATCTCATCACTTCTCTACACCCCTGGGTGGGGTTCCTGATCATGCCGATCTTCGCCCTGGCCAACGCGGGTGTGCCAATCGGTATCGAAGGACTGACGAGCCCGGTAGCACAGGCGGCGGCCGCCGGTCTCTTTTTCGGAAAACCCATCGGTGTACTGCTGTTGAGTTTCGTAGCAGTGCGCATCGGGGTTGCTCAGTTGCCGCAGGGAGTAACGTGGGGAGCTATTGCAGCCGGAGGTATGCTCGCCGGCATCGGATTTACGATGGCGCTCTTCATCGCTGGTTTGGCCCTCGAAGGCGAAATGCTTGCGGCAGCTAAGGTTGGAATTCTCGGGGCGTCGGCGGTTGCGGCGGTGGTTGGTACGGGGGGGCTTTATTTGTTGTTGCCGGGAGGAGGAGAGGGTGAGGGAGAGGGGTAATAGGCGGCTTGCGCGGCATGACACAGTAGTCAGATCATACGCGCCGCTCCGCAGCTTTTCTCTCCATGTACTCCGGATCGATGTACGGTTCATCGCGGCGATGGGCCCGCATCAAATGCTTTCGCCGCTTGAGCAGTGCCTTCAGGTTGCTGCCGTACATGAGCGGTGACTCGGTGAGATCGGTGGTGGCCAGCAACTCCGTGTCTGAGTCGAGCAGTCCGATCAAACGATCCGTGTTGTCAAGCTCCCTTTCGATCAATTCTTCAACGAGCATCTTGCATTTCGCCCGTTTTGACTCGTCGGTTGTTTCCATGAATCCGCACACACCCGCCACCCATGCCGCGACGTTCCGCTGTGTCTCGAACCAGCACCGCAAAGCGTTTAACCTGACTACGGTGTCCTCGATGGCGTTGGTTTCGCCGAGCGTACCTCCGGCAGCGTTCCGCACCCGCTCGAGTATCGCGATCGCAGCTGCCAAGGGCTCCCAAACATTCTCGTCGATCCGCGTTATTGCCTTTCGACAGTCTTCTACCGTCGTCAGTTGGAAAAGAACGTCCCGACTCAGGTCGACGTTGTTCGGATTATGCGGAGTCGTACACATGAAGTCCTGATAGTACGCTCGTTCCTGATCGGGGATCGCCTCGATGTCTGGAACCAATGGCCTCACCCACAAGCGGTACCAGACAAACCCGTATGTAGAGTAGAGCGGCGTCACGTGGGGGAAGGCGAGAATAGCCTTCTCGCATTCCGCCCAGGCGTTCACGAGGTCTTTTGCGAACAAGCCCCCAACCCACCGACGGGCAATTCTCTCCACCGTGCTGCTCAGCTCGTGATTCGGCTCGAACTGAAATACGCGCAAAACTTCGTGGTTGACGTTGTATGGGACCAGCTCGGGTGGATTCGTACCACCGACATGAGCGAGATGTTTGACGCCGTTGTCGTGCAACAATTTCAGTCGCCGGTGAGTCAGGCTGGGATAGGGAATTCCAATCAGTGGCGCAAACAACGTGTTCGGCCCAGCGGCAAAATAGAAGTGCGCTCGGGAAGAGCGGTTCTCCAACTCGACCGCCAGCTCGGTCTCTCTCTCGTCGTACTCTTGTTGATGGATCGTTCCGCTCACAAACGCCTTCGAGTCGGGATACGCCGCGTGTGTGTACGGCATCTCCCACCCACGGGAGACGAGTGAAGTAGCCTCGGCGTCCAAACCGTCGCGCAGGCCTGTCCAGATCTGATGGTGCTCACCGTAGAATGATTCGAGCCGAGTGCATACACGAAACTCAGGGTTGGTTTCCCGAGCGGCGTCGCGGAGCGTGTACAAGAAACGCAAAGCGGTCTCCGCTGCGGCATCCGCAATCTGCGTTTCGTTCTTCCACTCCCTGATCAGATACGCGCCACCGTTTCGACCCACGTACAACGATTGCGTGTGCTCGAAGCCCGCGCCGCTGTCGTTGGTCCAAACCGAGAGGAACCCCAGGTCAGGCACCGCGTCCAGGAGTTTGCGCATCATCTCGGCAAAGTGTTGCCTGACCAGAGGGTGAGCGATCGTCATGTTGTAACGTGGCTTGAAGCTGCGAAATGGATGGTCCACGCGGGCACCACGCAGCATCGGGTAACGATCGAAAAACTCTTCGGGCACGGAGCGCGGTTCGAAACAGAGGAGGCCGGGAACGAGGCCGTACTCACGTGCGAGGGCCGCGTTGGTTTTCAGATATTCGAGGTTCTTCGCAAGGTGTTCTTCGGGATAGAGACCTTTGTTGATCTCGCTCGACACAAACTGATCCAGCGCGGGACAGTATGTGTAGAACATCGGATACGCTTCACCGTTAGGTCCGCTTTCGAACCCCGATGGAGCTGCCAAGCCGTTCACTTCTAGATGCGTAAACCCAGACTCGGCTAGCCGGCGAACGTACGTCTCCCTATTCAGGTTTCGCTGGATGCGACCTTCCTGAGTGAGGAAGTAGTCGTAGGTAGGCCTGTTCCAGGCGAATGTACTTCGAAAGAACTTGCCGTCAGCCACGAGGCCAACTTCCCGATCGGCTAGGTCACGTAGCAGGTACGTCAGGCAAGAGTACAGGAATCGCGGGTGTGTGGCTGCAACGCACCCCGAACCATCCTCGCGGAGTTCGAGATACACACCGTGAGATGAGCCTGCATCTGCTAGTCGGCTTTGGGACTCACTTGGTAGGGTCTCCACAGCAGTGTGTATTTCGAAGACTCCTGGACCGCGTTCTACAGCGGCGGAAACGCTCCCAGTTACAACGTCTCCACCACAGCTTCGCGCCAGTTCATCTGCTACAGTGCGGCACACGGAGAGGGCGTTTTTCGCTACCCAAATTTCGCGCACCCTGTTCAACGCATCAGCAATGATCATGTGAAAAACTACCGCGTTGGCACTGCCACCCACAGGCCGTCCCCTCCCTCTCCTCCCCCCTCTCCCTCTTCTGCGTCAACGAAAATCGATTCTGACTCCCACTTCTCCTCTCACCCGAGCAGAGAAATCGACATACTGGCTTGCTTCGACGGTGACTATCTCCGACGGCGCTTTTTCGCCATCGACTGCGACTGACGCAACTGACCTTCCGGCAGGAAGCAAAAGGTGGAACCTAACGTCACTCTCGGAGGAAACGACGACGAGGTCGACCCCGTCGTTCCTGCACCGGTACTCGTAGCCGAATCCCTTTCCTGAACTCTCATACGTGGTCTGCACCGAAGCATCCTGAACATCGGCGGCGGGCCATCGTGGAGACAACCGAACGACGTCAAATCCCCTCCCCTGGTCTTCCACACCGGCCAACCCTGAAATCAGCGCCCAGAGCATCGCACTCGATCCCCAGCCGTCGGTCGGCTCGGCTTCTGGACTCGTGCTCGCTTCGACGGTGGCAGGTGAACCGTTGGGGAAATACCACAGATACGTCTCACCGCTCTTCGATATCATCTCGTGGTAGCGTTTCAGTATGTCAACGCCGTATTCCTCAACGCCGTGTTCGAACGCGGCCTTGGCCAGCTCGCCTCCCACCAGTGGCATGATGCCACCGTTCACATAGGCACCACCTACGAGCTTGTCATCACCGAAAACGCCATCGGGAAATGGCGGGTCGATGGAGAACCACTCCGCAAATGCATTCGTCTTCCCTTTGCGAGTGAGGTACTCCCTGATGATGCGTACCGCCATCTCATGTGTCGCGACACCGCGGTTGATGGCCATCGGATTGCTGAGACTGAGCTGTGCGGCTTCGTCTACCCCTGGGATCTCCACATCACTCGTCTTGACGAAGTGCGTGTAAAAGGACCCGTTCCAGCAGACTGCGTTCATCCTGTCGCGCAGCGCGTTCGCACGACGATCCCATTCCGCACTTCTGCTCGCATCGCCAAAGCGATCACATAGCGTTGCCATAATTCGGAACGCGTCGTAGTAGCCGCTGTTGTCGCCATGCATGATGCCCCAGAATGTGTCGTCGTCAATCTGGAACTGAAGCCAATCGTGCGACCCGGCAGTGTACGCGAAGTCCCAGGTGTCGATGGTGTAAGCACGCTTCACGAGTTCGCTATCGGGGTCCCAATACCAGGGATGGGTAGTGATGTACTCGAGGGCCTTTTCCATTCGGGGAAGCAGACGCTGGATCCACTCGTCATCTCCGCACGCCTGCCAGGCCAAATACGCTGCCTGCACGAAGCGGTATTCGACATCGGCTTCGACCGGCACCCGCACGTATTTGGTCCAGTTCTCACGCTCCGAGGGTGGTTTCTCAGGAAACGTCGAGAAGTAGTCGAAGATCCGCCCACTCGCCGACTGGGTATCCGCAAAGTGTTGAACAACGCTCGTTACGTCGTCAGTGAAATAGCGGCCGGCCCTCAGCATGTCACTGTGATCCCTGATCCAGATCGACTTGGCATCCGGTGTCCTGAAACCCGACACTGTCTTGCCGTCCACAGTCATCTCGAGAATGTCCTTGGCCAAGAACGATGAGATCAAAGGGACGAGTTCATCGATTTCTTTGCGACCGGTCCTGACGAATGTTTTGCTCGACATGTGCCCTCGAACCATCGGCGTTAAAGAAACAACGGAGACTCGAACTCCTGTGCCTAGTTTCCTACGGCGTTGCCCTTCACAATCTCGAGCACAGGCTGCGCGCGATTGCCGCCGGCATTGTCCCACGATACTGGCCCAGTGACACCGACGAAGTCGTTTACACCCGAAAGTGCGTCGCGGAGGCTGCCTCGATTGAGCATTCCTCCTGACCGCTCATAAGCCTCCCTCACAGATCGGACGATGAGACTAACCGCGTCGTACGTGTACGCGGCACTTGGCGTGGGCGGCGCCCCGTATCGTTCCAAAAACGCATTTCGAAAATCCGCAAACTGTTGGTTGTCGAGTTCGCCATACGGCGCAACATACAAGATCGTACCGCGGTATCGATTCTCGAGGTCCGGGACCAGCAAACCGGGGATCCACGGAATCAACAGGGGAACATCAATGCCGTCGGCCTCGAATGAATCTATGATGTCAAACATATGGCGCGCAGGCAGCCTGACAATCACCGCGTCGGGTTGAAAAGCCTCCGCACGCTGCACCAATTCGCCAGCGTTGATATCGGCTGTCGAAACCTGCAGATGGAATGCCGGAGTTTTCTGCGCGACGGCCATCTGTTCGAGCATCTCGCGTCCAAAGATTCGGCCGTCGTGGTCAACGGAAGTAATCAGACCGACGTTCGAGAGCGAGTTGGCATTTATCCCATCGCGCAACAGCACTGCCGCCTGCTTTTCATCGTTGGGCGGCAGCCGGAATATCCAAGGAATGCGAATGTATGTGAGCGTCGGATCGGCCGACACCGGTGATAGGAGCGGCAACCACGCTTTGGTTACCACCTGTTCCGCCACATGCGTAGCCTCGCCGTCCACAGACCCGATAACCGCCAAGACACTGTCCTCGTAGACGAGCTTGATCATCTCCTTGGATCCGCCACGCCATGGGTCGGCATCCCAGCGGGTCGAGATGCTGAGCGGCACGCCTTCGATGCCGCCTAAACTGTTGAACGAATCAACAGCCAGCTGCGCACCTTCGAACATGGCTCTTCCCACGGGATGGTCCGGTGAGGTCGGTGCGAAGAGGCCAAGGCGAATCTCACCAATGGCGGCTGCGTCGACTGTCGATCCGACAGGTCCGGTGAACTCGACCGGAGTATCCAGGACAGATGGAACCGAGTTGGTGTGGTTGGACGCGTTCGAATGTGTCACTTGGCTCACGGTCTGACAGGCCGAGAGAATTGCGAGAAGTGGGACCCAGAGCAGCCGCATCAGCTTACGCCAAGTGGGCGTCTCGATTAAGGGACCTCGAAGTCGTCCGAAAGCACATACTGCCGGGAGAAGAACTCAAACTTTCCGTTCAGCAGAACCGCGAGAGTTGCGGGGCTTCTGTCGCTGAGCACAGCGTCAAAGATTTGCACCCCAGTAACGCCGTGGTATGGGTTCATTGCTACGAGTTCGTCTCGGATCAGCGCGCGATTCAAGCCCGCCTTCTCGGTTGCCTCGATCAACATCTTCATCCCGTCATACGCATGAGCCGCATAGGTCTCGGGATCTTCGCCGTAGGCTTGCCTGAATTCCTGTATGAACTGAATGTGTTTCGGATCCTGGCTCGTCGGGTCGTAGGGATAGCCGGCAACCACTCGACCGTAATCGGGCCCTGCGATCTCGAGGAACTCATCGGTAACCATTCGGTCGCTGCCGAAGAACCACTGCTCCATGCCCATTTCGCGCATCTGCTTCAAGATCAGCGCCGACTCCAACGAGTTGCCATACGTGAAGATTCCGTCGACGTCGAGTGACTTGATCCGTTCGAGTTGGGCTCCGAAGTCGATGTCGCCCTCCTCGTACGAAAGTTCGACGACCAGCGGGTGTCCGAGTCGAGTGGATCCGTCTCTGAACTCATCGATGTTCACGCGTCCGTACCGATTCACGGCCCTGAGCGCCGCGATTCTCTCGAGGCCGAGTTTCTTGTATGCGAAGTCCGCCAGCAGGTAGCACATCATCCGGTCATCCGTGATGTTGCGGAGCATCCAGGGGATGTTCGTCTCCACGAATGTAGGATCGGTATCGGCGGTGTTCATCACGGGTATCTCGGCTTTTAGAGCAACACGGATCAGAATGTGGCTATTAGCGCCATCCACGGTACCCAGTATCGCCCAGACACTGTCGCGGTAGGCAAGATCTACCACCGGCCTACCGGAGGACCGCCATTCGCCGTTATCGTTGCGAACGACCAGCTCGAAGGGCGTATGTCCCCGGTACCCCCCCGAGGCATTTGCATGCTCAACAGCGAGTAAAGCCCCCTGTAGCATCTTGACGCCCAGAGTGGCAAGGTGCGAAGCGCCATATCCGTCCCAACGGATTTGACGTTGGTTGACGCGCAACGTCACGTCGTCCGGCCCGCCGTACGATTCGGCAACCGACCTCATGATTGGCCCGATGAACCCGAACTTCACCGTCTCGACCGAATCGGGTTCGGGAATATGACGCCCGTAACCTGGGTATTCCAACAAGTCTAGAAAGAACTCCTTGTACGGGTTCTCAAACTGGCTGAACGGTCTGTACTCGCGCGGTGTTCCCGCGTATGAAGCCGTATCCGTCCGCGCCTGAGCAACCAACCGGTGCACCGGGGTACCTGACCAACAAATGCACACGAACGCTATGGCCGCAATCATATCACTAGATCTCTTCATCTGATTCCCTCGTAAAAGCCTCGCCCGAGACCACGCGCCAAGCCGTGTCCGGTGCCAACCCATAGGTCGTCTCCCACAAACTCAACCGCGATCGTGAAGTGGTTTGGCAGATCCAAACCCGTGGGCACCACCCGCACCGTTTCTCCACCCACCATTACATGCGCAGACCACGTGGCAGCATCTTCGCTGTCACGCTGATAGGTAACCCATGTGTCGGTCTCGAAATCGACCAATACCGCCAACCCCTTGTCTGTACAGTTGTATGCTGACGTACCGCTTCGACCGACCGCGAGGTTGATGAACGTGCTGGGCAGGCCGCTGTCGTGATCCAAGTACCCTCGCCAGTTGCGCCCGTCATACCGGCTCAGCCCGAAGTAAGTGGACGCCCAGAGAACATTGTCGACGTAAGAAGCAGATGTTGTGATAACGTGTATCAACCCGTCGTCACGATACAGGTCTATTTCCATCTCTCGATCGGGGTCCAGGTAATCCTGCCACGTCTCCGTGGCTACATCCCACTCCAGAATCCCGCCCCCCCACACGGCGAAATAGACCTTGTCTTCCGTGGCAGCGACGTTATAGGCCCACACCTCCTCCATGGGAGCGTGCTTCTCGTTGAACACCGCCCATTCCCGTGACACCTGGTTGTATCGGCTTATCCCGGCTGTTGACGCGACCCAGACGTTGTCTCCCTGTAGGTCGATGCCAAACGACACGTCGTTGATGAGTCCGCTATTCATTTGAGTGAGATGCTCAAAATGGCCACCGCTGAACCGTGCGATGCCCTCTCCAAAGAGCGCGAGCCACAGGTCACCGGTTTTTTCGTCCTTCGCTATGCCCATGATCACGTTCCAGGGCAACCCATCTTCCTCAGTCCAACTCTGCCAGGTGCCATCATAATGGAGAGCCAGGCCTCCCTCAGTCCCGATCCAGAGGCTATCACCATCGGCTTCCAGGAAGAAAATGTGGTCGTTGACGAGCGCACCATTTGTCGACTCTGTGGTGAAGGTCTCCCACTCGGTGTACACAAATGGCTCGCCCTCGAGTGTTGCGGGCTCGGGCGCCTGGCACCACGCCTCGGCAGCTGGTGCGATGCCAACCAGGCCGAGCACGAGGAGCGCGCCTTTAGAGAGTCTTGAGGTACTCGATGAGATCGTTGAGTTCATCTTTGGTCAGATCGTTCGTAAGACCGTGCGCGTCGAACGGATTGTACACGGTCCAGATCTCCTCCAGCGATATCGCCCGGCCATCGTGCAGATATGGGGGCGAGTCATAGATGTTGTTAAGATGTGGGACATCGAACTCACTGTGCGTGTCCAGCGGTGATGAGGAGCCGACATCATACACATTGCGATTCGTAAAATACGGTGGGGGGTGGCAGAAAACGCACCGTTGTGTCTGCTCGAGTTCGTTGCCGGATTTGTCGTGCGTTCGCTCGAACAGCACCTTCCCGCGACGTTGAGGTGGCGTGAGTTCCTCACCCGAACGGTATCGATTGGGCGGCCTCGTAATCGTGATTATGTATCGATCCAGCGCAGCCGACTGCTCTTCCCTAAATGGATCGATTCGCGTGAAGAATGCGGCGAGCCTCGCGCCGCATTGGCGCTTGAGAGTCGGGTTGGTCCCTTCCCACTTGAACGGCGCTGTGTCGTTGATGCCACGAAGCGTGCGGTTGTCCACCGGATTGATGCCGAGACCATCGGGCTCGATATCATAGGTCATTCCGTCTATATGGCCGTCGGGATGACACGAGTGACACGAGAACTGCCTGTTATAGGTGAACTCGGCGCTATGGAAGATCCGCTCACCGTAACGCGCCTCCGTGATCTCCTCGGGACCTCCGAGGCTCATCACTCTCACTCGTTCCTGCGTCTCGATATCGATCACTGAGATCGCATCATCCAGTCCGTCGGCCACGTAGAGGAACCTGTTGTCCGGCGACACGACCATGCCTCGAGGACTCTGGCCCACCTGGATGCGGTCGGCAACATACCCGGAGCTCACGCCCAAATGGTCGGGGAGGATCTCCGCGCGTTCTTCGGGTGTCGCATTTTCCAACGTCTCCTTCATCCGCGCGACGTCGATGATCGCGACTTCTCGAACGCCGCCTCCCGTGACAAACGCATACCGGCCATCGTTCGAGAACACCACGTCCGTGGGGTCAGCGAAAAAATCATCTACTCCATCCAGCAGGAGCTGATCTATGGTGCCGTCCGGCCAGAGAATGCCGACGCCATTTGTCAGGATCCATCCCTGCACATTACGCGTCATCGGCACGAGGTTCTTGGTGCGAATCTGCGTAACCAACGCAAATTCTCCGTTCGGCTCGAAGGCGACGCCCTGTATGAGGTTAGAACCGTCTACACTGAAACGATTCGAGACGGTCGACCGGCCGGTCTCGACGACAGTCACCTCGGAGATCGCCGGAGTCCGGAACTCACCGTATCGTGGGAGGTTGTTGGTGACGTAGACGTGCCGGCCATCCGGAGAAATTGCCACTCCCCACGGCCCCCGCGACGCCGCCAAACGCTTCCATTCCTCACCATTCTCCAAATCGACGACCGAGATGTCGTACGTACCGGCATTCGCTACGTAGAGCAGATTCCCCTGCCGGTTCGTGACCATCTCGTGCGGCTCGTCACCTACCGCGATGGTGGAGAGCACCGCGTAACTGTCGGCATCGAGCACGGAAACATCGTCCGAGCCTCGGTTGCTGACGTACAGGCGGGCTTCATCGGGAGAGAGGACGACATAGTGAGGCTGCGTGCCGACCGGAACCTCCGCGAGGATGCGACCGCTCCCCGCGTCCAGTGCAATCATGCTGTTGGAGGCCTCACAGGCCACGAATAGCCGGTCTCCATCCTGCGTTATCGCGAGATTCAGCGGTGTTTTGTACTCGACGGCTGAGTATTCCTGAGACCAAGCGGTGTGATTGATGCTCTGCCAATACGTATCGAAGTCGAAAGTGTGGCCGTGCACACCCTCAACGTGACAGGTCTCGCACGTCTCCCTGTTGGGGGTGGTCAGCCCGGCATCGACCACAGCCACCGGATCGCGCATGACGGCTTCAGCCATGTATTCGCTACCGGGGCCGTGGCAGCTCTCGCACTGTACTCCCTGGGCCATATCGAACCCGTCGACGTAGCTCCCGGCCTGAGCTCCCGCACCAGTGGTGTGGCACCGTAGACACCGATCGGATTCCTGTGGGTTTCCGGCGACCTGCATTTGCCGAGCGATCTCGGCGGCTCTTTCGGTACCCAGTATGGCGTACGCCTGGGCATGTTTTGAGAAGCGCCACATGCCGTAGATTCGACTCCCTGTTGCGTCGCCATGACACGACCCGCAGGCCAACGCTCCTACATATTTGGGACCGACAAGCAGTTCCGCAGGCTGGCGGTCATCCACGGGGGGCAGCGGACCGCCCATACCCCTATGCGATATCGCCTGGAGCGCTTGTTCGTATTCGAACTGTGGAACGTCCAGCACCGCTATGTGCGACCCCTTCTCCTTATGACAAACCAAACAGTCGCTCTCCTGCGGCATTCTGAGACCTGCTGCAATTGCACGTTCCCTATCAACCATTACCTCCGCCGCCATATACTCGCTTCCGGGACCATGGCATAGCTCACACTGCACACCGTCCTCGTAGTGGAAGGTTTCGTCCAGCTCCCACTCCTCAACGTTGTACGCAGTGGTGTGACATCCCAGGCAGATCGGGCTCTCATGAGGATCTGCATCGATACCCGAAAGGTCGGCGATTTCCCGTGCTTCTGGCATCGACAGGGAAGCGTATGCAAGAGAGTGCTTGCTCAACCGCCAGGGGTTGAACTGGTCTCTTGCGCCAACCGAATGGTGGCATTCGCGACAGACGCTTTCGCCTACGTAAACGCGTTCCCTGGATTGTTGCCAGGTGAACGCAACGCCACCAAACGCGAATAAAAGGAGTGGCAGTCTGAACCGTTTCATCGTGTTGGTTCCGTAATCGTCATCACCTGGTTCACCTCGACGTCTGTAAGCGTCTGAGTTCTTCCATTCGGCCAGCGAATCTCGATTCTGTCGATACTCGAAGCACCACCAACACCAAAATGCAGCCGGTGATCGCTCTGCGACAGATATCCCGAACTACTCACACGCCATCTGGTCTGGGTTTTTCCGTCGGCTGTGAGCCTCACTTTCGCACCAATGCCCTCACGGTTACTCTCGGTACCTACCAGCTCCAGGAGGAGCCAATTGGTGCGGTTGCCACCGTCGTTGCGAAGCAATCTCGGACGCGAGTTCAGATTCAGCACCAACACATCGAAATCACCGTCATTGTCATAGTCACCAACCGCCGATCCGCGGCCGACGAACTTCTCCTGGAAATCTGGCCCGAGGTCGTTGGAGACGTTCAAAAACCGCTGGCCCGCCTCGTTTAGCAGCAATAAATCTTCCTCTCCCACCAATCGATGGGGATGTCCGTTGCTTATGAACAGGTCGCCGTAACCGTCATGATCGAAGTCGAAGTAATTCGCTGACCAACTCGTGTACTGGCCACAAGCAGCAGCAACGCCCATCCGGGCACTAGATTCCTCGAAATATCCCAAACCGCTGTTCTTGTAGACACAGCTGTAGGCCATGTCCGGAACGATGATGTCCACGAGCCCGTCCAGGTCGATATCAGCGAACTCGGCGCTCATGGCAGAAGTGGCGTTTCCGCTCTGTCCGTATCCAGTTCCGGTTATCAGAGCGACATCGGTGAATGTCCCGTCGCCATTGTTCCGGTACATGTAGTTCTCCATGCCGTCGTTTGGCACGAAGATGTCCCAGTCACCGTCGTCATCGATGTCGCCAGATGCCACTCCCATTGCTCTGCCGTTTGGATTAAATACTCCCGCCTGTACCGTCATGTCCGTGAACGTGCCGTCACCGTTGTTGTGATACAGCACGTCGGGTTGCCCCTCGTACGAGAGCGGGCCGGGGAATCGCTGTGCGGCGTAGAAATATTGATAGTCGGGATCGTATTCGACGTAGTTGCCAACATACAGATCCAGCAAGCCGTCAGCGTCGTAGTCTAGGAAGGTGCTGCCGATACCTGCGAGATCGTTGTCCAAGCCCGCCAGGCTGGTTATGTCGGTGAACGTCCCGTCACCGTTGTTGCGATAGAATACATTGGGGCCGTAGTTGGTGACCAGCAAATCTCTATCACCGTCGTTGTCGTAGTCGGCCATTGCGACACCCATGCCGAGGCCCTTGTCTCCAACGCCCGCTTGCGCTGTCACGTCGGTGAAGGTCCCGTCGCCATCGTTCCGATATAGTGCGTTGGTGAGTCTGCCCCTGTTCCTACGACCACGCACTCCGCTCAAATTTTCAGTGTAAGCGCCGTTGACGAAGTAGATGTCCATGTCACCATCGTTGTCGTAATCGAAGAAAGCACAACCGGCTGCATTGGACTCAATGAGGTTGTCCATGTCGTCGTCACCAACGCTGTGCTCGAACGTGATTCCAGCATCTGCCGTGACGTCGACGAGGCGAGGCATGTCGCGTTGTGCGTCAGTGCGTTGAGCGAAACAAACAAGACCGACCAGGGCTAACACAGGCCAGTAGGCAAACTTTCGAATTTGGTAACTCACATTCCTCCAACGTTTCTGCCCGTTCATCGTTCGGAAACCGCCGCCACTGCCTCTCGAGTATCCCACCACGCTCCAAGGTCGACCCACTCGGTGAGGAGCAACCGCTCACGCAGAGTGAGCGGTCCCTGTGGCGGCATTTGCATGACAACGCGGGAAGAACGCGTCTCTTCCGCGCCGATCCTTCTGCCAAACAACGCCCATATGAGCGGACTTTCCCGCGCGCTGGTCGGCGACACATATCGCTCGTCGGGCATTCCCCCTATCGGACCGATAAGTGTTTCGTAGACACTCCTCGGATCGTTGTCAACCTCGAGGTCGGGGGCAGCAGCTCCTGAAACGTGGCAACCCGCAGTTGCACAACTTCCGCGAAGAATGGGCACGATCTGATTGACGAAATCGACCGTTCGACGCCGCTCGGGAGGTAATGTCAACTCTACCGCGGGTTTCATTACTGCATCCACAACCCTGTTGGGAGGCGAGAGTTCCCTATTTTCGTGACAGCCTATGCATCCGCGGTTCTCGTTGCCTATTACCCAGGTCCATGCCCGCTGCGATCGCAATGCGACGTAATTCTCGTCCAGCAGTTGGAACGTTATAGGTGTCTCGGCGGGGACACGTATGTGGAACGATCCGTCCTGCTCTACAGGAGCTATGCCCAACAGCCGTCGCGCACCCACGATTCCTTCGATCACTCGCACATGCTTGATGGAACCCGGGGGAACGTTTTCGCCCTCGAACAGGTTCGTTCGGTAGCTGTTCAAGCTGTAAAACACACCTGTGGTCGATCCGGGGATCAACCAGTTGGACCGTCCTCTCGCCTGAGGACGAGATGTGAGCACCTGCGCGTCGATCAAGTGCCATGCGGCTTCTTCGTACACCAGGTCAAGGCGTTCGCCGGACTCGGGATCAAGGCTGTACAGTGCGAACGCGGCACCGTCGTCGTTTGCACGGAATGACGCCAACAGGCCGCCGTCGGGAAGCGCAATCGGCGTGGCATACGATCCGGTTTGGTCAAACGTCAGTCTGCGGTAGGAGTGCAGCGGCCGGCCCTGCGACACTTCAGCTATCTCGCCACCCGAGTACGGTCCGGGATTGTCGGTTTCAATGAAGTAGACGCGTTCGTCGAAGTCGGAAGTGTGGACCTGGCCCTTGAACGACGGAGCCTCGTGATTGCCGTAGTACGGCATCAAATCTGTTCCGTCGAGGTTCACAGCAAATAGCGCGACTCTGTTATCTGCCGAAGACTCAGCACCGCTTCCCTGCATGCTCGAGAATACGATTCGGCCATTGGGCAGGACGTCTGGAGAATAGTCGCTGTTCAAGTTGAAGGTCAGACGATGGACGGTTTGCCTTTCATGGTCGGTGGCAAACAACGCATACGCGGGCCCATCTCCGCTCTCATTATGCCAGCCATGCCGCGTGCTCGCGAATATGATCTGGGGGGTTGGGGCAGGATCGTTCAGGTAGAAGCGACTGCCCGCGAACACCGGAGATATATTGTCGCCGTCCTCGCGGGTGATCTGAACCTTGTTCGAGCCATCGGCGTCCATCTTCCAGACCTGCCAACTATCCCCTACTTCTTTTTTGCCCGCGAAGACGATCGAACGCCCATCAAACGATACATCTGGGTCGCACGCTGCTGCGAACTCCGGCGTTAGGACCACTGGATCTCCACCTGACGACGGAAGCAGAACGATACGAGCGCCGTCCACATACCAATCTGCCGGCTGAAAGAGTGCGGTTGACCCAGCAAAACCTGATTCCACTCCGGCGGGCACTTGGACTACCAACAGATCCACAGCCGGCCGCGTTGATATCGACCACGCCGACGCAGTCAACACAACAGCCAAAGCAGCCGTTGCCGGAACGTTGTTCCTGGAGACAAAGCGCATAATTCCTAACATCTGCACCAAACCGTCGGCGAATGATCGCAAGGACTCGTGATGGCCGGCGAAGCCAATACCAGCGGAATCGATAACCGTCGCGGAAGATACTACCGGCGACTGTGCAAAAAAACTGCGGATGAGTGCCTTTACCCCACGGCCATCAGCGGCCTGACAACGTGGTCCGTATCGGCCGTCGAGCAACGCCTTCCCACGGCCTCCGCTACAGCCCGGAGGTCATTCATCATCGTCCTGAACTTCTCCGGTCGCAGTGACTGGGTGCCATCACTCAACGCGTCTTCAGGGCAATTGTGTACCTCAACGAGCAATCCGTCTGCACCAGCGGCAATCGCAGCTTTGGCCATCGCCGGCACCATCCACCAGTGGCCTGTTCCGTGGCTGGGATCCACTACAACAGGAAGACGGGTGTGATGCTTGAGCATCGGGACCGCGGCAAGGTCGAGAGTGTTCCTGGTAGCGGTCTCGAACGTGCGCATCCCTCGCTCGCACAGCACGACGTTGGGATTGCCCGTATCGAGTATACACTGGGCGGACTCGAGGAATTCCTCTATTGTGGCACCGATACCGCGTTTCAGCAGCACAGGCTTCCCTGCCTCGCCAACCGCCTCTAGCAGTGCGTAGTTGTGCATGTTGCGCGACCCTACCTGCAACATATCGGCGTAACAGGAAACGGCGTCCACCTGCATCGTATCCATTGCCTCTGTCACGACCGGTAGACCGGTTTCCTCGCGTGCCAAAGCGAGCAGTTCCAACCCTGCAACTTCGAGCCCCCGAAAGCTGTACGGACTCGTCCTCGGCTTGAATGCTCCACCGCGCAGGATTGTGCCGCCGCAGCTCTTCACCGCCTGAGCGGTCTCGAGTATTTGACTGCGGTTCTCCACGGCGCATGGCCCCGCAATCATCACCACATCACGACCGCCAATTTGGACGCCGTCTACATCCACCACGGAGCATTCTGATAGCCGGCTGTGATTCGCAATATTTTCCAGCATGGTTCGGCTCGCCAAATCTCTTCAGTAATCGGTTTCTTTGACGAGTGAAGAAACACCACGCAAGTCATAGTGGCGTTAATCTGCCGTTATAAATCCGTCACATCCAGCTAAATAGTTACCAGTCAATCACTTACAGATTTGCACAAATAGGCGAGCGGGCGTTTTGAAGCCGATGGTGAACATAGGGAATGGGAGATTTGCGGTCGTTCTTCGGGTTCAGCGCACCAATCGCTGGAACCGCGGGTGCACTCTCAGCGGCTCCCAAACCGGATCGAGCCTGAGGGCCTCCTTCGAAATCGGCGTGGAGCCCGACAGCAGGAGCTCCAACCTTTCTATCGCATCGTCCGCCTCACCCACCTTCATGTAGATGCGGGCAAGCATCTCAGACACGAATGCCCCGTCCACGAGGTCGGCCGAAAGCGGCAGCAGCTGTGATCCTTCCAGACCCTCGGTAACCGCAAGTGCCCGCATGTCCAATCCAGCGTATGCCAGCCCCAATCGCGCCCGCAGAGAAGCATCGCCGGGAAGTCCTCGAACCATAGGTTCCAGTACGACTCGCGCAGAGTCATAATACACGCCCGCCTTGGTAGGTTGGTCGCTGCGTTCAGCCAGATCGGCCTTTGCCAAGTAGTACCCTGCGGTGTCCGTGATCGCCGAACTCAATCGTACACGGTCCAACCGCTCTTCGAATGCACCCCCGACGATCCGGTAAAACGCTCCCCAAGGACCGGCTGCCAATTCAACGACCCCTTGGTCGGTAAGTGATCTTGGACTTCGCATCGCACTTCGTGCGGCAGCCGATTCGTCACCGGAGGCTATTCGCGCCGCCGCAAGCGCATACCCTGCGTAGGCTACGCCTGGCGCGATACGCAGCGCCCTCCTTGCCTCCCGTTCTGCATGCTCATAGTCGCCGAGCATCATAGAAGTTAAGGCGGCCTCAGCAGCGCAGGTTCCACAGGCCGGGTTCGCGGCGAGCGCCTCAGCATATGTAGTCAGCGCCTGCTCCAGATCGCCCTGGCGACGCCTGATATCGGCGATCAACACCCTCACGTCACTGAGTCCGGCCCAATTCGCACCGGCAAACTCAAAATGCCTGAGTGCGCGGTCGTAGTCACGGGTACCCAAATAGTGGTACCACGCCTGAGCAAGGTGACTTATGGGGGCATCCGCCCTCAACAGCACGGCGCGGTCAGCGGCGGTCCTTGCGTCGACAAGACGCTCGAGTGAGCGGTCGACACCCTCGGAGAACATCAGCGTGTGTGTTATCGAGAGCCTTGCGTAGGCGTGCACAAATCCAGTGTCCAACGTCAGGGAACTCCGGAACAGCTCGACTGCTCTCATGAGTCGCGCGGCACCTTCCGAAGTGCTCCTCAGGTATTCGACGCCACGAAGGTACTGGTCATATGCCCGGAGATTGTTCGTTGAACTGGTCCTCAACCAATCTCGCTCATTGCCGAGCACTGGAATACCCAGCGCCCTCGGTATCGCTTCGGCGAGTTGCGCTTGGAGCTCAAACAAACGAGTGGGATCTACTTCGAGACTGTCGCTCCATTGTTGCACGCCATCTTCATTGCGCCTCAACGAAACCATCACTCTCGTTGACCGCATGGCTGCCGGTCCAGGAAAACGTTCCACGGCGATTCGCAGGGAGTAGTCTGCATCACCTGCAGTCTCCCGGTTCTCGGGCAGATTCCCGGAACCACCATATGCCACATCGCTCTGGACGAGGATGCTGAGTATCTCCACGCCGGCTAGCCTACTTGCGAGGTCCTCTGCCAAGCCATTGACGAAGTATTCGTCTTCTGGTGACCCAAGGTTCTCGAACGGTAGTATTCCCAACGACAGACGCGACGTTGTGGTGACATCGGCATCCTTGGGCACCAAAGCGTAGGCGCCCAGGAGGATCAGCGCCACCAGGGAGCCTCCGATCGCATACCAGAAAGACATCCTGCGGGGTTGCGGTCGGGTAGGCGTCGCCGGTTGAGGCTCTACTGTGACAGCCACTTCTGCACGCTCAGGAACACCAGGGCGGGCTCGCGGTGGCACGGGTCGATGCGAAGGTTCGGCCTTGAGCCGAGCAGCGTACTCCTGCACTCCCACGTCGGGCAACATCTCCAGATCGTCCTTGACAGCCGCTGCGTGAATGCGTGCATGTTCGATCGCCGCCGCACGCTCACCGGATGCGTCCAAAGCCGACATGACCTGCAGCGCGATCTCCGGACTGTATGGATCGTGATTTGCGAGGCGCTTCCACCATCGTGCCGCAGCAACGTGGTCCGCTCGGTCGGTCGCGCCACAGGCAAGCGATCGCAGCGCATCGGAGTACTTCAGAGCCAGGCGGTCTCGTTCTACACCCAACCACCTCTCGAATTCAGGCGTGTCGCTCAGATAGAAGCCATGAAGAAGGGGACCTCCATAGATGGCGACGGCTGCCTCCGCATCTCCACGTTCGAGAGCCTCCTCAAATTCAATCGCGTCACATGAGACGCTCGAGAATTGAATACCGATTTCTTCAGGGCCACGATTGAGCACGATTTCCTGGCCGAGAGATTGGCGCAGCAAGTGCAGCGCCTGCCGAAGCGCGGCTCGCGCCCGGCCCTGGTCGACTTCCGGCCAGAAAAGCCCACAAATCGTATCGCGTCTGTGAAATCCCCGTGGGCGGGCCACCGCGAGATAGCTAAACAGCGCCATCCGCTTTCCTTGCAAAACCGCGGAACGCGTTTCTTCGCCCTCTTGCACTGTGATGTCCAGTGATCCAAGGGTCCGTAAGTTGATGGGACGAAGAGGCGGTGAAACCATCGAAAATGTTTTTCTAATTACGTCGGCGCGTGCTCTCTAAACACGAGTGAGTTTCTGAGTCGTTTGTAGTCGAGCTAAGAATACTCGTTCGGAACCCGAACGATTGTCAAATGGGTGGGGGCCTGTGGAGGGGATTACTTTTCGCGGCCTCCTCAACGCGATCGTCGTAACGATAACGCAGCATAGGTTGCGAGGACCAACCCACCAACTGAAATCGCTGATAATATGAGGACGTCTCGCCAGAATGTGGTCTCGAAAAACCCCATCGGGAATTTGTAGAACATCCTGGCACCAATAGCCCCACAGACGAAGAACACTAATCCAAGTACGAGGACTCCGTAGGCTCGCCGCTTTCTCATGACCGGACCTCACATGAAGGTGACGATCACAACCTCGTACCGCACAATCAAGACATCGTCAAGGACCGCTCTTCCTGTTGGGATTACATTTCACCGTATCGTTATCGAAGGGATAAAACCGGCATGAAAATCGGACTCGTCGGCCTCCCGAAATCCGGGAAGACGACTTTATTCAACGCGCTGACCAAATCGCACGCAGAGGTTTCCGCGTACAGCGGTGGCAGGGCCGAGCCCAATCTGGCATCGGTGGCGGTGGAGGATGAGCGTCTGACCACGCTATCCGAGATCGTAAAACCGAAAAAGACGATCTATGTGAGTTTGGACCTCATGGATTTCGCGGGCTTCGACGTAAAGGATCAAAACTCATCAACGTTCTCCCCTGAGCTTCTCCAGCTGATACGGCTGAACGACGCGCTCGCCGTTGTACTCAGGAACTTTCCCACCGACATCGAGGATGACCCGTCCCCGATGGAGAGGTTATCGCTGATCGAGAGCGAGTTCCTACTGGCCGATCACATCATCGTTGAGAACAGGCTGGAAAGAATTGAGAAAACCAAACGGACGGGGCAGTTCACCCCGTTGTTGGAAAGTGAGCTGAAACTACTGAGGCGTATCGAGGCCTTTCTCGACTCAGGCCAACCTCTCAGGGAGACGGAGCTCGAAGAGAGTGAGAAGAAGGCCGTCAATGGCTTCAAGTTCCTGACCCTCAAACCGGTCATGGTCGTGCTGAACTCTGGCGAAGACAATTTCGGCCAAAACGAAATGACGATCGAGGAACTGAACAAACGTTATCCAACGATCGAGTGTGCAGGCAATTTCGAGATGGAGTTGTCGCAGCTCGATGACACCGAAGAAATCGCCGAGTTCATGGCGGACATGGGTATCGCGGAATCGGCCCGCCTGCGACTCACCAAAACAGCCTTCGACATGCTTGGTTACATTAGCTTCTTCACGATCGGCAAAGATGAGGTACGTGCCTGGAACATCGTCAGGGGCGATACGGCATTGGATGCTGCTGGATCAGTCCACACGGACATGGCGCGGGGGTTCATCAGGGCCGAGTGCTACTCGTTCGACGAATTCATCGAGTGCGGCGGCGAGGAGAAGGCCGTGAAGGAAGCGGGGAAGTTCCGGCTCGAGGGTAAGGAGTATGTGGTGCAGGATGGGGATATGTTGTGTTTCAGGTTCAATGTGTAGGGGGAGATAGCACGCGGCGCAGGCCACGCGGACCCCAAAAAGCCACATATCACCACAACGAGCAACCTCTTATATTACAACAGGTTAGGGTTGAGGCGTCACGATTGCGCAGCTGCGCAATCTGCTCATACCCCTCCCTCCTCAACCTCTTTCGCCACCCGTTGCCCTTCGTCGACATCCACCATCAGCAGCAACGCCGCACCTACCACAAAGAACACGATCAAGGCAAAAACGCCGTTTCGGCTCGATTGCGTAAGCGCAATTACGAGCGCGAAAACAGCCGGGCCCAAAATTCCGGCAAACTTTTCGAACACCGCAAACAACCCAAAGAACTCACCCGACTTGTTGCGTGGGATCATGCTGCCGAAGAGCGAGCGACTCAGAGCCTGAGTGCCGCCCTGCACCATGGCGACGAGGAAGGCCAAGATGAAAAACTGAGTTGCCGTGGTCAGGAAATAACCGAAGATGGCAATTCCAGCGTAGACCATGAGACCGAGGAAGATGGACCGCTTTGCACTGATCTTGCCCGCCAACGCACCGAAAGCGAAAGCAAACGGGATCGCCACGAACTGCACCATTACGATAGAACCGATGAGCGCTCCGCGTTCGATGCCGATTTCGTCGCCGAAGATCGTTGCCATGCGTATGATGGTACCGATTCCATCGTTGTAGATGAGGAACGCAAGGAGCATGAGAAAGGCGTTGCGGTACTTTCGGAGCTCCGATGCAGTTTCCAGGAGTTGGGCAAACGCAGCACGGACGGTGGTGCCTCGTTCGGTATCCTGCCTTCGCATCTCCGGTTCGCTAACCCGCCTAAACAGCGGAATCGAAAACAGCAGCCACCAGATCGCCACCGCCACAAACGATAAGCGGGCGGGCAATGAACCCTGCTCGGGCGTTGCAGCATCACCGGCCGGGATGCCTATCCAGCCCGGGTTCTGGATTACGGCAAGCGCGGCAACCAGCAGCAATCCCCCACCGATGTAGCCGAGTGCGTACCCGGCGGTAGATACGCGGTCTATCTCGTCGCGATCAGCCACGTGTGGCAAAAGCGAGTCGTAGAAGATCAAGCTTCCGTTGGCTCCGATATTAGCGAGCATGAATAGCACTGCGGCAAACAGCCAATGGCCCTGTTGAATGAGGAACATCGAGGCAACTGCAGCTACACCGAGCCCCATAAAAGCACCCAAGAACTTCTTCTTTGCCGCCCTATTGTCTGCCAGAACACCCAAAATTGGGGCGAGCAATGCTATGATCGTCAACCCGATGGTTGTAGCTACGCTGAAACGAAAGGTGGCAGTAGCCGCGGGCAAATCCGCGGCAGCGTAAGACGAAAAGAAGATCGGAAAGACCGCCGTCACGACGATCGTTATCATCGCCGAGTTGGCCCAGTCGTACATAGCCCAGGCGCGCTGCTCGCGGGTGCGGAGGCCGAGTTTGCTCAGCAAGCCTCACCCCCCATCCGTAACCGCCTTCCAAACCCTCAAAAAATTCCCGCCTAGAATCTTCCTCACATCCTCATCCGAATAACCACGCTCCTTCAAGCCCCGCGTGATGTTCGGGTAATCCTCTACCCCTCTGATCCCCACCGGCGACGGAGTACGCGGATACATGTCGGCTCCGAGCCCCACATGGTCGACTCCAGCCACCTGAACGGCGTGATCGATGTGGTCGAGCACGTCCTCGATTGTGGGATGGTCCTCGAGTGGCCAATCTCGGCTGGCGTTGAGGTGGTTGACTACAATGCGAAGATCCAGGTCTTCGATCTCGGGCACCTGTCGGAACGCGTCTCGCCCCACGGCTCGGAGTGCGGTCATCGCATCCAGATATTCGGGCGTCAGATAGTTGAGGACAAACACGATCCCTATCACGCCTCCGTTTTCGCCAAGAGCGCGCAGTTGATCGTCGCTCATGTTGCGGTGGTGAGGGTTGAGAGCACGACACCCTGAGTGGGAAGCGATGACGGGATCTTCGGTGGTCTCCATCACGTCGAAGAAGGTTGAATCCGAAACGTGAGAGATGTCGATCACCATTCCCAGTTCGTTCATCTCTCGCACGACGTCTCTACCCAGATCGTTCAGCCCACCCCATTTCGGGTCGTCGGCACCGGCATCGGCCCAATCGTGTGACACGTTGTGAGTGAGCGTCATCGAAGACACGCCGAGTTCATAAAACTCCCGCAGTTTGTCCAAACTCGCCTCGATGGCGTGCCCGCCCTCGATGGCTATCGGCATCGCGATTTTACCGGACGCGACGATCCGCTCCACATCATCGGCGGTGCGAGCAAGCTCCACATCATCGGAATGGGATTCGATTGCGTTCCGCATGGCCTCCAATAGCTCATGAGCCTGGCGGGAGCACTGCCCGGGGATCTCGTACAAGAAATTCTCGACGTACAGCGCTACACCCTGAACGTCGACACCGCCCTCCCGAAGCCGAGGAATGTCAACGTGACCTGCGGGCAGTCGTTCTCCTATGTCGAGATTCTCGTACAACACTCGGTAGGCGAGATCGTTGTGGGTGTCCCAGACGAGCGCGTCTTGGTGCAGCGCGTCCATCTGTTCACCGGCGTAAGAGCAGGCCGCAACAACGCCAATAGTCAGGAGTGCAAGACACACTGCTACATTGCGGGGTTTCCGTACCATCATAGAACCTCGTCCGAAGAGTCCTGAGTTGCTTATTCGTCGGTTTTCTTTTCTGTCGGAGCGTCAGCGTCTTTGGCCTCTTCCGCACCTGGCGGTTTGACTCCAGCCGCCCCCGCCATCCCCATCACACCGGGGAGATTGAGCGAATCGGTGAGGCCTGAAGGCACGACCATGAGGGAGCCTTTTTTGACGATGCTTTCGTAGAGCATGTTCATGGCGCGTAAGTTGAGCGCTACAGGGCTTTGACTGTAACTCTCGGCCGCTTCCACGAACTTCGACGCAATCTGAGTCTCCGCAGTGCCGAGGATGATGCGTGCCTGGCGCTCGCGCTCCGCCTGGGCCTGGCGGGACATCGCTTCCTCGAGGCCTTTGGGGATGATCACATCACGTATCTCAACCGATTGCACCTGAATTCCCCAGTCGTGCATCTTGCGGTCCAAAGTCTCTTGCAGCCCGCGCCCTAGCTCTTTGCGTGACTGAATCAGCTCAGCGAGATCATGTTTGCCGATCGCATCCCGCAACGCGGTTTGGGCGGCCAGGACGACAGCGAGTTCGTATTGCTGCACCTCGAGAGCCGCTCGCTCAGCGTCGTACACAATCCAAAACGCGATCGCGTCCACGTTTACCGGCACCGTGTCTTTTGTAAGACATGACTCGGCACCGAAGTCCGTGGTGCGTAGGCGCTGGTCTATGTGATAGGAAATGCGTTCGATAATTGGGATCATGAAGAACATTCCGGGGCCGCGCAATCCGCGGTATTTGCCCATCCGGAGCACGACCGCTTTCTCCCATTGGTCTGCGTACTTGATCGAAGACGCGACAAAAGTTCCAACCGCAGCAGCCACCACGGCCGCAGCCTCGATCGGGGCAAATAGCAGCGTGACGGCCCCCAAACCCGCCGCAGCGGCGATACCTGCTACACCTGCGGGGATCGGGTACCGCGTATCAGTCGGAGAAGTTTTCGCCATGTTGGATCTCCCGCTTAGTGACTTAGTCACACTGTAGGCTGGCAAATTGGTTGGTGGGCTCATGCGTGCCTCGGCAAGTCGTTTGATTCGTCGTGCGGTGTGCGTAGATCCACCAGAGCATCTATGAGGTCGTCGATCGAGAAACCGAGAGTGGCGGCCTGAGACGCGGCATCACGACAGAGCTCTTCCAGCCTCACCCAGCGCTCACGGATCTCGCCGGTGGGAGCAGTAATGCTCACGAACGTTCCTTCCCCTGGACGAGTGGCCAATACGCCCAGCTGTTCGAGTTGCCGGTATGCTCGTTCGATGGCTCGTGGAGTAAGGCCGAGTTCAATGGAGAGCTGGCGCACGGTAGGCATGCGGTCGCCTGTGTATAGCGTTCCCTCCAGAACCTCGAGCCACACACAGTCTACGATCTGCCGCGACAAAGACTGATTGCGTCCTGAGTCCAGGTGCGCGACAATTCGCTTCGCGATGTCACTACGTTCGAAGGTGCTCACGGGATCGCCTTTGGCGGGCCTGAACTAAGGATACGGCGAGTGGAGCTTAGGTGCCAGACTAGCGGACACTCATTGGGATTGTTATGCCCGACGCCCGTGTTCGATCGCGATACACGGTCCACGTCGGATCTCCCTCAGTCGGATACCTGTCGAACACCGAACCATCGTGCCCAGCCAGAGAGATTCGGATACTGTGGCCCGCGGGGACCAACACAGAAGTATTGAACAAACCGAACCGAATGAGGGCGGGTTCACCCGGCACGAGCGGTAGAGCATCACCTTCTTCGAATGAATGGCACGGACCCCACATAGGGTACGGCGGAGCGGCTTCACAGGGCTTGCGATGGATGACTCGCAGCTGCCCCTCCGTTATGTAGCGCACCGTCCCATCTGGATCCACGATTTCCAGATACGCGAAAAAGGCTCCGTCTGCATGAGTAGACGCTACATGCAGGTCGATCTCAACCGTGCCGGTGACTTCTACGTCCGCCTCGAGTGGCTCCGTCGTATATGTGAGTAGTTTGGACCCTTGCTCGGCACGATTTTCGTAGACCACATCACCGCCACCTAGCTGCGTGTGCCAGCGCGTCTGTGCCCCGGTGGTGTGTGTGAAGTCGACCGCGTACTCATCGCTCGCGCCGCGAGATGTCGGACGCTCACGCACCAGTGTGCCGGCGTCACCCAAATACCACTGCGTAGACGCGAAGCCATCGGGAGGCCAAGAGTCGGTCGTCTTCCAACCATCATTGAAAGTGAAGTAGCTGATCTCACCAACGCCGTCAGCTGGTTCGGTTGAGCCATTCTTCAAGTAATGGTCGAAGAATTCGACCAGCATGGCGTGCTGGCCGGCCCCGGGAGGATCGGTAGGTGCATCATCCGCCAAGAAAGGATCGGTGTGAAAACCACCACCGTGCGACCATGGGCCGATGACGAGGCGCACTGGATTGGAGAAAGTGGAATACAGCGCGAGTGCGCCATTCACCGTTCCCCCGTCCATCCATCCTGCCCACGAGAAGATCGCCGCCCCGGAGCGTTCAATACCGGCTCTGTAGCCGTGAATCGATAGGCCCGCAATGGTCTCTCCCGTCTCGTTGAACGGAGCATCACGATACTGAGCCAACTCGGCACCAGCAGCAACGTCGGGCGTCTCATGCTCGAGCAAAGCCTCTCCGTACAGCTGTTCGGCATCAGAGCCATCAACACGCTTCACGCCCTGAGTTCCCAATTTCACCAACGTACAGTTGAAGCCAGTAACACCGGCCAGAGCACAGATGTCCCCTGCATCGAGCAGCCGTACCGCATCTCCCCAGTCGCTGATGAAGCCCCGGACGAACACACCGCCAGGATAAAGGAGCTGCGACCATGCGTCGAAGTCGGCGTACTGTGGAGCGATCGCCTTGATCGCGGGGTGAGCGGGAGCCGCCGCCATGGCCGCCGTGTTTCCTTCGTAAGAGACACCCCATGTTCCGACATTACCGTTCGACCACGGTTGCTCGGAGATCCAACCTGCTACCTCTCCGAGGTCTGCCGCTTCCTCTCGTCCGAACTCGGTGGGACGACTTCCAAACGAAGCTCCCGATCCGCGCACATCCACGAGAACAACGGCATAGCCGGCTTCGTTGAACGCCTGCACGGACCTGTCCATCATGTCTTCAGGAGTGATCGACGTAAATCTGATCTGGGCGCGTGTCAACAAACCAAGGTCCTGCGCACGCCAGTACCTCGTTGACCGCATCGCAGTCGGCAGCCGGTCGCCGTCTCGATAATCCTCCGGCAGCCACACATCCACCGCGAGCCGCACACCGTCGCGCATCTCGATGTACTGGGCAACGTTGCGCTTCACTCCGTGGGCGAGTTCCACCTCCCCGGGCAGCGTCACGGACGAAATCACCACCCAAACGGAAACAACCACCAGAGCCATCGCAACGGCGACACCGATGCCGACCTTCTTCAGCGTGCTACTCATGAGTTCTCCAGTACGTGGAGCGGCAGTCAGTACGTGATTCCAGCACCGAGGTCGTACTCGTCGCTCACCTTTACCGGGAGCTGGCCGGTCGGCTGGATAGCTCCGGTGAGCAGCTTGATGAACGACTCGAAGTAGACAGGCTGATTGCCGAACCAGCCGCGTTCACCGTAGCCGACCAAAAACGCCGAAACACCCGGAATCAGCCTGATGATGTGAGGATTCCCATAGGACATCGCAATTACGGTTCCCGGCTTCTCGGCGATCACTCGACGGACGAACTCGAGGTCACCATCGCGCACTGGCGTGGCTTCGCCAAGCTTATCCCTCTGAACAAAAAACGACAGGATCACGAGGCCGGATTGGCTTATGGCATCCCACACTTCGTGGTATTCAGCCGGGTCCATGCCTGGACTGAGCGTGAAATTCTGAATCGTCGGCACCGATGCTACCAACGCCGAGGAAAGAGCTCCGGGTGACGGGTCGGTCTCGCTCTTCTGAATGTTGATGTTCACCGCAGCCACTAATCTGTCCGAATTTGCCGGCAGGATTCCATCATTCTTGAGCAGTGTGAGCGACCGGTCGGCTACCTCCTGCGCGATGGCCAGGTGTTCGGGTATACCCACAAACTCACTCACCGCGGTTGCGTCCACAAAACGATTGTTGTGCAAATTGAGTCTTGTCTTCAGCTCCAGCAGCTTCCTAACCGCCGCGTCGATGCGGTCTTCGCTGATCCTACCTGTCCTCACCGCTTCAATCATCGCCATGACCGTCGCAGCTGGATCGCGTGGTTTGAGAATTATGTCATGTCCAGCCTCGAATGCCTTGACTGCCACGTCTTCCGTCCCGAAACGCTCCACAACATGATCGTACCACAAGTCATCGGTCGTGAGCACGCCCTCGAACCCGAGACTGTCTCTGAGCCACTCCGAGGACAGTTTTCCTTCGACACTGGCAGGAAGGTTAGACCCACCGGTAACAGATGGAACCGCCACATGCTCGGTCATGACGAAGTCGACACCGGCCTCGATAGCGAGCCTGAACGCCCTGAAGTCGTTCGCAACCGCTTCGGCAGCCGGCTTCAGGTTCGCATTGAAAGCAGGGTAGTCGGACATCCGGTCGACGTCACCGCGCCCTGGGAAATGCTTCGCCGAACTGAGCATCCCATTGTCGTGGTAACCGCGCACGTACGCCCTGACCATTCGTCCCAAGAGATCAATGTCACCCCCGAACGACCGCACGCTCTCGGCGGGGTTGTCCGGCCGCAAAGACACGTCAACGACCGGCGTATAGGTGAGGTGCAAACCCATTGCCCTGCCTTCGACCGCACCCGCCGAGGTGGCGCGATACATCAGGTCTTCGTCTCCAATCGCGGCGAACGCCATGTTCGCAGGATACTCGGTAGCGCCCAATACCTGCTGACCGGGCCCTCCCTCGAAGTCCACCGAAAAGAGGATCGGAAGCTCGGCGTCACCCTGAAGTTGATTCAGAAGCGTCGGCACGGACGTTGGCGTTCCGCCATAGAGAACAAACATGCCGAGCTTATGATCGCGAGCGAGTATTTTCCAACGCTCGAGGTTGGTTTCGATAGCATTCTCAACGCGAAGATCGATATCCGAGCATATCAGCTGGCCGATCTTCTCCTCGAGGTTTAGAGTGGCGAGGGTTTCTTCCACCCAGGCGGAGTCGGGAGAATCGGAGAGAAAGGGCGGTGGTTGATCAGTACATGCGGCCTGAACACAACAAGAAACGAAAGACGCAATCGCAAACATCCGGAACGGCGGTGCTATTGTCTTCATCATATCCTCAAAAGAGTCACAAATGAATTTGCAGCTCGGTCTCTGACTTCCGGCTGGCGCAATGTGCTTCGAACGAAATTAGCCGCGGCTGGACGCGGAAAACAGCGGGACTAGGTTACCCCACCAAACCCAACAAAATCATCCGCGCAATTCCGCGTTCCTCCGCGGCCCAAAAAAACCACTACGCCCTCAGGATCCTCACCCTGAACCCCAGCTCCTGCGACAGCACTACCATCTCCTCGAAGATGTCTCCGTACGCAACGGCAACGTGATTCGAGAGATAGTGTGCCATGAGCGTGTCACGACTGATGCCAAGATCGGTTGCCATGAACGGCCATTCGCGAGTTGTGCTTTCCCACCAGGCATCCCTCGTCTCGGATGGCAGCTTCACGACCTCGCCCCGACCAATGTCCATCCAGAGTTCGTCATTCTTGATGTATGTGCGCGCCCAGGTTACGTCGCCAGGCAAGCTCTCGCCGGCGAATGTTCCACCAGGAATGGGGAAGTACGTCTTGGGCTGGCGGTAGCTGTGCACGCCCTCGAGCGAGTCGGGATCGTGATTGAATGGGTACGCGCTGCACGAACCTGAATTGAGCAACACCCACAAGAACCGGCCGTTGTACTCTGCCCCCCACCTGACGTCATGGAACATCACCGCCTGATGTAACCCTTTCGCCTTGAGCATTCGTTTCATCATCTCCATCGGGACGGCGTTGCCCTGATCGGCCTCGGTCGAGCATATCACCGTGTCGCCGTTCGACTCGGGACGGCAGACAGAGTTCAGCAGGCCCTCTGAGAAGTCGGATGGCGGGCGCAGCGGAAGCAGCCCTAGCTGGTACTGCCAGCCAATGCAGTCAGCTTTAAACTCATTCACGAGATCCAGAACGCTCAGATAATCGCGCAGCTGCTCGCGCGTGGCATTCTCAGTGAAGTCTTCAGCGCCGTTCTCACCCCAATGGAACTTCACGCCCTTACTCTTCACAAACTCCAGGGCAGAGTCGATGCGTTTCTCATCGATACCGCTCCCCCGGTCTAAGATCCACGCCTGATCGACCTTGTGTTCGGTGAAACAGTGGCGGTTCAGCATCCGTGGACCGAAATAACCGTTGATCATCCCCATCGATGTATCGCCCAGCATCAGGATCAGCGCGCGTCGATCGCGGAATTGCTTCGCAACTCCGCGGGCAAGTGTTGCAGCACTTTCTGAGACTGGAGCAGAGTACGCGATTTCATCCTCTTCGTACGCGATACGCCCGGACGAGCACCACTCTTCCAACCGCGCCATGAACTCCTCGTCGGTCGTCCAATCATCGGCCTCGGTCCACACTCGCGAGAACTTCCTGCCGAGGCTTTCGAGGCAGGCACCGGTGTTCAGCAACCCAACGAGGCCCGGCCATTCACCCGAGAAGTTGCTGGCCAGCAGCAGAGGATTGTCTTTTCCGACCACGCCTTCTGTTGTATGAGGCCCGTAACACCAGTGCACGCATATGCCGATCATGGGATCATGAATCGGTGCAAGGCGCTCTATCGCATGGTGAGGTTTGGAGAGATACCCCTCCAGGACATACGGTTCTTTGCCGAGTTTCTTGAGCGCGGCTTCCATCTGCCGCGTTGACTCGGTCACATTGGGCAACGCGGCTTCGTTGGGCAGATCTCTACCGTCTCCGGGCCAGAACAAAGCGATTCGCTGTTTCACAGATGCTCCTCCTCAAGTTCCGAATCAATCGGCTCACCCCCGTCAGCAACATTTTCCGGTGTGAACAGGCGAGTGCCAAGCGTGATATGCTTGGGTACCTCATTGCCTTTCAATATCTCCAACGCAACGTCTATCGCTGCAGCACCACCAGTCGGGTAGAGGAACGTCGCGTCCAGAATGCCCTGAGCCGCGTATTGCTGCCCCTCGTGCGGGAGCGCATCGATCCCGATGAAGAGCATCTCGTTTTCTCTTCCGACTCCGCGAGCAGCGAGCCAGGCACCGTGAGCGCCCGGATCATTGTGCGCGTAAACCACGTCTATGCCAGCGTTCGTCGCCAACGCGGACTCCATTTCCCTTCTTGCATTCGGCTCCAGCCATTGCATCTCGCCGGAAAACACGATTTCCAGACCGGGATTGGATTCCAATTCCAGGCCCTGAAGGAATCCCTGATTTCGATCTTGACCGGGTACGGATGTCATGAGGCCCTTCAACTCGACGATCTTGCCACTGCCGCCAAGCCTCTCCCTGATCCACCTACCAGCTTCCCGCCCGATCCGAACGTTGTCGGCGCCGATGAAGGTCGTGAACTGATCGCCCTGCACCGCCCTGTCGAGCACGATGACCGGTATTCCGCGCTGATAAGCCTCAGCTACGGGCCTGGTGAGTGGTGCCGCCTCTTTCGGGCTGATGATGATCAGGTCCACGCCCTGTTCGACGAACTCCTCGACTTGCGCCCTCTGGGTCAAGGACTCGTTTTGGGCATCCTTGAAGATCACACGCAGGTTGGCGTGCGACTCGGCAGCAGCCCGAACGTCTGCGTCCATCTGGACTCGCCAGGGTTCACCCAGGTTGCATTGGCTCATGCCTACGACCCAAGGATCTTCAGGGGTACCGGCGTGCCCGACTCCGCCTTCAGAGCCGCATGCCGAAATGGCTGACGAGCAAGCAAACGCGAGAAGTAGTTTGCGAAACATGTATCCGCTTTCGTGAAAAGCTTGTGACTTGCTGGGGTTCACCTGATTTCCTGAACCCATACGAAATCGATCCCTATCTCTGGCCGGTCTACTCCGTCAGCCGCACCGTCAAACAAGAACTCTAGCGTGTGGGTACCGGCGTCGAGTTCGCGCGTTTGAAGCGTGAAGTTACGTAGCAGCGTGCGATACGGCCTATGAAGGTCGATCGAGTTCACATCCGTGGTCAGTGTTGCCACATCGCCGTCCAACCGCACATTCGCCCTGGCTCCGTTGTTGTCGAGCCGCGCTATGAAATGGATGCGATACTCGCCGGCGGTCTGGATCGGTACACGCAACCAAAGCGACTGACCTGAAGACGTTGGGCGCCATACCGGCAACCGCGATCCGGCATAGAGAGGCGCAGATTCGAACTGGAGCCTTCGGTTTGGAGAAAGCTCCTCCGTTTGATAGAACACGGAGTTGCGCGCACCGAACCTGCCCTCCGGCATCCACCCAAGTGGCAGCTCCAAATGGCGAACCTCCTCCGGCATGATGGCAGTGTGATCGTCCGTCAGGCCCGGCATTGCGTAGTGATAGCCCACCCTGGCGTACGACACATTCGGCGTTCTTTCATGGCTGTACAGCTCCATATAGAAACCGAGGTACTCGGTGAACGGAAGCGGATCGAGAATGTGCCATCTGTAGTTGGTGACGAACCCGCGATTTCCCGGCCCGTCGTTGCGCGGCTGACCGCAATATGGGAACGTGAAAATGTCGGGCGAGGACCATGAATAGTTGTAGTAATCCTCTGATCCGGTTCCAAATAAGGAGGGCAGCGAGTCGTCGTCCACGAAGACTTTTTCGTCGCCCTCCCCCCACCAGTTGCCCCATGGTGTTGGGATGGGATTGGGATTGAGGAGAATCGACGTGGTCCCTACATAAACGCCTTTGCCGCGTGCCACTACGAAAGGCAGATCTTGAACTGCCTCGGGGTCGGCGATGAGATCGTGATTCACCCGCCAGCGTGCCCTGAAGTGCATCGACCGACCGTCGTTCCACTCATAGTCGGCGGAGTTGACAGAGCCGGTGATCGTAACGCTCTGCTCGCCCAGATTCTGGAAATGAATGCGGGCTGAGCTCCTGTATGGCATTACGAAACGGCAGATCATGCTGCCGTCCGGTTGCACCGTGAACGGCAGAGACTGATACGGATTGACACCTGGCGCAGCTCCGAAGAAATCACCGACTGGGGATTGTACCTGTCCCCATGGTGAGTCATCGAAGTGGATGTGAAGCACCGTCTGCCTCAGCGCTCGATCGATGTCTGAGGCTTCCAGCCTCAACTCGAGACGGTCGATCGCTCCTCCGCCTTCGAGAAGCAGCGCGTCTTCACCCTCTCCAGGTTCGAGCACCAGGGAGAGCGCGTTTGGTCCATTGTTCGAAGCCTGAGTTACCCCAGCATGGGGATCTGCGAGAACTGCCGCAACACGATCGATCGTCTCTCGATATGATTCCAAATCCTCGGGGCGGAACGTCTCGACTGCAGTTCCAGCGGGGTACCTTCGCACCTCAATCTGATAGAAGTGGATGTGCGCGAGGTTTCCGGTCCATTCGATCCGCATCCTCCGCTCAAACGGCATCGGCGCGTAAACCGCATCACGCTGATAAAACGTGCGTTCCAGGTTCTCCCGATTGAGTTCCTGAGTTTGAGAGAATGAATCGAGGGGATTCTGGAAGAAGTCGTTCGCAGGGCCGGAGAACACCGGCTCGCTGCTGCCGTCGAGAAACAGCTCGACCGTCCCATCGATGGCCGCAGTCCAAAGTCGGACTAAAGCGCCAGGCCCTTCCACGTCGGCCATCAGGTATTCACCGATACTGTCCACCCCTGGTTCCCGAAGCACCGCCTCAAAACCCGGTATGGGTTCTCCCCCAAAACCATCCGAGTTGGCAAACCATTCGGGACCTCCCGGGAGGTTGCTGCGGCGGTCGTACGACGAGAACTGGATCACCTCATAGGAAGGCTCGGGAAACTCGGCGAGCCTCACCATGTCGATCATCTCTTCAAAAAGGCTGCCTGTGGTGATGCGACCTGTTCCAGACCCACAGCCTACAGTCACTACTGCCGCAGACACCAAAACGCTCAACAAACGATTCGATGGTAGTCTCACGCGATTCCTCCCATTTACCTGCAAACCGCAAGAAAAGACCGCATATCCACTCTTCCCCCTTCCCCTTTCCCCTTCCCCTTTCCCCTTCTTCCCTTCTTCCCTTCCCCCTATTTTCTGCCCCTCTGAAACAAAACCGCACAGACAATGATTGCCCCCGTCAGCATCAGCCTCGTTGCCTCCGGTGCAGCATTCAACGACAAAATCTTCTGCAGGTACCCGATCGTTAGCACGCCGATCAGAGTCAGGACGACGCTGCCCTTTCCACCTGCGAGGGTAGTTCCACCGATCACGACCATTGCGATGGCATCCAACTCGTACGCCATACCTGTCTCGGGATCTCCATGGGTCTCCTGCGCAGCCTGACAGATCCCAGCTACGGCCGCAAACAGCCCCGAAATCGCGTATGCTGACACGAGTGTCAGCCGCACCGGCACTCCGGAGAGGCGGGCCGCTTCCGCGTTACTACCTACCGCGTAGATGTGCCTACCCAGCCTGAGACGCGATAACACCACCCATGTCAGAAAGACACAGACACCGAAAACGATCGTAACGACGGATATGTTGCCGCCGAGTATTCTGCTGTCGATGAGATTGTAGATAGGGGGATGCTCTATCAATTCTGCGCTGCCATCGGGTTGCATGATGTAGTTCGTGACTTTCTGACCACCGGACACCACTTTGGCGAACCCGCGAGCAAAGACCATCATGGCCAGAGTAACGATGAAGGGCTGAATGCGCATATGTGCAACGAGTGCTCCTGACATCGAACCAAGTACCAGCCCGATCACGAGCACGGCCGGGATCGCGAAGACCGCGGGCAGGCCCAATGGCAGTGTAAACCAGGCAAAGAAGACTGCCCCGAGCGCCAGGACACTGCTGACCGACAAGTCGATACCGGCGGTGATGATGACCACGGTCATGCCGCACGCAAGTATCCCAAATACCGACACCTGCCTCAGCATATCGCGGTGGACGCTCCATCTGAAGAACGCGCCATCGGCATTGAACAGACCGCCAAAGATCACCATGAGCAGGAGAGCCAGCAATGCTCTGGCCACTGGAGTGGTAATCCACTTCGCGACGGTGGGGGCCCGTTCACCGATCATATGGTTTCCCCATCCACGCAATCTGCCGCAGTCGACGCATGTCCCATTGCTGCCGCCAGTACATCTTCTTTCGAGACTTCGTCAGCTGAGAACTCCGCGACCGTCTTCCCTCTGTGCAAAACCAAAATTCTGTCACAGAGCGCAAGAAGCTCCTCCATCTCCGACGTGATCAGCAGGATCGACATGCCCCGTTCCACCCAGGTGCGCATCAATTCGTAGATGTCGGATTTGGCTCCCACGTCGACGCCCCGAGTAGGCTCGTCGAGCATCAACACACGAGGTTCCGTCAGGAGCCAGCGGGCCAAGTACACCTTTTGCTGGTTTCCTCCCGACAACGCACTCACAGGCATGTCCAGCGAGGCAGCCTTGAGACTGAAATCTCGGGTCAGTTCCTCGACGGCGGCGGCTTCGTCGTCCCTTCGAATCCATCCCACTTCGTTACAGAAGCGGGAGAGTCCGGCCAGGCTAGCGTTGTGGGTAACGCTCATGTCGGGTGCGAGTCCCAAAGTCTTTCGATCGTTAGTGAGGAGCACGAGCCCTCGTTCGACCGACTGATTGGGACCCTCGAGTTCGACGGGTTCACCGTGGAGCTCGATCTTCCCAGACACCCTTCGTCCAAGAGCACCGAAAAGGGCATGTAACACCTCGCTCGTACCAGAGCCTTGGAGCCCGGCCAACCCCAGAATCTCGCCGCGCCGGAGAGTGAAGGAGATGTCTTCGACCACTGATTTTCCGTGCAACTCCTTGTGCGCGACGGTCAAACGCGAGACTTCCAAAGCCGGTGTTGCCTGCTTCTCTTGCCGTTCGACAGCTTCTGCCACGACCTCTCTTCCCACCATCAATCTGACGAGTTCGTTCGGAGGAAGTTCGAGTGTCGATGAAGTGCCGACGACCTCACCGTCTCGCAACACCGTTATGCGATCTGCCAACCGATAGATCTCTTCCAGTCGATGCGTGATGTAAATGATGGCTCGTTGCTGGCACCGCAAATCGACCATCCGGTTGAAGAGAATTTCCGCCTCGTGCTCGTTCAAAGCACTGGTCGGTTCGTCGAAGATGAAGACATTTGCGTCGAGCGAGAGCGCGCGCCCTATCTCCAGCAATTGCTGGACGGCGACGGGTAGTTCCTCCACCAGAGTGTGAGGGGAGACTTCAAGCTCCAGATTCTCGAGGATTCGGACTGCTTCTGCCTCCTGAGATTTGAAATCGACGGTTCCGAAACGTCCTGTGGTTTCACGACCTAGGAAGAGGTTGTCGGAGACGCTCATGGACGGTACGAGAGACAGCTCCTGGTGGATCGTCGCAATGCCAGCCCCGACCGCGTCCAATGGATGAGAGAAACGCCGTGCCGTTCCACCGAACAGCAAATCACCGGAGTAGCGATCGTAGACGCCCGATAGAATCTTGATCAGGGTGCTCTTTCCCGCGCCGTTTTCACCTGCGAGTGCGTGAACCTCACCCGGCATTACATCTAGATCGACACCATGAAGCACTTCAACCGGCCCAAACGATTTCCGGATATCGCGCATGGAGACTATGGGGGATGTACGATCTTCCGTCGGTATCATGTCACGAAATCCGGCCATTCAAACTCCTCGGTGGCGCGCAGAGAAGTTGGCACCCGGAATACGTGCTAGCAAGGGCAGCTCAACGGCGTGCCGTCGAGTCTAGGACAGCGTCGCCATAGTGATCGCGGATGCGCATAGCCGCTTCGGCCGCGGCGCCGTTCCCCCAATCGTATATGGTGAACACGCCCATTCCCTCGCCTTCGGTACTGGTACGGCCACCGTGCCCGTAGTTTTCCATCGTGAATCCATAATCCTCCGGGCCAAACCACGGATAGACCTTCTCCCACATCTCCTTGACGACCGGATTCTCCGGACAGTACATCATGATGAAGCCGGACTTCAAAGCACTCACACCGCGTTCGAAGTAATCCCGTAAACCCGTTTCGCTGTAATACTCGAGGAACAGCTCGGCGAACAGGGTTTGCCTGGAATCGTTCCACTCACCATCTGCATTCATGACGCCAAAACCGCCGAGCGCCGGAACGTAGATGAAAGGTGGCTGCCACACCTGCTGCGCCATCGAAAGCTCGTCGAGAGTACGACGTCCCCAGTCGAGGTATCTTGTATCACCCATCACCCGGTACGTCTCCAGCAAAGCCTCTGCAGTCCAGAACATCGACAAGGTGTTCTGTTTGTGCATGGCATTGCGCTCGATCTTCTTGCCCAGGTACAAGTCGCTTCCCCACCGACAACACGACCAGTAGGTCTCGTAATCTTCCCATCTGCCTTCGGGAACGATTTCCTTCAGCACGGCGTCCATCGCATCTATAGCCACTCGCTGATATTGGGTTTCGCCGGTTAGCTCAGCGAGTTTCAGCAAGAATGTCACGCTCATACTAGTTTCGGGCGCCTGGTTCATCACTGGACCCGGTTGCTGAGTCTCGGGGTGTAGCCAGCCCGGGAAGAAACCGTCTTCATCCTGGAGAGTTAGCAGGCGATCTCCATACCTCGATGCAAATTCGAGAAGCCGCTCATCTTGCTCCAGCTCCTCGTACCAGCGCAACATGAGAAGAGCGGTCCAACTGGCATCCAACACGTGGTACCAATCCGCCGAAATGCCGTGATCCCTCGGGCTGCGGTTGGAGTTGGTCCAATAGGCGTTTTCCCACCGCTGTGGCCTTCGGACCTCGGCCCCTCGCACCGTCAGTTCCTCGTTGTCGGTGCGAATCACGGACGGGAACAGGCCATTCTCCATCGGAGCGGCGAGTGCCAACTCTTTGGTGAGTCGGGCCTTTCGCATCAGTTCATCGTCACCAACGCGGCGAGCGTAACGGTATAACCCGGACGCGCTGCGGAGCGACGAGAACCAAGCCTGATTCCAGATCGAAAGGAACTCCCGCTGGAACCATTCCCCCGAGTAGTTGGGCGACTGCGATACGTTCACAATGAACTGCGGCGCACCAACTCTGACACCGGTAAGGTCGAACTCCTGCCAGACAAACTCTCCCCAACCGTCGAATGCCCAATCGTAAGTGTGGCGCACATAATTCTCGATTGGAGCCCGAGTCGGCTCGCCGGCATCGTAGAGAGGCCTCGCCCACTGATTCCAGAGGAACCCAGACACTTTGGCCCATGGGTTTCGTACTTCACTGCGATCGTTGAATGCGGAGACAAAGAACGCAAGCTCTACTTCACCCGGCGCGAATCTCATCCCCGAGGTCTTCCGAAACAACACGTGCTCGGGGATCTCAGTTTGGACCATGCCGAGCCACATCGTGCCCTGCGGGGCGTCATAGTCCAAGAACCACGGGTTGTCTTCGAGCTTTCCCACAACATCCAAATCGGGAACGACCACCAGCGTCTTGGTTTGTTGTTGAGCAATGAGTGCCGGCGCCCGAAAGACGTGCTGTCCTATCACATATCCTTCCTCTGGAGCGAGGTGTGGCGCCCACCAGAAGTCAGGCTCGAGATCGAGTTCAAATTGAACGGACAACTCGTCCTGTTTTACCTCACCAGGCAATTCCCAACGCATCTGTACGCGTTGCCAGCCGTCGCCCGTATCTTCGATGGCTACAGAAGGTAATCCGGCACCGGACAACTCGGGTACCGAAAAAGTCGCAACGGTCTCCCCGTTGAGCAGAACTTCGTACCGGCTATCGAATTCCGCGACAGATGTGCTGTCCTGTTGATCCGGCGACACCTGGCATGCTGCGAGAAGTATCAGGCCGGCGACGGCACGAAGGCACGGGTGAGAAGAAGCTATCATGGTAAACCTCGTATTTGTCGTCCCGCGGGAAGAGTATACATGTCGTCCCGGCAGCGTCCAGACGTGTATGAGCGGCAATGCCAAGGGCATCGTCAATCACTACAAGATGCTTAGCGGTTGCCCAGCCACGGACCACTCGTTTTGATTAAACCTGCGCGGTGATCCTACCCGCGCCCCTCATCATTGAAATACCCATGCGAGGATGATTATGCGTACGAGTGTCTTGCTGTCCGCGATCTTGCTGCTGACCGCGCCGATGGTTGCCCAGGAAACCGTTTCCGCCGCCGACTACGCGCGCGCGGAAAGTTTTCTGCGCGGCAACACTTCGTCTCTGGTGTCCGGTGCGACTGTGTCGCCCACCTGGCTAGAGAACGGGCAATTCTGGTATAGGAACCGCTTCTCGGAGGGGACGGAGTTCGTCATTGTAGATCCGGACCGTCGCACACGGGAACGAGCCTTCGATCACGCCAGACTTGCCTCAGCACTTGCTGCGTCCACAGGTACAGCGTATGAGCCTTTCAACTTGCCGTTCAGTGATTTCGAGCTGGGCCCGGACGGGCGCTCGATAACGTTCGAAGTCGGCTCGGAACTTTTTTCGTGTAACACGGAATCGTACCAATGCAGTTCGGAGCCCATCGAAGATTCGGATGATGCCCCTCCGGGTGTGGCCTCACCTGACGGCACGCTCGAAGCGTTCATCCGAGACTGGAACCTATGGGTGCGCAATGTAGAGACCGGCGAGGAAACGCAGCTCACCACCGACGGCATTGAGGAGTTTGGTTACGCTACCAACAATGCAGGCTGGACAAAGAGCGAGCGGCCCGTCGTCGCGTGGTCCCCCGACTCGCGGAAAATCGCGACGTTTCAGCACGACGAACGCGGTGTAGGCGAGATGTACTTGGTGTCAACCAATGTGGGACATCCAACCCTTGAGGCCTGGAAATACCCACTTCCGGAAGACACCGTCATTTTCAGAATCCATAGAGTAGTCGTTCACGTAGACGGCCCACGCGTTGTTCGGTTACAGATGCCGCCCGACCAGCATCGGTCCACAGTTTGCGACCACATAGCATGCAGAGGAGGGTTCGCCGACATCGAGTGGAGCCCGGACGCCACACAGCTGGCGTTTGTATCCAGTTCGCGCGACCACAAGGATGCGATACTCCGAGAAGCAAATCCCGAGACGGGAGAGGTGAGGGAGGTGTTGGAAGAGCGGGAGGAGACTTTCATCGAAACTGGAGGGAATTGGCGTCTGCAAGCGGAGTCGAACGAGGTTATCTGGTTCTCGCACAGGGACAATTGGGGGCACCTCTATCTCTACGACCTGAGTACAGGAGAACTCAAGAATCAGATCACGAGCGGCGACTGGAACGTCTATCGAGTACTCCGCATCGACGAAGACGACCGAAAGATCTACTTCCTCGGAGTTGGGCGTGAGCCAGGCGATCCCTACTTCCAATACCTCTACAGCATCGATATGGACGGTGGAGATCTACGACTCCTGTCACCCGACAGCGCCAACCATTCGATATCGCTATCTCCCTCGGGCGAATATTTCGTGGACAGCTATTCGACCCCTGTCTCTCCTCTTGGTTCGGTACTGAGAGATCACAGAGGCAGAGAAAGATTGGTCCTCGAAGAACCTGACATCTCGCAGCTGGTGGCCGCAGGATGGCTCCCTCCTGTGCCGTTTACCGTCAAGGCCAGGGATGGCGTGACGGACCTTTTTGGACTCATGTATAAGCCGACCACATTTGACGCAAACAAACGGTACCCCGTCCTCAACTACATCTATCCGGGACCACAGTCAGGCAGTGTGGGTGGCCGCAGCTTTTCCCCCGCACGTGGTGACAAACAGGCGCTCGCCGAACTCGGGTTCATCGTGGTCGAATTGGACGCAATGGGCACACCCATGCGCTCGAAGTCGTTCCACGCAGCGTACTACGGAAATATGGGAGACAACGGACTTCCGGATCAGATTGCGGGTATCCGGCAACTCGCCGCCCGCCACCCATGGATGGACCTCGACCGGGTAGGTGTATACGGACATTCCGGCGGCGGATTCGCATCAACAGACGCCATACTCAGGTATCCCGATTTCTACAAGGTGGCTGTGAGTCAGGCAGGCAACCACGACAACCGCAACTACGAGGACGATTGGGGTGAGAAGTGGCAGGGTCTTCTCGAGACCTATCCAGACGGTACCACAAACTACGACAATCAAGCAAACCAACTACTTGCCGGAAATCTCAAGGGTAAGCTCTTGCTCGCGCATGGAACCATGGACAGCAACGTACCGCCCTACAACACTTTGGTGGTCGTGAACGAGCTAATAGCGGCAAACAAGGACTTCGATCTGATTCTATTCCCGAACCGCCGCCATGGATTCGGCAACGAGCCATATATGATGCGCCGGCGCTGGGATTACTTCGTGCAGCACCTCCTTGGAATGGAGCCTCCGCAGGGTTATGAGATCAGCGCGGTGAGCACACGACGGAGATAGCGACTACCCATGACCGACGATGTTAACGGGTGCGTCCACGTCTACACCGGCGACGGTAAGGGCAAGACGACGGCGGCCATTGGTCTGGCGGTACGGGCCGCCGGACATGACCGCTGGACCTACATAGGACAGTTTATGAAGGGCCAGGAATACGGGGAACTCGTCGCCCTGGAGCAGCTTCCCCAAGTCACGATCGAGCAGTACGGCGACGAGGGCTGTATACGAAAAGACGAAGTCACTGAGAGCCATGTGCGGCATGCCGTGGCCGGTTTGGCCCGAGCACGGGACGCAATGTTGTCGGGCCGGCATGACATCGTTGTCCTGGACGAGGTGAACGTAGCACTGTGGTTTGGTTTGTTGACCGAAGATGCAGTTATGAGCTTGATCGACGAACGACCGGCAGCGGTCGAGCTGGTGCTTACAGGCCGTCGCGCGCCGCAATCACTCATTGACCGCGCCGATCTAGTGACCGAGATGAATGAAGCGAAGCACTACTACAACGACGGCGTGGTTGCTAGGAAGGGTATAGAGTACTAGGGCCGGACTAGGGCCGGCAGAATGCCGGCCCTAGAGCGTTGATCCAGCCGGATACCTACCGACCTCGATTTCCGGTGTTGGGCTCCTCTTCGGACTCCTGCTCCGGCGCCTGCCAAAAAGTCGAGTTGTCTGGACGCATGGCAGCCACTTCCGCCGAGTAGAGTACCGCATTGAACACAATGCGGAAGTTGCCGAACGGCTGACCGCGCCATTGCGGCCGCATACCAAGCAGGATCACATGTCCGTCACCATGGTCAACGTCGAGGGCGCTTGCGTAACCTTGGAGGTGTTCTTCGCCCAGCAGGTAGCCGGACAGGAGTGGTGAACCATTCGTTTGGTACTTCGCCAACACAGCGCCTTCGAATCCCTCTTTGGTGGAGAACACGGGGCTGCGACTCACGAACATCTTGCCGCGCTCAGGCATACCCGACATAACCGGATGTGAGGGATCTATCTCCATCTCCAGCAGTGAGCCGGACATGAAGAACTCGTCGCGCTCGATGTCCGCTACCACGTTTTCAACAGGCAGGTGCAGTGCATCGATAGCAAACAGGCTGCCGCTGTTCCAAGTGACGAGGGTACCGCCGGTCCGCACGAACTCGTCGATCGCACGTATGCCTTCTTCACCTATGCCGCCCACATAACGGGGTGGAACGCTTCCCTTGGCGTAGCCTTCGAGAATCTGTCTGGCCCTCATGTCGGCGAAAATGAGTATGTCGAACCGACTGCGCAGGTCTCCTGCTATCACATCGTGGTTGTACACGCTGGCAAACTCGAAGCCGAACCGTTCGAGCAACCAGCGAGTCCAGCCCTCGTCGATCGATGCCTGCCAGGGGCGGTATAGACCGATCCGGGGCTGCGAGGTTGCGGTACCGACTGCTCCAGTCCGCTCGGCTTGAAGAGCGTAGTCACTCACCATGGAGTTGATCGCCGATCCGCCGAGGTTAGTGATCACATAACGTCCCGAAGTTCCTGGCGTGCCACTATCTCCCGGCGTGCCGGGTTGGAAACGAACGCGGCCACCTTGCTGCCACGTTCGGTTGACCGCCTTGAATGCATTGTTTTGCGCTGGATCCACCACGAGCGCTCCACCTCCGCCCGTCGCTCGGCCCGGCAGCGGTTCAATTCCGGCTGCGTTCGGATTGGAGTTGTATCCGACGCCGAGTGGGCTATCAAATATTGCCGCGTCGGCAACGTCGGCGTTCCACGGAACAACCTCGCCCTGCACGACATTCATGGCGGAGCGAACTTCTTCAGTCAGCGGGGCAGCCGCTTCGATCACCCGCACATCCATCTGATATGGCAGTGTCCAGCCTGAGACATCATAGGGCTGATCGGGCGGGCCTTCAGGATACTGGCGTAGGTCGGGATAATCTTGTACAGCAAACAGCTGCCGCAGATAGTTGGCATTCTCCTGGTCCATAGGTAGCACCCAGGTGCCCGCAGGAATCGTACGCCCCTCGTACTGCACGGCTCGATCTAATTGGTGAACGAGTACGCCGTTGAACGCCAACCGCCTCAACATCTCGACAGCGGCCACCGGGTCTCGCTGTTGTTGGGGCACGAAATAGCCGTACGGAGGACCATCACGATACATGGCAATCACGTCACGCGCAGCCTGATATCGATTGAACAGAAAGTCGTACTTGTATTTGGCCGCAGCATCGACAACTGAGAATGAAGCAGTCACCATATACTCGACTGCGTCACGGAGCCGCCACCACCCGCCGGTCCACGGACTGGCGTATAGCGACTGAGGTCTGAGGTCTCTGGCCCGCGCGGGGAAATCGGAGATCGTATAGAAGTGCGGCGTCGCGTAACGGTAGAGACCGGTTTCCGTCATGAATGAAGTGACGTTGTGGAAGCTATGAGCGTGATCGATGAACCCCGGATACCAGTCGTCGAATCCGGTTCCTATGTGAACCGCACCAATCTGTCCTCGCTCCTCGAGCGCCTGCGCCATCGACATGCCCAACAGGTTCACCTGACGCCACATCAACGGGTGAACATAGTCGGAAACCGGTTCGGCAAACGGGGGAATCCAAATGCGCGCCGGAAACGGGGCCGTTTGGTGATGGTTGTAAAAAATCTGCGGCTCCCACTCTCGCACCACACGAGTCACCACGCGAGATTCGGGTACGCTAAGCATGTACCCGTCGCGATTATTGTCGTGCCCGATGTATTTCTGATACAATGCCGGCATCGACGACACTTCGTATGGTGTACCCAGGTTCGAGTGATACCACTCCGAAATCATGTTCTGGCCATCTGGGTTCATCGCGAACCAGAGCATGAGGATCACGTTGTCCAGTATGGCGCTGATCTCGGGGTCATCGTCACCGGACACGAGATCGTATGCGAACTGCGGCGTGTGCTGAGAGCCAGCCACCTCGGTTGCGTGCAGGCCACCATCGATATGGACGATTGCCTTGCCTTCTCTGGCTAGTGCCTTTGCTTCTTCATCTGTGAGGCCTACTGCACGCGACAGCCTGATTGAGATCTCCTTGTACCGTTCGATGTTCGCCAAGTTCTCAGCGGAGGATATCAGTGCGATGAACCATTCCCTGCCCTCCGAAGTCCTGCCTACCTCCATCAGCTCGACTCTATCACTTGCCTCCGATAGCCGGCGGAAGTAGGTGAGCGATTCGTCGTACGACATCAGGTGGAAGTCGGCACCGGCCTGGTAACCCAGGACTGACTCCGGGCTAGGCACCTGCGCGTGGGTTCTTACGTCACCGACACCCAGCGCGACAAGAACTGCCAGGGATGCCAGACTCCAACGTGCTGCTCTTAGCATTGTTAACTCCATTATCTCTCGGGATTGACGCTTCTGGTTGTTTTGCCGCGGAGATACGCGGATGTTTTTGCTTGGTTGTCGGGGTAGCATCCATCCGCGTCCCTCCGCGTTACTCCGCGGCCAATCAAGAACCTGAAAAGATCAGACAACCCGATCGTCGAAAGCGATTCCCATGTTCTCGAGTTCGTCGAGAATGGGATTGTATAGCTCCGGTGTAACCGGGGTCACGACTCCGCGATCGGTGACCTTGCCCTCCAGTGCCATCCGAGTTGCGATCGCCAAAGGTAGACCGACTGTACGCGCCATCGCACTGTCGCCTCCGGGAATGCCGTATTCGACCAGAGTAGACCAAACCCGTTCGTCACCAGTCTCGTAGCGAACGATGAACTCATGCTGCATCACGATCATGTCGCGTTCGCCTTCATCGTATCCGCACTTCTCGAGCATTCTGCTAGCGATGATATCCATGTTGGACCCATGTGAAAACGGCAACGGCTCCTCCGCGAACATGCCAAGCCACTCCAGATTCGTGATTGCCCGAGAGTCCTCCGAGAGTCCGAGTTGTTTTGTCATCGCACCAGCAGGCGAATCAGTGGTTCCCAATAGGTCCTGCATGAAACCGGCGTAAGTGAGCCCGTCGAAATCGGTGCGTTCTTCCGTTCCGAACAGGCCTATCTTCACCCACGGATACCACGCCTCGCAATGAGCCACATTTCGCAGCGTACCGCGAAACAGAGTTTTCACCTCAGGGATATCGTACATCTCGACATAGTGCGTGGAATCGCGATTGGGATATCCCTCGAAATTGCCCACCCCCTCGAATTCCACAATCTCCGGTTCTCTGAACAACTCGTCGCCGGGGACCTCGACCACCTCACCGTCCTTCAGATACCGCGCCATCGATACGGCAGCCCCGAGCACGCCTTTCGGCGCCCACGAAAACTTGTATCCGATTGGATTGGTATTGGCTTCCGGGGCCGGCAAACCGCCGCAGTACGACCTAAAGGAGACAACCTGGCCACCTCGGTCATGGGCGTCGTTGATGATGCGCATCGCCGACATGTGGTCCATACCGGGGTCGACACCACATTCATTGACAAAAATCAGGCCTTGCTCTTTAGCCTCAGAATGCATCTCTCGAAATTCCGGACTGACATATGATGCCGTGGCCATGCTCTTGCCGTGCTCGAGGCACAATTGCGCCACCCTAGGGTGCGCTTCCCCCGGGAGTAACGACACGGCGAAATCGTGTTCCTCAATCAAGGTCGAAAGACGATTCTCGTCACCCACGTCGAATTCGAGTGCCGTTGCATTCTCATGAGGTGCCGTCAACGCCGCAGCCTTCGCATGCACGACATCTGCAACCGTGAGTTCGGTGTTAGGCATCGCCGCCAGATAGTCGACTAGCGGTTTTGCAACGAGACCAGCACCCAAGACCAATACTTCGTTCATCTCAGAAATTCTCCCATAAACTCATAGTCAGGCGTCAACTCACCATGCCAAAGTATCACGCAGCGTCGAATAGGATCTGGCAAAGAGACTTTGCCAAACTCGGGTTCGCTCCAGTTTGCGGCAGCCATGTCACCTATGAACGGCGAAAGCGCCGAGCTGAACGTCTCACTCGCAGAGGCCGGCAGCTCACATGGGAGATTGCCGATCGCCATCACCGACAACCCAGAGCCCTCGAAACCCGACGGAGCCTCTCCCGTCGCGGGGTCATAGACGTAACATGGGTCGCCAGGCTCTGTATCTCGCAGGGTGCACGCCAACGATCCGTCAACGTCGCAGGTTATGTCACCCACGACAGTCAACCGTGGCAGCCCATCCGAGGGGGCGAACAAGTCTCTCAGTTGTTGCGCATCCGCCAACTTCGGGTATTTCTCGTCCCAGTAGATGCCGTTCATCAATACCGTGAGAAGTTCGAGGTGCGGACCAAACTTGGATCTGTAGTCAGAACCGTTCGCGTAATAGTCCTGGAGCTCGAACTCGCGATTCGGGTCTTTCGGTTCCACCAGGTCTCGCTCTTTGTATACAACCTTAGCCACCTTGTTCGTCAGTGTCCGGTTCGCTCTCACGAATTCCGGCAAATCGTCCGGACTCACCTCGACAACCGGCAGCAGGTCCACAATCTCCTGTGCCCCAGACGAGACGTTTCCATAGCCGGTGACACCTATCACCAGCGGCGCAAGGCTCTCGGGCAGGCCGTCCCGCGCTATCCGACTTCCCACACCCGAAACCGCTTGCCTCGCCGCATCGAGATTCGGGTAGTGACGGCACTGTTTCAATGCCAAAAAGGGTGTCGTCTGACCCAGAGCCTCCTGACGCTTGCCTAGCGTCCAGAGCGTGTCAACCGCCCCGGCGAGACCAGCGTGGCGCCCAAAAAACACGAGACGGTTGCCATTGTCGTCGGCAATCGTCTCATAATCGAGTAACGAGCATCGCATTTCCACGAGAGCCGCCAACATCTTCATGTTGTACGACTGACCTTTGATCGTGTGCGAGAAAAACATGTACGCCTGTTCGTCCACGAATTCGCTGACCGGAATCTCCTTTACTCCCAAAACCAGGTCGCATTCGCGTACGTCGTCCACCAGTGTCGCGCCGGCAGCTTCGAACTGCGCATCAGTAAATGCCCGCCGCGGAAACCGCTGGACACAGATGTGTACCCCGCCGGCGACCAATTTCCTGACGTCGTCAGGTACCAACGGAACTCTCGTTTCCCATTCATTCTTGTCCTCGAGCCTCATACCTATTTTGGCTGTCACTCACTCCTCCAAGCGCAAAAATGAATCGTGTTGATCGCCGCACCATCCCAACATCGCGAACCGTCTCTGAAGCAGTTCCCTGCATGCTCAAAGAAAATCGGTTGCTGACCCTCCCCAATGCAACTAAGCTTGTTCTAGATAGGACGTTGCATCACCTCTTGGCGACCGGTGAATTGTTGTTGGATTTCATCCTCGTTAACCAGAACACACATTTGGGTCGTTACGCACATCCAGGCCGATGCCCGTGCGAGTACCCACATGCTCAAACGGATAATTAGGCGCCACATGCGACCCAGCGAATTCATCGACAGAGCGCTACTGAAGCCCTACCAAACAAAACGCGCAGAAACATACCATCTCGCCAGAGATCTCGCGCACATCCTGATCGCAATTGTGGTGCTTGTGGTGTGCGTGCTCTTGTTCGTGAATGATACGTTCGCCATGAAGCTGAACTTGGTGGCGATAATTGCACTCTGCATCGTAGTCCTGAGTTTGGTCAGATTGGGGCTCATCAAATACGCCACCAGTATTGCGATTTTTGGCCTCGTCGGATTGGCTTCTCTGATCGTGTTCCAGAGAGATTCCTTCAACAGTTATGAAGTATTTTTCCTCACTTCGATACACATGTGCACCATTCTGCTGGCCACATTACTCACGTATCGACCTGTATACGCTTATGTCTCGATGGGGATGGGGACGGCGTTTGTCCTCGCACACTATGTAACTCGGGCATTGCCTAACAGGTCTCCGATGCAGCCGGTGGATCTTGATGACCTCTTTGCGTCCCTGGGTCTGATCGTCGTCGCCGGGCTGGTGGCTGGAAGAGTCGTCGCAAGAAGGTCTGCGCTGATGGCGGAAGTTGAAGCTGAGTCCGCGGAGAACCGCATCCGAGCCAGAGATCTCGAGCAATCGAGGACGGTCCTGAACGCGGTGATCGAGCAGTCGCCCATACCAATGATAATCGCAGCTCCAGATGGTAGGATCGTCACCCTCAACACTGCTCTGCTGGAGTACGCTGGCGAAGCAGACCGCGGCGGTCTGAGGCCAGGAACAAGACTCTGGGATACAGGTGTGACCTGGCAGATATTCGATGTCGATGGAGAACAAGTTCCGCTGGATGAGATGCCCCTGAGAAGGACCCTAGAGGGAGTTGTGACTCCTGGCCGGGAGATGCGCTTCGAATTGGCTGACGGTACAACCAAATGGGCCGTTCAACATGCAACTCCCATCTACGACCTAAATGGCAAGATGATTGCCGGCTTCTCTGCATTCGCCGATATCACGGAGAGAAAAGCAGCAGCGGAAGCGCTCAGAGAGAGCGAGGCAAAATACCGCAATCTCATTCAGCACTCGAGCGAGGCCATCTACCTCCTGTACGATCGCAAGTTCGAGATCATCAACCGCAAGTTCGAGCAGATGTTTGGTGTGACGTTGAATGACGTGAATGCACCTGGTTTTGATTTCATGGACCTCGTCGCTCCGTCGAGTAGGCCAATCGTCGAAGATCGGATGAAGCGTCTGGGAAAGGGGGAACAGCTCGAACCCACATATGATTTCACGGCTGTCACAGTTGATGGCACCGAAGTATCGGTCGAGGCCACAGTATCGTACGTGAAATTCAGAGACGGAGTGGCAACGCAGGGAATACTGCGCGATGTAACCGAGCGACGGCGGTTGGAGGAACAGTTGAATCAAGCGCAGAGAATGGACGCTGTCGGAAGGTTGGCCGGAGGAGTCGCGCACGACTTCAACAACCTCTTGACAGTGATAATCGGCTATAGCGAGGTGCTTCTTGCGCAACAACTCCCCAACGACGCATCAGAAAGCATAGAGCGAATTCTGCAAGCCGGAGAGCGGGCAAAGGGACTCACCAGCCAACTTCTCGCGTTCAGTAGAAAACAGATTATCCAGCCGAAGATTATAGACGTACACACACTCATCAGGGAGCTGAACAAGATGCTCGAGAGGCTCCTTGGAGAAGACATTGCGATCGTCACAAAGTTGAACGCCGAATTTGACACCGTGTTGGTAGATCCAAGCCAGATGGAACAGGTGGTCTTGAACATCGCTGTGAATGCACGGGACGCTATGCCATTCGGTGGTACGCTCACGATAGAGACTCGCAACGAGGCAATCGAATCACCTGTAGGTTCTGCCGACACCGACTCGCACACAGCCAGGGATCTCCACCTTACCCTCAAAGATACCGGCGTCGGAATGAATGAGGCGACGAGATCCCGGATATTCGAGCCGTTCTTCACCACGAAAGGGAGGGAGAAAGGCACCGGCCTAGGCCTCTCGACAGTATACGGAATCGTGATGCAGAACCACGGGGCTATCGATGTTACCAGCGAGCCCGGACAAGGATCCACCTTCGGAATCTCCTTCCCGGTCGCGGACACACCGTTCAAAGAAGCCGATCTGACGGTCACCGAGATACGAGATCTTTCTGGCACGGAGACGATTCTGCTCGTGGAGGATGATTCGAATGTACGCGCCTACATGAGTTCGATCATCTCGAAGCAGGGATACACCGTACACACTGCCGAGAACGGTAAGGCCGCGCTGGAGCAATACGCCGACAAGGTTGACACAATCGATCTGGTGGTCGGTGACGTCGTTATGCCGGTGATGAGTGGGCCTGAGTTCATGAATGAACTTCTCACTCGTCGGCCCGACTTGAAATGTCTCTATGTGTCAGGGTATACCGACGACGCGATCGTTCACCATGGGGTTTTGGATGATGGAGTCGAGTTAATGCAGAAACCGTTTTCGCGTGAGGCTCTGCTCAGCAAGGTCCGTGCAATGCTAGATTCGCCACACCCGTAGTCCGCGCCTGGCCAAAACGATCGGCAAGTGACGATACCCGCTGCCTTCGACCGCGGCAATGAGTTCACGCTTACGCCGCCTATCGCCGTCGCATAACAGGGTCAACGATCCGCCATCTCCGCCCGCACCATTCACCTTCACACCGCGTACTCCAAAATCGCTCGCGAGCGAGATGATCTCCTGAGCGCTGGCCCCTACCAAAGCAGGATGAAGAAGCCGCTGCTGCTCCGTGTTCAAATGCATCGTTTCACCGAACCGCTCAAAATCGCCCACAATCACTGCATCTCTGGCAGCTCCGGCTAGCCGCCGCATTTCTTCCAGACGAGGATCGGCCGAGGCATCAGGGCCTAAATCGGCTATCACCTGCTGGTGAACTTCACTGGAGCTGTGGGGCGTTCCGATGTACACCACCACGAGCCTCTGTTCGAGTTCCCACCATATTGGATCGGGAAGCCTGAGGTTGGACACGGTCGCGTCGGGGTAACGGTACATATCGACGTAGTTGATGCCGCCGTACGCACTGCACAGCTGATCTTGAATGCCACTCTGCAACCCGAGTTTCTCAGTCTCCAGAGTGTGCGCGAGCGATGCTAACTCATGCTGAGATAGAAGGCCGTTCGTCAGGTGGTTGAGCGCACCGAGCAATGCAACGGAGACTGCTGCGGAGGTGCCGGTTGACGCGCCCGGTGGCGCTTCCGAGTAGATGTTGATCCGAAGCCGGGCGTCCTGCGGAAGATCCATAACGTCAATCGCGGCTTCCAGCAGCGGGTGTTGATCGTACGAGATGCGATCGGGATCGACTGTGAACCGTTCGCCATAGCTCTCAGCTGAAATCTCGACTCTTCCCGAAGCCGCTGGCGCCGAATCAGCCGATTCAAGCTGAATCTGTACTTCCACATAGGGGTAGACCGCGATGTGGAATACGGCTCCGTAGCCAGAAAACCACGTGTCGGTCCAGCCGCCTATATCACAAATGCGTATGGGAGCGACGGAATTGATCGCTGCGGATTTCACCCTATCCCAATGCAACATCCAGGGTCATCATCACCGCAAACCCAAGCATTGCCCCCGTAGTGGCGGCGTGAGAATGCCCGCCTGTTTGAGATTCGGGCACGAGTTCTTCGATAACCACGAAGATCATCGCGCCTGCAGCGAAGGCGAGCGCATACGGCAACAACGGGCGGGCGATGAGAACAATCGCAGCGCCCAACACGCCGGCGACTGGCTCGACCATTCCGGACATCTGCCCGTACCAGAAACTCCTGCCGGGCGACATTCCCTCTCGCCTCAAAGGCATGGAGACGGCGGTGCCCTCGGGGAAATTCTGGATTCCGATTCCGATAGCTAGAGCAACAGCAGCAGCGAGTGTAGCCGACGGGAGTCCCGCAGCCACCGCTCCGAACGCAACACCGATCGCGAGCCCTTCCGGAATGTTGTGTAGCGTTATCGCGAGAACGAGTAGGGTAGTACGCTGCCACTGCGTCTTCACACCTTCAGCCTCCGACATTTCCTTACCGGGATGAAGGTGCGGCAGAAAGAGATCCACGAGGCGAAGAAACGCAGCCCCCAACAGGAACCCAACAGTCGCCGGAACCCACGCAGGGATCGGGCCCTCTTCCGACATTTCTATTGCCGGGGCCAACAGAGACCAGTAAGAAGCCGCTATCATGACGCCCGCTGCAAAACCGAGCATCCCGTCCATGAGCTTCCTATTGAGATCCCGCACGGGAAACACGAGAGCAGCACCCAATGCAGTTACACCCCACGTGAACAACGTGGCGATGAGCGCCTGGACTATAGGATTGAGCTCTACAAACCAGCTAGGCATCTCGAAACGCTCCTTTGAGGTACTCCGTCAGATTACCGCCGTGCCGCACTGCCTTCCCAATACCGCCACTTCCCGGCGCCGAGACCGGTCGCCCAGTCATCAGGTTCCAAGGTATAGGTATTCCAACCGGCAGCAAACAGCTCGTCATCTTCGTGATAGACGCCGACCATATGGGTGGCAGCCCAATCAATCGTGTCGCTGCCCAACCGCGCAAAGAGAAAGCTCGCGTCAGTGGTGAACGGCCCATATGTAACTTTGCCCGATTCGAACGTGTAGCGTGGCCGCGAGTTTGCCGCGAGGATGTCGCGATTCAGATCTGTTTTGGCACACACATAGATCTCTTCGCCATTCACCTCGAGCACAACGCCAACGCCCGCTCTCAGCTCGGGCGGTTCCATTACGCGGGCGGCGGTGATCGAGGAACTCGCGAAATTGTCCCGATCAACCGGAACCAACACCGATACAAAGGTCTCGACATGGCCCTCGAGATAGTGGCTCGAGAGCGTCTGATAGGCGGTAATCGCGGGCTCGAGGTTGCGAGTCAGGCCAAACGTGCCATGTTGCCTGATGCCGCCCTGAAGGAATTCAACGCGGAGTGCGCGGTTGCGCGGCATCGGGCGGCCCCGAATTGAATCTACGGCCGTGACGAAATAATTCTCACCCTCATCCAGTACTGTAGTCCCGTGCCAGAGCGTCGACAGCGTGAAAAAGTCGGTTTCCAGGAATTTCACGATGTCGAATACAACGTATACGTTCTCCCGTTTGAGCCATGTGATCACTCGGTCGTGCTCCACACCATCACGCCGATCGGTGACCCGCGTGCGGCTCACGTCGAACTCCGTGGAAGTGAGAAACTCGATTTTCTGAGTCTCAGCAGTCCTATGCCCTCCCGAGTTCTGAAGGAATGGCCACAACGGTTGCTCGCGTCCACGCTTTCCGGTACGCCACACCAATCGATTGTGGTAATAGTCAGCCCGGAACTCCCCAGAGGGTCCTGAGGGCATCTCAGGCCTGTACCCAGCATCATTGAGCAACACCGAACCGCCGCTCATCAACAACACGATCGAATTCTCATCCGAATGCCCGTGGTGCATTTTTTCTTCTTCCACAGGGATCGTATGCCGGAGGTAGTCTCGCGGCATCAGCGCATATGGCCCCTCATCCCGATAGTTGAGCAACATGTAGTTCGCGTCGCCATCCCAACCGTCACGGAATACGATCTTCTTACCCACGAGATCTTCCATCACCTCCTCACTCCTAGCAGGCGGCGGAGCGACCGAATTTCGCTCATCCGACCACCGATACGCGTCGAGGAGGTTCATGCCATTGCCAACACCCACGTTCTCACCCATCTCTGCACGCATAGCCGAGAAGATTCTACGCGCAGCCCACCGATAGTCATCGCGATCGTACTCTGTCGCGGCGCGTTCCAGAAGCGCCACGTACCACGCCCAGTTGGCATGCCAGCGAGCATCGCCGAAGTCGGGCACCATGCCCGTTGGATCGAGAAGATGCGTGAAGTAGTCGAAGTAGTACTGCGCGGTCGGGTGAGCGAATAGAGAACTATCGCCAGATGCGTCGGCGTACCGGACCAACGAAATCAACCAGACCGGATGATAGATCTGTGCATCCTCTTCCTCCCACTTCCCCCAACTGTCTGACACGAGCACTTGCGAAAGTCTCTCCCAGTGCGCAGCTCTCGGATTGTCGGGCATCGCTTGGGACGCGAGGAGCAACCCCAACGCACGCAGCATCGCCCGGTTGTGGGGCCCCCATTCGGGAAAGAAGTCCACATAGTTTGCCGCCTCCGCAATGCTCTCCTCGATGCTGGCGCGTTGTTCCCCAGTCAGTGATGGAGAATCCTTAACGGACAGGTAACCCTCGATGAAGAACGGCATTTCAAAGAAGTTCGTGATCGCCGGCACACCGTTGGCATAGTCGGGGCGAACACCGTGCATTTCCTCAGGGAAGAACTCCTTCAAATCCCGGTGTTCGGAAAGCCAGCGGATGGCTTCACGAGCATATCTCTCGTCGCCTGTCAGTTCGTAGAGGTTGCCGGCCAAACGGGCGAAGTATGGCGGCCCTCCGGGAGGAGCGTACCCCCACTCTGGTCTCGGCTCCCACGACTCCTTCCAACGCTCAACCTGGGCCGGGATGGACTGTACGCCCTCCTCAAAGGCCCGCTCGGCAAGCGACAGATATTGATCTCGCTGCAGCCCGTAAGCTGGGCCGCAGACGAGGATGAATGCGACAACGATCAAACCAAGTGGCCGCTTGTCAGTTCTCATAGCCATCTCATACCACCTCTCCCAAGATCTCTGCAAGCTCATCTACCTCATCCTCACTATTACAGACGTGCGTCGAGGCACGCACGGCACTCAGTCCGGCTTCGCCTACCGGGCGCAGACGCATACCATGATCTCGGCGAAGCATATTGCACCAATCCCAAGGGTTGCCCCCACTTGCCGGAAGTTCGAAGGCCAATATCGACGCGCTAGAGCCGTCACTGGACGGCGTCACCATGCGAACACCTTCGATACCTGCCAACTTCTCTCTCAACCGCGCCGCCAAAGACCAACCGCGCGCCATGAACATGAGCGCGCCCATGGTGTTCAGCAGCTCAAAAGCCACTCCGAAACCCAACAACAAAGGCGTGTTTCGAGTTCCATACTCGGAAGCGGTAGCCGGTCGCAGGCGGTTGAACCTGCCCTCCAGCAAATCAAAACCGGAATCCGAGTAAGCACCGACGTAGTTCGGCTTCCATCGATCGAGCATTTCCTCACGAACATACAACAGACCCGTCCCCTTTGGGCCGAGCAGCCACTTGTGACCTGACGCCACAAAAAAGTCACATCCCAGCTCGTTGAGGTTGACGGGGATCTGCCCAACCGCCTGTGCACCGTCGACCACGCAGAGAATGCCTCGCTCGCGGCAGAAGGCCGCGATTTCACGCATGGGCATCGCCAGTCCATGGGTACAGGTGATGTGGCTGACCATAACCACGCGAGTCCTGGGTGTGATGACGTTCCGGAGCCGATCCAGCGTGTCACCTCCACCCTCACCAGGGTCGAACGTTCTAATCACGATGCCGATGTCTTCTCTAACCGCAAACCACGGGGTGGCTCCGCCAGGGTGTTCGTGCGTAGTCATGACGACTTCGTCGCCCGACCTCAAGCTTATTCCGCGCGCTACCAGGTTCATGCTTTCCGTGGCACTGCGCGTGAACGCGAGTTCGTCTTCTGCGCAACCGAACAGTTCTGCTGCAGCCTCATGTACCGCGACTCGGCGCCCATGGCCGGTCTCGCAACGAAGCTCGAGTTCCCGCCATGCCGCATCGACGGCAGCAACCACTGGCTCCGGCGACGGCCCCAATCCGCCTGTGTTGAAGTAGGCGTAGCCGGGTTCGAGTAGAAACATGTCGCGCACCGTCTGCCAGCGTTCCTCGTCGGTGTGGGCCGTACCCCAGAGAGCGGCGAAGTCAGCAACAGTGGAAATGGTTGGTTGAGATCCGGTCCTCGCGGGAGCACACGCGGTGGGACCTGCTGCGATCACAGCTGTACCCGTCGCGAGCTCCTTCAAAAAGCGTCTTCGATTTCTGTGACCTTCAGTCATTTGCATCGTCCGTTCTCTGTTTTCCTGAGGACCGTCTACACTTCCGATTCTCCGTTTGACACTTCGTTGCGGCAGATCCCCTCCGCGCGCTGTTGTGAGCGATCGGGATACAGACCCCAGACACCCGAAGTGCCTCACAAAGGCGTGCTACGGGGGCTACCGGAACTTCGTGCTAGCGCCATAACCGGCGGCCAATGTTCGCCGCGACAGCTCACGATCCGATCTTGGCCAGCATCCAGAGGCACAGCAAAACAACCCCCACCAGCACCCAACTCCCACCAAATCCCCACACGTCCAACCGACTCGGTCGGCGCAATTCCCAATTGGATCGGTGTACGAGCTTGCTGCCCTCACCCTCCTCCGGGTGGAGAGCCGCATGTTCGACAGCCGAGGCGTCCTCTTCGGACGTTGGCTGCACCGGTGTCCGCAGCTTGCCGTAGAAGCGATTGAGGCGGGCTTTGTCTACCGGTTTCGTGAAAGCGGATATGGCAAACAGCAACACGAACGGAAATAGCGCATCGAAGAAAAACCGGGTCGCGACCAACTGTGCCTTGCTCCATCCTGAGAAATCGATTCCAACCCAACTCAACACCCAGACCTCCGCGTGGAAACGACCGCGCCCCTCGAGTGGTGAGGCTGGATCAGACGGGTCAGAACGGACAACGTCCTCGAAGAAGATCCCGGTGGCTTCTATCCTGTGTGGCTTGCGAATACTCTCGCCCACCCTGGACGCCAGCCCAGCGTCAACGTCCTCCTGCAACGCGCCGGTGACTATCGTTGTCTCCCTCGGTTCAGTCTCCTCGAGCAGCGCTGGTTGCGTGCGAATCGCCTCAATGCTCGGGAATGCGTTCGGGATGCCCGCATAAAGAGTGAAGCAAATCAGTACCTGCGTGATCACCGCCGTTTTCGTAAGTCGCCGCCAGATGAACCCCAGCCAAATCGGAGCACCAAAAACCGCCGGCAGCGAAATGAAATATTGGAATAGGGTGAGCAGGTTGTCCGCATACATCGCGCTTACGATCCCGCTCAGGAGGATCACCGCGATCATCACGCGTCCGAATCTCAGGTAGTGTTGTTCCGTAAGGCCACGCCTAAGAGGTTGATAGAGGTTCCTGACGACGAGTGCGGCGTAAGAAACCGATAGAGCGTCGAGCGATGACATGTTTGCCGCCAAAACGCCCACGAGCATCAACCCGATCGCCCCCGGAAACAGCAACTGCCGCGTCATCACTCCCCATATCTGATCCGGGTCGTCGAGTGCGCCAGCATACAGGGCGATAGCGATCAACCCTGCAAGCGCCCAGAACAACATGATGAAGCGCTTGAAGAACATCCCGCCCAGCATTCCGATGCGCGCGGTCATCTCATTCTTTGCCGAAGCTGCCGTGGGCATCATCGGGGCCGCTGCGACAATCGAGACCAGGTTTGCAACCACCAACGCCAGAATCGTGTACCAGGCATATTCGCTGGTCGCCGCCGAGCCGAACAGTTCGAACATGTAGTCGGGAACCTGAGCGTGAAGGCCCTCGAACCCTCCCAGTTGGTGGAGTCCGATTGGTATCAACATGACGGAGAAGATGACGATCAGTATACCCTGTATCGCATCTGTGACTGCTGCGGCGGCGAATCCTCCAAGCATCGTGTAGACCGCAATTACAAGCGCGTAGCCGATGTAAAAGACGAGTGGGTTGGTATGCGAAACCAGTCCACGAAGCTCTCCACGGTCGAACCGGTCCTGCAGTTCCTCGTATCGCGCCTGCTCTGATGCCTCTAGCCCGGTTGCAGCACGATCTTGAAGGTCTCGGAACTCGCGGAACGCCGCGACGCTCGTCGCCTCCTCAGCCGTGTACTCACTTTCGGCCTTGGGAGTCAGCGCCATCATCGTCTTGCCGGCAACCATGTAGCTCGCGCCGCCACCTAGCAACGCCATGACCAGGCAGAAAGCCGCGAATGCTCCACCCAGGAACTTGCTGTCGAACCGCTCGGTCAGCAGGTCGCCGATCGTGACGAGCCGGGCCCGACGGTACAGCATCGTGGTGAACCAGTAGAACGGCGTGAGAAACAGCACGAGGTACTGAATCCACATGCCGCCCAGCCCTTGCCGATACACCTCGCGTGAGACGCCTGCCGCCTGGTTGGAGTCGGTCGAATGACCGAAGTTGAGGAAGAATTGGTAGAACTTGCCGAGTTTGCGACCAGCCAGGTAGAAGCCTTCGGTATCCTGCCTGGTCTTTCCTATCGAGTGGCCCACCCAGATGATGACAACCACATAGATACAGATCAACGCGACATCTAGAATGTGGAGTCCGAGAAGCGTCACGGCCTGCTAGACCTCGGAACACGCCGTGAAGAAGGCTCGCACATTATCCGGTCGAGCACCGGGCCCAAACTCACACATCGCTATGAAGCCACCATTGCGGTGAAACGCATTCACCAGTGTCTTCGCGGCTGTAGCCACCTCTTCGGTAGTGCCGCGGGGAAGCAGGTGCTGACGATCCATCTCACCCCAGAAGCAGACTTCGCCGCCGAATCGTTTCCCCAGATCTTCGACATCCATGCAGAACACCTGACTGTTCAGCACATCGACACCGATTTCGATCAGGTCGGGCATGATATCCGCTATGTAACCGTCGGAATGCATGAACGCGTGCTTGCCATGTTCGTGAGCGATGGCGACGTACTCCGCGTAGAGCGGTTTGAACAGTTCTCGCCATAGTTGGGGCGAAATCAGCAGAGCCTGTTGCGATCCCCAATCGTCCATGAACATCAGAGCGTCGACCTTCGTTTGCGCCCAGAGTCTCAGTTCCTCGACATAGAATTCGTGGAGACGTGCGAGAAAGCCTCGAAACGCTGAAGACGGACGGCCGAGATCCAGATAGAGGTTTTCCGTGCCTCGCAGGAACTGCAGCCGCTCGAAGGGCCGCGGACAGGTGCCTGCGATCACGTATCGATCGGTGTTACCACAGTATTCGGCAATCTGGTCAACTTCGATAGAGAGACGTTCTCGGGGAAACCTGACATGGTTCGTGCTCGCCCAGTCGCCAATTTGGGGTCGTTTGACCTCGCCAATGATGCCATCCTGCAAGTTTTCGAATTCGCATCCCCAAGCGTCTACGAATGTGCCCACGGTGTGGGCGTTGCCCTGCCCTGGCACGGGCTCACTGCAGAAGATCGGAATCGTGACTATGTCAGACGGGAAATCGCGTTCGATGGATTCGACCTCGTCGGGGTATTTGTTGCTCGCCCAGGGAAGCAGCCAGATCTGCCGCGGTAGCCGTTCGGGACCCTCGAAGGAGATCGCTTGTTTCACGAGTTCGCGTGGAGTGACAGTTTCGAGCGATTCTCGGTGCTCTGTCGTGGTTTGGAATGTCGTTGCGGTTAGTGATTTGCCGCGGCTGGACGCGGATGGACGCGGATGTTCCGCGGAGTCGATGATAGGTTCTGCGGGTAGACGGATTGCTTCGCCAGCGATGAGTTTCTTGGCTACGTCTACCGCGGTTGGCCCGGTTGGCGCATATGCGTCCGCTCCCATCTCCGTGGCGCCTGATTCTGTGATCGGTGCTCCGCCCGCCAATACCCGAACGCCATCGCGCAACCCCTCTTTGTGGAGTTCCGAGATCACGTTGCTCATCATCGGGACGCTGGTCGTGAGCAGTGCCGACAATGCAACGATGTCCGGTTCGTGCTCCCGAATCGAGTTCGCAAACGTACTCGGCGCCACATCATAGCCCAGGTCGACAATCGTGAAACCGCCCCCCTCGAGCATCGCCGCCACGATGTTCTTTCCGATGTCGTGCAGGTCGCCCGCGACTGTGCCAATTACGACCGTACCCTTCGGTTCGACGTCACGCTCCGCCAAAAGTGGTCGAAGCAATGCTAGCGCCTCTTTCATGGCGCGAGCAGCCATGAGCAGGTCTGGGAGGAAGAATTCGTGGTTTTCGAACCGCCGCCCCGCCTCAGTCATCGCTGGTACGAGACTATCATCCAACACCCTTTCTGGAGATACGGCCGATGCCAGCAATCCTTCAGTCAGCTCACGGGCGCGATCGGCTTCGCCATCCAGAACCACGTCCCCGAGCTTCAGCAGTTGATCGTCGTTCATCGTTTGATCCTGCCTGCTACGTTTCCACTCGCGAGTGACTCGACCTCGGACGCCGAAACGATGTTGAAATCCCCCGCGATAGTCTGCTTGAGACACGAAGCGGCGACTCCGAACTCGAGCGCCCCATGGCTACCCTTCCCTGCCATCATTCCGTATATCAACCCTGCGGCGAAGGCGTCTCCGCCTCCAACTCGATCTACCAGATGAATCGGATACTTGCGGCTCTGCAGGAACTCCCTGCCATCCCAGAGACAAGCCGACCAGGTGTTGTCCGACGCCGAGTGGCTCTCCCGTAACGTGATAGCAGCAAGCCTCAAGTCGAAGCGATCGACGAGTTGGCGCGCAACGTCTTCGTAGGCCGCTGACTCGATATTCCCCATTTCGGGTAGCGTACCGCGAGCAGCCATGCCAAACACGTTCGCCGCATCCTCTTCGTTGGCGATCACGATGTCAACGTGTTGCATGAGCGGAGTCATGATCTCTTTGGCACGCTCGCGCGACCACAGTTTCGATCGGTAATTGAGATCGACGCTCACAATCAAGCCGGCGCGTTTTGCAGCGCGAACCGCTTCCGCTGTGACTGCAGCCGCACTTTCACTCAGGGCTGGTGTTATCCCCGTCCAGTGGAACCAGGCCGCCGCATCGAATACGTGAGCCCAATCGATCTCTCCTGTTCTCACTGCTGCAATGGCAGATTCGGATCGATCGTAGATGACGCGAGACGGCCGTTGCGAAGCACCATGTTCGAGAAAGTACGTCCCTATTCGGTCGCCCTGCCTGAGGATGAAACTGGTGTCCACTCCCAGCGACCGCAGCAAGTCCACCGCCGACTGACCGATGTCATGGGCTGGGAGCACAGTCACAAAACTAGATTTCAGATCCAACTGCGCCACAGCCACCGCCACGTTGGCCTCGGCTCCGCCGTACGTGACATCGAACGATCTGGCCTGTCTGAATCGCTGTCCGGCCGGAGGCGAAAGCCTGAGCATGATCTCGCCAAACGTCACCACTCGCCTTGCCTTGGATTGGATGCCTGCGTCGTCTGGCGGTGCATCTACGGTAACCTGTTTCTCACCTCCCGATGTCGCACTGCCGAGATCGCCCCGAATCTCAGCAAGCCACCGCTCCGCCTCTTCACGCATCAGTTCGGGGTTGTCTGCGTGCCGAGTCAATGCCGATCCGCAAAAGATGCCTTCCCGATCCCGCCGAGCCATCGCACCAACATTCTCCAACGTGACGCCACCCGTATAGACGAGCTGCAAACCACCATAGACTGCGCGCCACGCTTTCGCGGTAGCTAATACTGACTCGGGGTTGACCATTGCCGGGAAGACCTTGTAAACCCACTGCCAAGGTTTCTGTTCTCTCAACTGTTCTAGTGTGATTCCGTAGTTATCGGCCTTCTGAACCAGCTGCTTTCCGGCATCGGAAAGTCCACCCGGCACACACATCACGTCTGCCGCCACGCATTCCTCTACCACCGCCGGCACGTAGTCGGCCGACACGACACCAGCTACTCCAACATCCAGAACGTCTCGAGCCTGCTTCCGCGTCAGGACCGTGCCCGCCAATACGAGTGCATCGGGATGCTTCGTCAGCAAGTACTCGAGACTAGGTTTCGCGGCCTCTCCTCTGAGAGCGACTTCCAACACCACGCCGAGTGGAGCCAGAGCCTCGTACGCCCTGAGACACTCTTCCGGGTCTTTTGGGTTCAGAAGAGCTATGAGCCGGTTTGTTTGCAGTAGATCCCAGACTTGGGCGGATTTGCTCACTTTGCGTTTCTCCGCGATATCGCGTCAAAGGTGTTTGATGTTCATGCCCCCGCTGACTTCAAAGGTCCCCCCGGTGGAATACCCGAAGTCGCCCTTGGCAAGGGAGGCTACCGCTTTGCCAACATCCTCCGGTTTGCCCCATCTGCCTTGAGGAATCAGCCCGTCGGCAATGAGTGTGTCGTACTTCTCTTTGACCGGGGCGGTCATGTCTGTCTCGATCACTCCCGGCCGTACCTCGTATACGGTGATGCCGGAACAGGCGAATCGATCTGCGCACACCGTCGCAAGCTGGCTCAACGCAGCCTTCGCCACACAGTACTCCGTGCGTGTGGGCGAAGAGGTGTCTGCCGATATCGACGTGATGAAGATTATCGATGCGCCCGATCTCACGTAGTCGTCTGCCGTCTGGAGCCGCGCAAACGCCTGGGTTAGGAAAAACGTCCCACGCAGATTCACACCCAGAACGCGGTCGAAGCTCTCTGGTGTGGTTTCGAGAAAGTCCACCCGTTCGAGAGGGGCGACGCCTGCGTTATTCACGAGCACATCTACGTGTCCAAACCTGGTCACCCCGGCTTGCAGCATCGTCGCATGCATCTCGAGGTCGGCAATGTCGCCCGGCGCCGGCTCGAACCCGACTCCCAACTCCTCGACTCGCTGTTGGGTTTCAGCGAGACCGGCAGTTTTTTCGCCTGCGTCGTAGGTCAGATCATTGCCGATGACGTCGAGCCCTGCTCGCGCAAGCTCGATTGAGATCGCTCGGCCGATGCCTCGTGCGGCGCCTGTCACGAACGCGCAACGTCGTCTATCCACTGCTTTGCTCCTCGGAGGATGAGAATACCGACCCTGCCCTGAAGTCTGCCCATACCTGCTCGAACCATCCGGTGCTGTCAGGGATTGGTCGTACCGACACCCATGCGGTTTTCACCTGTCCCAGCCTGTCGAGAGATACTTCCAAAATCTTCTGCGCTGTTTCGCTCGACGGGGCTTCCACTCTGAAATTCCAAGAATCGTCGAGTCCGGCTCCGCAGCTTTCACCACCGGCATCCAGAACCAACACGCCGCCTCGAGATCCTCCACCAGCCGCCAGATAAGCGTTGATAGCCTCTAGGTAAACCGCATGAGTCAGACACAGGTCGGCGGCTCGAAACGCCATCGGAAGAGACTGCGGTCCGTTGACGCGCAGCCTGTCGCGAATACTTCGCTCCAGGTGCCAAGCATCTCTCGTGGCAGCGGCGACTGACTCGGGATCTCTGATCTGCGCTGCAAAAGCAGACATGCGATCCTGAACCTCAGCCAGTATATCCTTCGGCAACAGTTTGTCGTCGGCGTTGTTCCCGAGATCGACAGTACGCGAACAGAAATCGATACATTCGCGGACTTGATCGGCGACGGCGGGAACAAATCTGCCAAGATCAGCAGGTTCTCCGCCGTAGTTGTGAGCGACATACAATGCGGCTCTGAGCGCCCCGACCTGCCCAGCATTCAGAGCCGATCCGCCGGGGCGTCTCACACCATGCGTTCCACACGCCTCGCCGATCGGGAACAGGTGTGTGACGTTGGATTCCCACCAAACATTAGCGGCCAGTCCACCGTTGTTGTGCTGGGCACAAACGGCTATCTCGAGCCGTTCGCGCTCCAGTTCGATGCCGTGATCGCGGTACAGGTCGACTGCCGGCGAGTTCATTGCCAGCAAGCGCTCGATGGGTGTGGCTTGAGTCGCGTCTGAGTTCCGCAGGTACTCACGAGGCTCTTGGGGAAGCCCATCCACCTCGAAGGTCTCGCGCCCGGTTGGATCGGTGGGGTTCTTCAGAAAATCCAGGAAAACACGTCGCCCCAGCCGCACCGTCTCTCTGAACACCAACACATCGATGAGGGAAGAGCCCAAACCGACTACTCGGCCGGAATCGAACGGCCATTCGTATCCCTTTCGGAATATTGCAGTCGTCAGCGACGTGAGGTCGGGGAAGAAGTCGTTCAAGAACTCGCGTTCATCTGAGCCACCTGCATCGGTCGACACGTAACGCGGAATCACCTGCTGGTAGCTGCCCGACAGATTCCAGCGGAACTTCGCAGATGCGATTCCGAACTGCGACTCTGTCAGATTGTGAGCCAACGCACCTGCGGTAAGCGCTGCGCCGATGCCGCCCAACTGGCTTTGAGGATAGACCGACGAGCGATACATGCCCCCGGGTCCACCGGTGGCCAAAACAACGTTCTCGGCGTTGAACACGACGAGGCCGAAATTGTCTTCATCCAACCTGGTCTTGTCGAGAGCCACTGCCCCGCACACCGCCCTGCGTTTCCCACCATCGGGACGGGTAAGCAGCGCAACCACCTGACACTCGTCGAACACCCGCAGTTCCTCACGATCGAGGGCTTCTCCCAGGCGTTCACACATCAGCTTGGAAGTCAAAGGTCCGGCCGACGTCGCACGTCCTCGGGTATCGTGGTCGGTGCGGTACCCCAGGAATCCACCGTGTGTGTCATGCGGAAATGGAACGCCTAGCTCGACGAGGTTGAAGAATGCCTGCGCAGAATGTGAGGCTTCGCAGAGAGCGATGTCGCCATGCATGCAACCACCCGAGAACAGGTCTTCGGCGAGCACATGCGGTGAGTCTGGTGCGGGGCCGGCTACCGAAAGTTTGTAGTAGGTCTGCTTGTCGGAACCCGCGTTATACGAGGTGCCCGCGTTCCATCGTTCAGTAGCGATGGCGACGTCGTTTTGCCCGGCGCGGATGAGTTGAAGGGCTGCATTGCGAGCGGCGGCGCCGCTACCGATCACGAGAGTATTGAGCGAGAAGACCGGCAACTCGAGGTCGCCGAAATGCCAGTTCTCGTGAGAGTCTCGCAAAGCTCCTATTCCTTTCTCGCCCTTCCCCGTCGCGGCAGTTTGTACACTTCGCGGTCTCGCGCTATGCAGCCTGTGGGTCCTCCTGCCCTCATCAACTCGGTGCAGCCCGAACAAGCCACACAGCATTTTGCAGGATCGAGCTTGCCGTGTTCGAGGAGATCGCGAGCGAAGTCGGGATATGCAAACGCCAACCTGCCCACCCCAACGATTGTAACATCGCCCTCAGAAATCGCCCCTGCAGCGACATGAGGAAAGTACTGTCGCAACCAACTGTAGCCAGTTCCAACCATAGGCAGTGCCGAAACTCCTCGTTGTAGAGTCCCAACGATTTCCAACAATCTCGACACGCCAATTAGTGGGTGTTCGGGTGAAGGTGACGAGCCGCGAACAGGCCAAGAAAACGGACGTCCAAGGTGAGGCGTTCTGTACGGCACCCCCACCGAGATGTTGGCCATCGCCATCCTGCTCGCGTGGAACTCGCTCAACAGCGCACGCGGTTCCTCTAGGTCCGGTTTTGTGGAATCGTCGCGGTCCACTCCAAACCCATATGGATAGGGCAGGCCGTCATACGCATTGAGTCGACTCGAGACTTGAATCGACGGCACCTCTTGGCGCACACGCAGCGCAGTTTCTACCAGAAATCGAGTCCGGTTTTCGAACGAGCCACCGTATTTCCCTTGTCTCGTGAACGCCGCCAACAACTCCGACACCAAATAACCATGACACGCCTTGATATCGACCGCGTCGAAACCGGCATCTGCCGCCAGACGAGCCGCGACTACAAAGACATCTTGCAGACTGTCGAGATCGTCATCGCCGACAAGCGGGTAATCGGCATCTATGCCCACAAGTGAGTCAATGGCAGGGTTGTGATGCACGATTTGCGGTTTCCCTTGCCCGGAGGGTCGCGACCAGCGTCCGGAGTGCGTGAGTTGGAGCACCAAGAGCGGTTCGTGATCCGGCCCGAACGAATCGCGAGCAGCAGACCGCGTGGTTTCTACCAGCTTCGCGAATTCGGAGACAGTGCCTTCGTGCAAGAACATCTGGTTCGGATTAGACCGGCCGTCTGCCACTACCGCGGTCGCCTCGAACCAGATTATGCCGGCGCCTCCCTCCGCATACCGTTTGTAGCGACGAACTGCCAACTCTCCAGGCGCGCCGTCAGGATCTGCATCAAATCCCTCCATCGGATGTACAGCAAGCCTGTTGGGCAATCGTAGTGACCCGACATCCGCGCGCTGTAGTAATTGAGATACGTCTTCAGACCACGGCAACCACAATCCGAGCTCTTCCAACTCAGAGAGGAGCGATTCCGCGTCTCGGTACCGAAACCTGTAGCGATGCGACGCATCGTGCGCAGTCAATTCACACCTGCCATCTCAACCAGAACCGGATGCTCGGTGCGCGACGAACTCCCGTAGGTAGCTGAGATCAGCTTCCGTCCGGCTTTCGCACAACTCCGGCCAATCCGCCCGTTCGGTAGGTGCTACGATACCAGCGGCATTCCGTTCCCTACCCTCGCGCCCGAGACGCAACAGTCTCTCCATTTCGACAGCAGTCACGTCTGGAAATCGACGCATGAACTCATCATCGAAGATCGCCGTCTCAAACGATCCACCGTGTCCTTCCACCGACAGGTTGATGGGCCGATCAACGGATGCGAGAAGCTCGAGGATGGCAGAAAGGTCCACTTGCCCGAGACCGAGTCCGGTCGGAAATGTTGTGAGCCCGTAGGGATTGAGCGCGACCATGCCATCTTTGATGTGAGTCGCCTCGACCCATGGCAATACGCGTTCGGTGCCAAGGACCGGATCCTCCAACATCGGCAACATGTTGAAGGTGTCCAAAACGACGCCGAGCCAACCGCCCGGTTGCGCGTCGCACATATCAAAAAGTCGGAGCAACTCGAAGGTGGTGAACTCGAAATGAATCTCAATGGAGAGCGTCACCCCCAGATCTTCTAACATCGATCTCTGGGGTCGCAAGGCTGCCGCCATCGCCTCCAACAACACATCTGTCTCGGGTGCTTCGTTTCCCCATCGGAAAAACCCACCAGAGCACGACCGAACCACTCGAGCACCAAGCACTGAAGCAGACTCTGCCGCACGGCGATTGCCGGCCAAAAGGTCTTTCTCGCACCACGTAGCGGTGTCGAAGGGTACGTGTTCGCCGCCACCCCACTCTAGGTACAGATTCCGCTCTCGAGCGGCACCCGCAAGGTCATGGAGGAACCCGTCGTCAGCGGCATCGCCTGCGGCCAATACCCCCTCAGAAAACTGAACGCCCTCCCCTCCACGCGTTGCGACCCAATCCAACACCTCGAAAGCCGAGAGGTTCAATGGTTGGAGACAGTAGCTGTCTACGCCGACGCGGAAATCTATCATAGAGGTGGAATATCGAATGGGAGACAGAGAATGTCGAATGAATGCTGCATTTGCAGCATTGAGCAGCAGTTGCAGAGTGGCAGAGGGACAGGTACGAGTACCACCTACAACCAAGCATTACGCTTAGTTGGAAGAGCTACATGGACGAGCTGTGGTGCAGGGCTCAACGAGTACTGCTATCACTACTCCCACTCGGCGTGGCGCCGTTTGCGACGGGGCTCATCCTCGTCGGCAAACTCGTCTTCGTACTCCTCGTACTCGTCATCCTCGTCGTCGATCTCTTGTTCGCCATCTTCTTCTTCGATGTCGGACTCCTCCTCCCATTCCATCTCGTCGTCGTCTTGGAGATCAACGATAGGCAGGACCGACTCTTCCCGGGACAACATGATTCCTCCGCGGCTCCTCTTGCATGAGTGAGACTCTGTTTTCTCACCTGGCAGAATCACACCAACACATCGCCTCACCCGGCCGCCAGGTGAGTGCAAATGCACCCACTGGGTGGCACGGCTTCGCGCAACCGTGGGCCCGACAATTGAAAGCTAAAATCAAATCCGCCTAGTTCGCTACCGCCCGACTGCTAACTGCTTCCTTGACCACAGTAACCACATCGGCAATACTCGGGCGGGAATCGCAACGGGAATCGGTGTTAGCTCTAGAATTCGGAGATATTTCTCAGCATAAGCAAGGGGACGGTGAATGAAGGGGTTGTTGAAACTAAGCGCTGTTGGCCCAATCATCCTCGGCGTAATCTGCCTGACCAACCTCTCTTGCGAGCAGTCGGATCTAGTCACGATGAGGATCGAACGGCTCGTCGATGCGCCAATCATCACCCCTGACCTGGATGCGAGTATTGGGCCCAACATCCAAGGACCTTCGTTGATCCAGGTTCCGAGCTGGATCGACACACCTCTGGGCAAATACTACCTGTATTTCGCAGACCACAAAGGCCGTTACATCCGGCTTGCCTACGCCGATGACCTGCTCGGCCCGTGGAAGATCCACAGACCGGGAACTTTGCAGATCGAAGAGTCAGGTTTTCTTTCGGAACCACCGGAGGTGTCTGCGGAGCAGCTGGCACAAATTCAGACGGATCGCGAGGCGCGCGGCATCGCTCTATCGCACGACATACGGAGTGAAGTCACAACTCCTCATATCGCGTCACCGGACGTTCATGTCGACAGCGAAAATCGCAGGATCATCATGTACTTCCACGGTCTCCATGGAGTGGGCCAACAAGCGACGCGGCTAGCGGTATCGCAGGATGGCATTCACTTCGACGCACGAAGCGAACTCTTGGGTCGCACGTACATGCGAGCGTTTCGGCACGGCGCATATCACTACGCCATGTCGATGCCGGGGCAGTTCTACCGATCCATGGATGGATTGAGCGATTTCGAGGAAGGACCACTGCTCTTCAATTCGGACATGCGCCACGCTGCCCTGCTGAAACAGGACAACATCCTGTACGTATTCTGGACTCAGGTCGGACAAGCCCCTGAAAGAATTTTGGCGAGCACTATCGACATAGCGGGAGATTGGTCGAGTTGGACAGACAGCGACCCGATTGAGGTGCTCAGGCCGGAGCGAGATTGGGAAGGGGCAAACGCACCGCTGGAGCCGTCGGTTCGGAGTACGGCGTACGGACACGTCAACCAACTGCGCGACCCAGCGATATACCAGGAAGACGACCGCATCTACCTATTGTACGCAGTCGCTGGCGAGAGCGGCATAGCGATAGCAGAAGTATTCTTGAATGAGTAGTCACTAGATGTCCACGCAAACCTCCACTAACCTTCTTGCGCACCCGTTCAGGGATAACTCCTAGTGGACGACGTTCTCGAACACTTGCGAACCGCTCTCCCAGGCCGCTACACGATCGAGCGCAAAATCGGTCGCGGCGGTATGGCTACGCTGTATCTCGCGACCGAGGACCACCCCCACCGAGAGGTGGCCATAAAGGTCCTGAGTCCCGAGGTTGCGACACTGGTAATGCGAGAACGCTTCCTCCGTGAAATCGATGTCATCTCCAAACTGATTCACCCTCACATCGTTCCCGTGTACGCGGCAGGTGACGCTGATGGGATGCTGTACTACGTGATGCCGCACATCAAGGGTGAATCACTCGGACATAGATTGGCGCGGGGGGAGAAGCTGCCAGTTTCCTCGGCCTTGAGGATCGCTCAGGAGGTAGCGGGTGCGCTGCACTATGCGCACGACGCAGGCGTAGTGCACAGAGACATAAAGCCCGCCAACATCCTACTTCAGGATGATCATGCGTTGGTTGCTGACTTTGGAATCGCTCGTGCCGTCGGAGGGGATCAGGCTCGACAGCTGACGCAGGCCGGTCTGGCGATGGGCACACCAGCCTACATGAGCCCGGAACAGTGGTCCGCGAGTGGAGACGTGGATGGCCGATCCGACTTGTACAGTCTTGGGTGCGTGCTTCTCGAATCTCTGGGTGGAAACCCGGCTGGGCTGAGCCCGGCCGATCGCGTCGGATCGGTCCCTGAAGTCATACGATCCGCTTCGGGCGGAGATCGTACGACTGGCGGCCTCACTCACGCACTCGAACGTGCGCTCGCGCTCAACCCAGGCGAGCGGTTCCAAACTGCGGCTGAATTCTCCGATGCGCTCAGCGTCTCCGATCCCGGCAAGGTTACCGTGCAACCCGAGGCCAAGAAACACCGTCCCACGGTCGGTGGTTTGGGGGTCATGGTGGCGGTGATTGTCCTAGCCATCGTGGTGGGTACCCAGCTCCCGTTTGGCGGTGCAACCGAGACAGGCGGCCCTCCGCGGGTTGTCGTCGCCGCATTCGAGAACCAGACTGGCGATCCTTCGCTGGCCCCGATCGGGCCAATGACCGCGGATTGGATAACACAAGGCTTATCGCAAACCGGTTTGGTCGAAGTTTTGGGCAACCTGTCTGCGATGGCATCGTCCGCTTTGCCTGCAACAGGGGAATCCGGCACCGAGAGCGTGCATATTCTCGCCGAACAGTCTGGTGCAGACGTCGTGATCTGGGGGAGGTACTACAGGCAAGGCACGACGATTCAGTTCCAAGGACAAGTGACCGACGCACATGATCTGACAGTCATATCTGCCCTGGATCCCGTGACGGCCCACGTCGACTCACCGTTGGTTGCGGTGGAAGAGTTGCGCCAACGGGTAATGGGAGCTCTGGCGCTGCGGTTCGATGACCGCCTCCAAGCATGGGCAATGGCAAGCAATCAGCCACCGTCTTACGACGGTTATCTGGAATACATGGAAGGCATGAGCATCTTCATGCAGCAGCTGGACGGGCATGCAGCCGTCCCACACTTCCTTAGCGCTGCCGAGTTGGACACCAATTTCGTAACTCCGATGTTGTTTGCAGCGTTTGCGTCAGCCACCGGAGGAGGTTGGGAACTAGCAGATTCGCTCGGAAGAGTCATTTATGCGAAGCGGGAACGACTCATCCCGCTCGAGCGGTTTTTGCTCGACTGGGTCATTGGCATGACGCAGGGTGACTATGACGGCGCGCTAGAAGCCATGCGGCAAGGCGTTGTGATCGCCCCGAGTTCCGAGATGCATACTCTGGTGGCAATGACGGCTCTCGCGCTGAACCGGCCACGCGAAGCGATTGACGCGTTGGAGAAAATCGATCCGGAACGAGGGCTGATGCGCGGTTTCTTCAACCACTGGGTCTACGTGTGCACAGCGCTGCACATGCTGGGCGAACACCGAAGCGAACTTACTGAAGCTCGCGAGGGCCTGGAGATGTACCCTGGAAATCCATGGATGATCGTGAACGTTACCAGGGCTCTAGCCGCGTTGGGCAGGCCAGAAGAAGCGATGGAGATGCTCGGTGAGCATCCCTCTCCACCTCCGATTCACTGGGTGCCAGCCGCTGAGGATGCCCTGATTACCTCGCTCGAAATGGCGGCTCACGGTCATGGCGACGCGGCCGATGCAGTTCGCGACTGGGCACTCGACTGGTTCGACACCCTTCCGCCCGAAACTTTGGCGGAGCCACTCTACCGATACGGTCACGCACGCCTGCTCTATTTCGATGGCCGCCTCGATGAGGCTGCAGAGCTGTTTCAGAGGTTGGCTGAAGCTTCACCAGATAGCGTGTCGTATCTCGGTTATCTCGGATCCACTGCCGCACGCCGGGGAGATCGCGAAACGGCGATGCGGATCTCGAGCTCTCTCTTTGAACTGGAACGACCGTTTAGATTCGGCAGCGTTCTGTTCTGGCAAGCTCGCATTGCCGCTGTTTTGGGCGATCGGGAACTTGCCATCGAGAAGCTGCAGCAGGCGTTTGATGACGGATTTCAAGTCACGGAGGCATTCCACCGTGACGGAGACCTGCAAGCACTCAGCGGCTACGAGCCTTTCGAAGAAATGCTCAAGCCTAAAGGCTAGTCCAACCTAGTCTCAGCACTCCCGGTGTGTGTCGAATATAGACACCTTCTTGCCGGTTTTGTCCCGAGTGTACTCGGCCGGCGAAAACCGCTCTGCTGAGAACAACGGACCGTCCACACAGGCGCGCTCGCCTGACGGAATCGAGCATTTCCCGCAAATTCCGACACCGCAGCTGGTCATACGTTCAACGAGATGGTAGATGTCCGACGGCGGGGCGAATTCGCGCTCCACCTTGTCTACCGCGCGCATCGCGATCTCGGGACCGCAGTTGAAGAAGCAAGGTCGGTCAGGTTGATCCGCTGTTAGGGTTTGGTGCAGAACGTCGGATACATACCCGCACACGCCGGCAGTGCCGTCGTCGGTGGAAACAGCTACCTCACCCATTTCCTTCAGCTCATCGAGGTACACGAGTTCAGTCGCCGTCACCGTTCCAATGACAAATCGTTTGGGGCCGGGATGTTTCCGAGCAGCATGGTGTACCGGCGCGATTCCGCACCCTGCACCCACGAAGTAGACGACCCGGTCGGTTGGAAGCTCCTCGTGGTGACCGTAAGGTCCGCGCACACGAACTACGTCATTGACCTTGAGCTCAAACGACTTCGCCGTCATCGGTCCGACGTTTCTGATCACCAACTCCAGCCCGTCTATATTGCTCGCCACAGAGAAGGGTTTCGAGAGGCTGTTGCCCACCTTCAGAAACACAAACTGGCCGATGCCGGCCTCGATGTTTTCTCTGAACTTGATCAACCGAATCGAATCACCGTACTCCTCCACTGCCGAAACTACGAATGGCCTATGATCCATCAGCATACTGCTGAGCGTTCTCTCTGTCGCGAGGTCGGTTCCTTTCGCGAGATCATCTTCGAGCTGTTGGAAGTACTCACGAATCTCTTCGGAGTCGAGGCCTCCGAGAGCAGTACCGATGCAGTACAAGAACGACGGGTCGATCTCTTCCAACCGACGAATGTCCGATGCACCACGGATTCCACCCATCACTATGAACGGCAGAGCCACCGTCTTGCGAAGTCGAAGCACTGCATCCAGGGTTGCCGGGAAGATCGGCGCGCCGGACAGCCCCCCAAAACCGTTGCTGAGTTCGGGGTTCGGTCCGCCCAACGAGTTGATCGCGGAGAGCGCATCGGCCCCACCGTCTGCCGCAGCAAGGCCAATCTCTTCGAGTGCAGTTACCCCGGCATTCAGTTTGACGATGAGGGGTTTTTTCGTCGCCTTTCGACACGCGGCAACGATGCTCCGCACGCTGTCCGGGTTCGACCCGATGAGGATCCCGCCCTTGTGCGCATGCGGGCACGATACGTTGATCTCGTATCCATCCGCGATGTCGCCGGCCTTTTCGAACTCCGCTACGGAATGGGCAAATTTTTCTTCGGTACTCTCTCCGACCTGAGGAAGGAGGAAGACGTCCGATGGAGATCGATCTCGGAGATCCCGAAAGCTCTCGATTGTTGCCTCGAGCCCCGGATTCGCATAACCCACCGCATTCCACATCGAATCGGGAGAGGGCTGCGTGAGAATGTCTTCCGGGTTGCCTTCGCGTGGCTCTATCGTCGTGCTCTTTCCCACGAAGAAACCTATCTGCGGGATGTTCTCGAACATCCACCTGGCTGTATCGCCATTAGTGGAGATCACACCCGATGGAAAACCAAAGCGTCCCCGAACTTCCTTCCCCAACATGTCGATCATATTCGTGCTTCTCACTCAGAGAACGTTAGCGATGTCTTGGAGAACCTCTCGAGCGGCCGCAGGACGGTCCGCTGCTCCGGTGATTGCCCTTCCTACAACTAGAAGCGAAGACCCAGCAGCCACTGCGCGGCCGGGGGAGAGAACTCGCTTCTGATCCTCGCCCGCTGGGGTTGTCGTGCCCTTGATGCCTGGCGTCACAAACATGAAATCCGACCGAATCTCATCCTTGAGCGCGTGCATGTCGGCGGCCGAACAAACGATCCCGTCGAGTCCGGCGGACTCGGTGAGTTTCGCCAAGCGGAGCACCTGGTCTTCCACCTGACCGGGAACGCCACACTCATTATTCAGTATCTCTTGATCGATGCTGGTAAGCACCGTGACGGCAATCACCTTGGGCCTCGGCGCTTCCGGTGCGGCTGCTTCATCGACCCCTTGCATGGCGGCGGCCATCATCGCGGCACCACCGGAAGCGTGGACATTGAAAATCGTCACGCCCAACTCGGTGGCAGACCGTGCCGCCCCCTTAACGGTGTTTGGAATATCGTGGTACTTGAGATCGAGAAAGACGCCGGCCCCCAATTTCTTCACGAGGTCCACGACTTCAGGCCCAAACCGCGTATACGATTCCTTCCCGACCTTGAACAAACCCACGAACGGGCTCAACTCGTGCACCAGCTTTTCCACGGCTTCGAGAGTGTGCAGGCCATCCAATGGCAGACACACCATCTCCCGCGCCCGCATTTCCAGAGCAGTCAACTCAGGCACAGCGTCTATCCCTTCTCTACTTTCGGAAAACCGTGCTTATCTCCCCAGCCAAAGGGATCTTTTCGCCATTCAGCGAGCAGGGCGATCTGATCCTCTGACAGGAATCCACCGGTCTTTGCGACCTCGAGCAATGTCGGAAAGGTCAGCAGAGACGTGAAGTAACATTTGGGATCCAGTGCATCGAACTGCTCGGCAGCCTTCTCGAGACCGTAGCTGAAGATCGAGAGACACCAGTCGCAATCTCCATTTGCGTCGCGGACCGCTTCTACCGCGCGGGCTGAACTGCCTCCGGTCGAAATCAAGTCTTCGATGACCACCACTTTGCTTCCACCGAGGTCCGACTCCGCATCGATGCCTTCGATCCGGTTCTTCAATCCATGGCCCTTGGGTTTGTCGCGGATGTAGATGTACGGGAGCGACAGCACATCGGCCAGCAGAGCCCCATGTGGAATGCCCGCCGTGGCCGTGCCCGCCACCACCTCCGGGTCGATACCGTTCTCCGCAATGATGTCCGCGAGCCCTTGCGCTATCACCTGCCGCATCTGGGGATGGAAGAGGAACATCCGGTTGTCGTTGTATATGGGCATGCGGTAGCCAGACGCCCACTGGAAGGGGTTGTCGGGATTGAGCTTGATTGCCCCGATGCTGAGCCCTTCTTCTGCGATCCTACTGCTGAGATCAGAAATGGCCATTCCCTCACGAAAGCATTTTGACAAAGGTTTGACGGATCTGTAAATGTACCAACTCGGACAACTCTACCGAGCCTTGAGCGGTACCGGCTCCTCCCGCAGCACTTCGTCCGGCGTCACTGGCTCGACGGGCGGCTTCACCAGGAAAGTCAGGATCACCGCAATGGCGACTATCCCGGCCGCTATGAAGAATGGCACTCTAGCACCGAATCCCTGATACACTGCCGTTGCCCAAATCGGCCCCGCGACGCGTGCCACGCCGCCAAAGGCCTGCTGCACACCCAATGTCTGACCGAACTCGTGCTCCGAAACGCGATGTGTGACGGAGGCCGACGTGGAGGGAAAGAGGCAAGCGGTTCCAACCGGGACGAGTGCCCAGAAGATACCGAGCATTATCACCGAGCTTGGAATCGTGATCAGGAAGATCCCGAGCATCAGCAAAATCGCACCCAGCTGCATCACCCGGATTTCCCCCAGCCAGTCGACGAGCCTGCCGAGGATGAGAGCACGCATCACCACGCCGGTGGCTCCGACGTAGACGAAGAAGATGCCGATGGTGGTCTCGGTCACGGCGAATCCGCTCTGCAAATAGAGGACGAGCACACCTGTGGTCGAGATGAAACCGAGCATGCCAACCGTGTAAATCCAGATCAACAGTGACACTTCGTGGCCAGGGTTTTTCAAGACTTCTAACATCGCGGCCCGAATTGAACGGGCGGGTCGTTTTGATGCGGTCTTGCCTTCGCCGGTGCGCGGGGTGGATTCTGGCAGGAGCTTCCAAGCGAATACGACGTTCACGACGCAAAGCAAAGCGGCCACGATTCCTGGGGCCGCCGCACCTAGCCCGAATGTCAGTGACCCGATTGCGGGTCCGATCATGACTCCGGCGCTCGTGGACGCAGTCAACCAACCCAGCGCCTTGGCCCGCTCTTTGGGCTCGAACGCGTCGCCCACGTATGCCTGCAATACACCTGTCGTGCCGCCACCAAACCCTTGGATGATCCGGGAGAGAAACAGCAACCACAGCGAGTTCGCAAAGCCAAAAACGAAGAATGCGATCGCCGAAGTGGCCAGCCCCGTCAGGATCGCCGGCCTGCGCCCGTATCGATCGGAGATGCGGCCCCACCACGGTGCCGACGCTAGCTTTGCAATCGAAAACGACGCTATCAGCCACCCGATCATCCATTCCTGAGCATCGAGTCGCAGAGCGTAGTAGGGCAGCAGCGGAAAGATTATCGCGAACCCGAGCATATCCACGAAGGCCGCAGCCATGAGCACCGCAATGCGCTTCATCGCTTGGTGCCTACCGCCATCGCCACCGCCGAGATCGACATCAGCACTACTCCGTATGCGGCTGCAATACCGATGTCGAACTCACGTAGCGCCGAAAGGATTTCTATCGATATAGGGCGCGTGTCGTAGGTGTACAGCACAATCGACGTGACGAAGTCTCCCAGTGCAGTGGCAAAGGCCAATGCCCCGCCGGCGAGGATTGCGGGTCGCAGCAGAGGAACCGTAACCCGACGGATCGTCCGCCAGCGGTTGGCACCGAGAGCGGCTGCAGCTTCGTGCAGCGACGGATCGAGTTGGCGGAACCCTGCGACGATCGACCCACATACGACCGGGATGTTCCTTACCAAGTAGGCCAGCGGTAGAATCACTATGGTGCCCACCAGCACCCAGCGCCCGAACCATGGGGCCCTTACACTGAATGCGGTCGCCAAAGCGATGGCGAGCACAGTGCCGGGCACCGCCCACGGGACCGTTGTCAAAGTTTCGATGACGTTACGAAGCCCGACCTTTCGCTGCACCACAACTCGGCCAACCCACAGCGCCAAACCCACCGCCCCTACAGTGGCTGCCGCCGCCATCCACAGTGAGTTCAACAGCGGCCGGAGTCTTACCGGATCGGCAATCAGAGCTCCATAGTTCGCGAGCGTATACTCGGGTGGTACCGCTTGCGTGGTCCAGGTTCCGACTGGAACGAACGACACCAGGAGAAGCGTGAAGTGTGGGAGTAGCAAGAGAATCGCGAATCCCCAACCGAGAACCGCAGCACCCCAACGCGCAAGCGGCATTTGAAGTGAATGCGCGGCTGGCGCAGCTCCTTTCCCCACCGCAGCCACAGACCGCCCCGTCTGCGTCCGCCTGTACAAGACCAATCCGATGAGCGCCACACATGCCAACGCGGCGGTCTCCACCAGTGACATCGCCAGGTCGCCATTCAATTTGCTGGCAACGATTTGGGTAGTCATTACCCTGAAACCGCCGCCAAATACGTAGGGTGCGCTGAACGAGCCCAGCGCAGTCATGAAAGTGAGTAGCGCCGCTGCTCCGACTTGCGGCCAAAGAAGCGGAAGCGTGACTCGCCTCAGGGTGCCCCAGCTGCCGTGCCCAAGCGAGTGCGCCGCCTCGATCATGGACGAGTCTACCTTTGCCAAGCCGGCTCTAGCAAAGAGATAGAAGTACACGTACATCGAGTACGCGTGGACCAAGAGGATCGCGCCCCAACCACGCAGGCGCCATGGATCGTCAGAGAGGCGGAGCAGGCCCCTTACGGCGCGCGCGACAAACCCGCTCTCCCCATATAAAAACATGAAAGCAATCACACCGACTAGAGGAGGGAGAACGGCGGGTAGAGCAACGAGAGCTCCGAGCACTCTGCGCCCAGGGAAATCGAGTCGCTCGAACACGAAAGCGAGAGGGACACCTATGCTGCCGGCAAGCAACACGCTCGCCACAGAAATCCAGAGGCTATTCCAGAGAGCGCCCCACTCCTGACGCTGACCGGCGAAGGTGGCCAGGTACTCGAGCGTCCACCCGGCGTCTCCCCTCACGGAACCAACCACCACCAATGCTATCGGGAAGACCACGATCCAGATCAGCAGGATCGTGAGCAACACGCCGCGCGGACGGTTGGAGGTCAATCTGCCTCTGGAAAGCACCGTGCGCGAGCGACTGTGAGTCGCACGGTATCACCGACTCCCGCCGTGTTGACCGGCGCCTCAACCTCTACCGGCAACTCGCCAACGGACACCGAGAAGAACGCTCTAGCTCCCGTATACCTGCATTCGACCACGGTCCCCTCCAACCCCGGCCCCTCGGTGAAGGAAACCGCTTCCGGCCGCACGACCACCGAAACATTTTGCCCGTCTGCAAGGGGCTGGGCACTGTCGGCGGGCCAAACGATCGCGTCACCGACTCGTACGTCGCCACTCGCTTGGAAAACACCGCGGAGAACGCTCGCCCGACCGACGAATGTGGCCACGAACTCGGTTGCGGACCGTTCGTAGAGTTCTCGCGCCGTCCCTACCTGCTCGAGTGCGCCACCCCTCAGCACCGCAATCCTGTCACCAAGGGCAAAAGCCTCTTCTTGTTCGTGGGTGACGAAGACGGTCGTGACGCCAGCCTTTGCCAGCGCTGCACGCAGCTCGCGCCGAGTTCGTTCACGCAAGCCTGGATCGAGGTTAGACAGTGGTTCATCCAGCAGTAGAACGCGAGGTTCAGGGGCCAATGCGCGCGCTACTGCCACACGCTGCTGTTGACCACCCGAAAGCTCCGTCACTTGCCGATCGCCAAAGCCATCCATGTCGACCATCTGCAGCACTTCCGCTACCCTACCGTTTTGTGCTTCCCTGCTTCGATCGGTCAATCCGAACGCCACGTTTTCGGCCACGGTTAGGTGCGGAAATAGGGCATAGTGCTGAAACACCATGCCGAAGCGGCGTTCCACGGGCGGTTGCAGCGTGACGTCCTTGTCGTCCACGACGATCTTGCCTGACTCCGGTCGCTCGAAACCGGCTAACAACCTGAGCGTAGTTGTTTTGCCGCTGCCGCTCGGGCCCAGCAGAGCAAGCACTGAGCCGCGCTCAACCGCGAGCGTGATACCGTCGACCGCTGTTTCGTCTCCGAATTTCTTGGTGAGATCCGTCAGCTGCAGGTAGGAATCAGACATCACTGCCGCTCGGTTTCACCACCGCGCCCGCGTACGTGCCGGTCCCAGTACCGCATCCAATCGGCGCCCACTCGTCTCAGGAGATCCCAGTCCATGTCTTCCGGCACAAGCGCCGCCTTCACGTCACGTACCCATTCAGGGAGCGAATCGACCGGTAGGTCAATGCGCACAGGCAATCGGAACTCACGACGTGCCGCCAGCAGCTGCCCCTCTTCGGAGCCGACCCACTCTACGAATCGCTGAGCCAGGTCGAGTTGCTCGGTCCCACGCACGATCGCGATTGCATCCTCGATCACTGGAGTGCCGCTCGACGGCAAGAGATAGTCCAGCGGATTGCCCTTGCGCTGCTCTGTGAGAATGTCGGGAAGGTCCCAGAGCGTGACGGTCCCTTCCTGTCGAAGTAGCTTTTGATGAAGCAACGCTGGGTTGAGTACGTATTCTCTCGTCTGAGCGTCGAGCCTCCTCAGCCAGTCGAACCCAGCCGCTGTGTCGCCGGTGGATTTCAAGCCCCGCTGTACGATCATGCCGAAGATGGATCGCATCGTTCCCGACGCCGAAGGATCCCTAATCAAAACCTCGTCCGTCCATCGCGGCTCGAGCACAACGTCCCAATCAGCCGGAACCTCTGATCGGTCGAGAGCCTCAGAGTTGTAAGCGATTACTGCCGGGGTTTCGTATGCCGCAAAGAAAAAATCGCCCGGCCCGTGCACACGTTCCGGAACAACAGCCGCCCAACTCGGCCTGTAGGACACGAGAAGCGATTCGGCGGCCGCCTGCCCAAACAACATCGACGGGCCACCGTACCAGACATCGGCCTGGGGATTTGCCCGTTCCGACCGAACTCTATCGAGCGCGTCCTGCGACCCCATGTCGAGCCAACGAACGTCCACACTCGGGTTCGCCGCTTCGAACGTCTCCTCGGCGAGTGTGAGGAGCGAGCGGCCGTGCGGGGAGTAGACGACGAGGGGGGTGCGGCTCTCTGAGCACGCAACGAAAGTGAGTAGGAGGAAGAGGGCTCCTAGCGCGAGGCGGTAGGGCGGTAGGGCGGAGAGCGTGCATTCCGCCGCGAGCAGCGCGCAACGTGCAACGTGCAACGTGTAGCTGTAAATCGTCGACAGAAGGCACCTTTTTCTCGCTGTTCGCTGCCCGTTGCTCAACGCTCTCATCCAACCCTTCAACTTCACTACTCTCACGACTACAGCTCCTCCCCCATCTGAATCAAATTCATAAACAACCTATACGCCCCAACCGTCCCAGCCGGAATCGCCCTGAAGAAACTCAACCCGGTATACACGTATGTGCCCTCTCCGTACCGCGCAACGAGGAGTCCGCCCTGCACTGGATCCGAATCCGGATCGGAAATCTCGAGTAGTGGAGTGTACGCATCATCCCACGAACCGGCGAAGTAGAGACCTCTTTCCTGAGGCCAGCCATCCCAATCTTCTCCGGTGATCTGGTTTGGGGTGTTGAACGCAGGATGCTCCGCCAGAAGCACATTCACCGGCGCGGTTTCGTCCGTAATGCGATCGTGCGGCCTGGAGATCCCTATCTCATATGGCGCGTACTCGCCAGCAGCAAATTGATACTGCTGGTAGAGCACGACTAGATGGCCTCCCCGATCGACATAGGACAGCAATCGGTCGTTGTGGTTCACAAGAGCCGTGTCGGTCTCGTAAGCTCGGCTCCCAACCACAATTGCGGCGAACTGCGACAAGTCTGCGCGAGCGAGATCCGAAGGGCCAAACACGCTCACAGGCAAGCCAAACTGAGTTAGAGCCTCAGGCATCCTATCAGCTGCACCGCGCACGTAACCGATACGCAGTGTCGATGGAAGTGCGATTGGGGCTATCCGTACATCCGACACCGCCTCTACAACCATGGATGTGGGGCGAATGTGTGGGTAAAAAACGCTCACTACGCCACGATCGAACTCCCGGTTATCCTGCGTCCGAGCTGTAGCCCGCACCTGTACAAGCGTATCCTCGACACCGGTCGGCTTTTGAATCCCGAACCTGACGACCCGAGACTCACCGCGAGCCTGGAAGGAAAATGGAATTGCTTCCTGCGCCGGAAGTCCACCGGCCTCGATTCGAACGGCACCTGATACCGCGCTGTCCCCATTGTTTACGAGTGTGACTACAAACGTCTTGGCAGCAGTGTCATCTGCGCTCCAAATGAGCCTGGAGGGTTCTACCTTCACATCGATTTGCGGTACGACCCGAACTGGCGATCTGAGTTCACCCCTTGCCTGGTCGGCGAGCCGGTACGTCACTTCTCGTTCGATAGTGAATGAAGTACCGAACACACTCATGGTCACCGACACCCGCAGCTGGGGAGGCTGGAGAGGAAATCCGCGAACCTCCGCCGGCACTTTGCTCCAGTCGTAGAGACCACCAAGGAGTTCGCTTTCCAGATAGTACGGCTGGCTCGGAGCAGTGGAACTCGATACGACCACCTCGAACCGGCGTTCTTGCAGGACTCCCGCGTCGAGGTTTGGCGCACTGCTGCCAATCGCCTCGACCAGCCAACCTGCAGGTGTTAGGAGTGACACGTCCTCAACGACGATATCAAGAGGTCCCCCGTTGTACACACCGACAGTCACGTCAAAAGGCAGTGTCGGCACGATTTCAGCGGCCTCTGCCCTCGCATCAAAGACCAAACCAGCTGCGATCGTCATCGCCTCCGCCAACACGGCGCGTGGTTCGACGGGGATCGCGGATCGCCCTGTTCGGGCAAGCGCTCGGGCCAGAGGTTCGACGGCCCGTGAAGGATCGTTCACGCCAACTGCGTTGCGGATAGAGTCGGCGAATTCTGCCAGCCACGTCGTCTCTGGCGCTATCCCCAGAAAGAGATCGTCGCCTTCGCCACTGTCTCCGGCAGCGCCCGTACGGTCCTCGAGTAGGTGAAGACGAGTCGATGCTGGTCCGATGGGCAACACACGCCCCATATCCTGTGATCTGTGTCGGCTGCGACTCGCCATAGCGATCTGCTGATAGGAATAGCCCGATCTCGCCTCGATGGCGCCTGTCGGCAATTCCAGGGTCGTGGATGCTCTGTCGAACCAGGCCGACTGGTAGAGCTTCAACGGTACCCACAGCTCCAGATTCTCCTCTGCACTCAGTTCGGGGAACCGAAACGGATCGCCGGCCGCATCGAACGCTTCCCTAGCGACTGCCCCAGCCGCCTGATGTTGACCATGGCCGTCTCGCGGAGTGCCGGTGAAGATGGATAGGACCACATGCGGCCGGAATCGCCTCATCACCCGCACGACATCTTTCAGCAAAGTGTCTGGCAGCCAAACCCGGGAAGTCTCAGCCAAAGACTTCGAGAACCCAAAATCGTACGCTCGAGTGAAGAACTGCCTGGCCCCATCGATCGACCGAGCCGCGGAAAGTTCCCCGGTTCGCAGCAACCCCAAACCGATTCCCAGTTCGTCACCCACCAAGTTCTGTCCGCCCTCTCCTCGGCAGAGTGAGAGATACGCGGCGTCCGCTCCATATCCTCTTGCGGCCAGGGTCAGGAACGCGGTGTCTTCGTCGTCGGGGTACGCGCCGATTACCAAGACTCGGCGATTTTCGGTGAGTCGCTGCAGGAGGAAATCGAGTTCTACGATACCGCCGGTGGACGGTGGAGATAGCTGGGCGGCCACCGGAACCCAACCGGCACCAACCAGCGCAAGGACAGCCGCGAGCTTAAGCGGCCTGGCGAGCAACGACGATACTGCGCAGGCGCTCTGCGCTCGGGTCCTGGGGATCGCCGAACGGCATGGGATGCCCGCTCGGATCCAATACCACGGTGGGGCACACGAATTCATAGCGCCGGGCACGTACGAGATCTTGCACGCCCTGCGTGCCCACCGGCGCACCAATGAAGATTCGTGCCGGAAGCATTGGCTGAATGGCCTGGGCGGCGGCTAGGGCTTTCCATGGAGAAATGGCGTGCCCTTCGACGATGACCACATTTGCTCCCTCGAGTTTCCTCAACGGCCGCTGGCCCCGAAACAGGAGGCGCTCCGTCTTGATTGCGCGGCGCGCGCGGTCCATTGCCTCGTTCAGCGCGTCGATCATGCCAAACCGGGGTTGGAAGTCATTATCCAGCACAGCGTCGGCATCCTCCGCGATCGCCCCGATGATCCCTAGGCCTTCCATCCGAACGTGGGCTGCAACTATCACGTCGAACTCACAACCCATCGCTTTGGCGGCATTTGCGGCCACTTCCACTCCAGTCGGAGTGATACCTATGATCACGGTGGGCGGAGTGGTGCGCCTACTCAGCTGATTGCCAAGCTGCGCCCCTGCGCCCGACCGGCTAGGGTAGAGAGCTGCGTCTGGGGAAACCGTTACCATGGTATAGCGAATATATCTCAAGAGCGCCCACGAGCAAACGTTGCCAGCGCGAGTGGCGCGGCTCACCACCGGTTGTCATATTTCGCCATTCCACGATCCCCGTGCTGAACAGCGGGTTTTTGATCTCAGAAAACCCTGCATCGACGGAGTTAACGAGAGGTTGAAACATGAGCGCGACCTCACGACAGCAGGCAGCGAACGCCTCAGCCGAAGGCAAGCAGGTCAGCGCAGAAGAAGTCCGTGCAGTGGCCGAAGCCGCCCGCGAGAAGGAATGGAGAGCTCCCAGCTTCGTCAGAGAACTCTTCGCCGGCAAACTGCAGCTAAACCACGTTTATCCCTGGCCAAACATAAACCCCGAAGAACTCGAGCGGGCGAAGCCCTGGTTGGATCAGGTCGAGAGATTCCTCCGAAAAAACGTCGACGGTGACGCAATCGATCGCGAATGCAAGGTACCGCAGCATGTGATAGACGGACTGCGGGAGCTTGGATGTTTCGGCATAAAGATTCCAAAGGAATACGGTGGCCTCGGTTTTTCCCAAGCCATATACAACAAGGTGATCTCGATGGCCGCGAGTGTGGACTCGAGCGTGGCCACACTTCTCTCGGCTCACCAGTCCATTGGCGTACCCGGTCCGTTGATGTTGTTCGGTACCGCCGAGCAAAAGGAGAAGTACTTACCCAGGTTCGCCTCGGGCACGATTAGCGCATTTGCGCTCACAGAGGAAGGAGTTGGCAGCGACCCGGCGCGCATGATCACGACTGCCGAACTCACCGAAGACGGTACGGAGTACGTCCTGAACGGTGAAAAGCTGTGGTGTACCAACGGCACAGTCGCAGAGATCATCGTGGTGATGGCGAGGACGGGTGAACGAAGCATCACGGCGTTCATCGTTCACACCGATTGGCCGGGCGTGGAAGTCACCCACCGCTGCCATTTCATGGGGATCAAAGGTATCGAGAACGGGATTATCAAGTTCGACAACGTGAGGGTCCCGGTCGAGAACCGTCTGTGGGACGAAGGCAAAGGCCTCAGGCTCGCCTTGATCACGCTCAATACCGGTAGGCTTGCAGTTCCGGCCACCTGTTCGGCCGCGGTGAAGAGGTGTCTCGAAGCTGCGAGGGAGTTCAGTAAAAACAGAGTGCAATGGGGTCGACCTGTCGGCAAGCACGATTCAGTCGCGCAGATGTTGGGCTTTGTCGCCGCGAACACTTACGCGATAGACGCTCTCCAGGAAATCTCCGGATTGCTGGCGGACCGTGGCGGGGCAGACATCCGTCTCGAGGCAGCGATCGCAAAAATCTGGACCAGTGAACGCGGTTGGGAAGCCATCGACGCAACGCACCAGATATGCGGTGGTCGAGCATATGAGACAGCGGACAGTTTGAAGGCCCGAGGCGTCGATCCGCTGCCCATCGAACGGACCATGCGTGACTTCAGAGTCAGCAGGATTCTCGAGGGTTCGACCGAGGTCTTGAGGCTCTTCATCGTGCGGGAGGCGCTAGATACTCATTTGAAGGTTGCCGGCCCGCTCGCGAGCCCAAAAGCAACAACTGCCCAGAAGATTCCAGCACTGATCAAAGCCGTGCTCTTTTACGCAGTGTGGTACCCCGCACGGTGGGCCGGCTGGGGTTGGTGGCCGCGATATGCGCAGTTTGGCAAGCTCACTGGTCACATGCGCTGGGTGAATCGCCGCAGCCGCAAGCTCGCTCGCATGCTGTTTTACGCAATGATGCGTTTCGGAGCGAGGTTGGAGAGGCGACAGGCTGTATTAGCGAGATTGGTCGATATCGGCGCGGAACTATTCGCGATGGTCGCGGCATGCGCAAAGGCCCAGAGCCTCCGAACCAGCACCGACCCCGAAGAACGAGGCCAGGCTGCATCCGCGATGCACATGGCCGAGGGATTTTGCCGAATGTCGCGCCGGCGGATCGACGCGGACTTCAGGGGAGTCTTCCACAACGATGACCTGCCGATCTACGAACTCGCTCAGCGCGTGATGGGAGACGAGGTGAAGTGGATGGAAGAGCGGGACGTGGTTAGGAACGCCCAATAGCCGATTTCTCCTACCCGTCCGTTGCTCGATGTTCGTTGGACGCTGCCCGACGACTGCTGCCCCCCTGCACCTCTGCACCTCTGCACCTCTGCGATTTTCCAGTAATCCCACTCCCCAATAGCCACAAAGCCCACATCACAGCGGGCGCAGCATTTCTCTTATTACATTTCGAAGTTCTGAGCAAATTCAACCCATCTTCATTTTGACCGGATATTCGTTATGCGCCATTCGTTCCGACGCTCGAGCCCGCTGACCTTCCTTGCACTCGTTGCTTCTGCATTCGCAATCAGCTGCCTCACCGATCCGTCAGGACCAGCGTACGTTCCAGGCTTCCTGGCGCTGGCACCGTCTTTCGAGAGCAGTGCGTCAGGGATTGTCGACGTCGACAGCGTTCACGTAATCCTGATACGAGATGAAGACGAGTCGATCGCGCTTGACACGGTTGTTGCACTCACGACTGACTCGGATTCGGTCGATCTCAGCTTCACCATTCCCGTCTCCTCATCGAGTGAGACGTTCACGCTCACTCTCGAGTGCCTGTCACCGACCGGAGAGGTAGTGTTCAATGCCGGGCCGTTACCGGTCACGGCAACAACCTCGAGCAGTGACAATGTCGAAGTGCAAGACGTGCCGATTACGTACGTTGGTGTCGGTTCCGATGCAGCTGACATCGATGTCCCCGACGCAGACATCTACTACATCCACATGGGTGACACGCTGACGGTCGAGGCTCAGGCGCTGGACAGCTCGGGTGCCGCTATTCCCGGCACCCCCATCAAGTGGACGTCCCTCGACACGACCATGCTGCGGTTCCCCGACCCAGCATTGGGACAGATGGAGGCAGGTCAGATACGCGGGCCAGTGCAAGCACAAGCAGAATTGCTCACGGGGCCAGCCGATATCTTTGATGTTTACGTGGAGCCCGTGCCGAGTGAGATCGCGATCTTCTCTGGGGATGGTCAAACGGGGCTCGTTGGAACGCAGTTGCCTGTTGTGCTAGAGGTTCAGGTCAACGCACCGGATGGGCCAATGGAGGGCTTGCTCGTCGATTTCACAACCGGGGACGGCGGATCGTTTGCGGGTGGTTCGTTGACCACGGATTCCGAAGGTTGGGCGTGGACGTGGTGGACGCTTGGACAGAGCGCCGGTCAGCAAACAACGTTGGCTACCGTCCGCGCGTACCCGAGCCTGCAGACGACATTCACCGCGACGGCAGTAACACCTCAGGAACCAACACTGGCCTTCACGGTCCAGCCGAGTGACGCCGACGAAGGCGCGACGATCACGCCGCCGGTTTTGGTCACGGCATACGATGAATTCGGCGCAGTGGACGCCGATTTCACGGGCAGTGTTGCCATCGGAATTGTCACTAACCCGAGCAACGGCACTCTGTCCGGAACGCGAACCGTGAGCGCAAATGCGGGAGTTGCGGCGTTCTCCGACCTCTCAATTGACGCTGCAGGCGCAGGATACACTCTCGAGGCCACAGCAAACGGCTATTTAGGCGTAACGAGCAATGCGTTCACGATCACAGGTGCAGGCCAGGGCAACCAGGTCGCGTGGGTAAACGCGAACGGCGGCGATTGGAGCAACGGGTCGAACTGGAGTACCGGCAATCCTCCGACTGCTACCGACACTGCGGTGATCGTCTTGCCAGGCACGTATATGGTCACCCTCGACACAGATGCTGCGGTGAGTGTGTTGGTCCTTGGTGACGGGACGAACGAACAGGGCCTGACGATTAGCGGGACGACATTTACGGTCAACACATCTCTGACCGTGGCCAACATGGCGATCCTATGGGTCGATGGCAATATCACTGGCGATGGAATTGTAGATGTCAATGGCACTTTGAGTTGGACGACAGGTACTATCGACGGAAATGCACTCGTTCGTATTGATGCGACTGCAATGATGACAATGAGCGACGTTGGCACGAAGACGCTCGATCAGCGTCAACTTGTGAACAACGGCGCGTTGGAATGGGTACGGGGTGACATCGTACTCGCAAACGACGCGGTGATAATAAACGACACTGAGGGCCAACTCCTCGCATCGCCCAACGGAAGCATTTCAGGCGCCGGTCTGATCTATAACGCAGGGACATTTGAACAGACCGAGTCGGATTCCACACAAGTGCAGGTTCCCTTCAATAACGACGGCACGGTTCTTTTGTCGGCCGGTTACCTCGTTTTCGAAAACGACTTCTATCACGAGCCGGGAGCGCTAATACAGGGCGTTGGCACTTTGGACATTGCTAACGCTACGATAACGGGTTTCGAAGGCGATATCGGCCCTGGAACGTCGCCGGGCATCCTCTCCGTTGAAGGTGACCTCACGCTGGGGGCCAGCTCGACGGTGTTTGTCGAAATCGACGGAACAACAATCGGCACCGAGTACGACAGGTTGGATGTGAGCGGCAATCTGGCTTTGTGCAGGGACATTGGATGTCACGATAGGCGGTGGCTTCACACCGAGCCTCGGTAATTCGTTCAACGTTCTCGGCTACGGGACGGTCACTGGGAGTTTTGTCGATGTTTTCGGTCTCGATATCGGTGGCGGGATGGTGTTGGACACGATTTGGAACACCGGCTACTTGACCCTCCAAGCAGCGTCTGCCGGTCCGCAGACTGTTTCGTGGATCAACCCCTCAGGCGGTCTCTGGATTGAGGGAACCAACTGGGACACCGGTACCCCGCCGAGCGCCGTCGACAACGCAGTCATCGACCTCGACGGCACCTACACGGTGGCAGTGGACACGGATATCACGGTTGGAGCATTCAGCGTCGGGGGGACTACAGGTACCCAGACTCTCTCACTCAACGGTTTCACACTGACGGCGGACGGAACTTCAGTTGTCTCTGCGAATGGGGTTTTGGACATTGGCGCAGGAATACTGACTGGTGCCGGCGATCTCACAAACAGTGGAACGGTCGACTTGGGAGGCTCAGGTGGAGGCGGAAATATTGAAGTGCCACTCCACAACCCAGGCTACCTGTATGCATCAGCCAGCGACAATGTGGTAAACGGCGCCTTGACCACGGAGCCCAGTTCCATCATCAGGGTAAGCGGCGCAACCAACGCCAACGCTTCCCTTACGATCGCCAACGGCTTCACCAACGCCGGTCTCATCGACATCTCGCAGGGTACCAGCTACAGCGGTTATACAAACACCCTGACCGTCACAACCGGCACAATCGTCAACACAGGCACAATCCAATCGACTGTCGGATCTCGCAATGGTACACGAGTATTGAACGCTAGTGTGGACAACCAAGGAACCATTGACGTGGCGAGTCACGACCTCTTCTACACCGGCGGAAGCACACTCACTACCGATGCTGGGACAATTACGATCCCCGATGGCCGGATCCTAACGCTCGAAAACTCAACGACACTCGTACTCGGCACCAATACCACGTTAACGCCGACAACCACCGGTCGAATCAACGTGAACGGCAACATCACACTCGCGAGTGACTTCACACTTGCGAGCGGAGAGCCGGCACTGAACCTGGACATCAACAACGACAACGTCACCACCATCAGCGGTTCCGGATCGTTCACCAACGCCGACACCGTGCTCCTACGAGCGGACATTATCGATGTGCCATTCACCAATCAGGGTTTCCTGTCGGCTAACGATGACGCAATAGGCAGCGCATTTAATGGGGCGTTCGACAACCCAGCGAGTGGAGTGTTCCGGCTCTACGTGGAAGACAACTCCGGTGTAACGATTGCCAACGGATTCACGAATGCTGGCCTGATCAACATCTCGCAGGGAAGCAGCTACACAGGCTACGTGAGCACACTGACCGTCACTACAGGAACACTCACGAATGCTGGCACGATTCAGTCCACGGTTGGCGCTCGTTTAGGCTCACGTGTGCTGAACGCCGAGGTGGACAACCAGGGTGTCATAGCTTTGACAGATCATGACCTGGTCATTCCGTCACCGCGTACGATCACAACCGACGCGGGAACGCTGACGATCCCGGACGGTCGTACGCTCACATTCAACAGCGGCACTACCGCGATACTCGGCACCAACACGACGTTGACGCCTACGGCAACGGGCCGACTGAACATGAACGGCAACATCACGCTCGCGAGCGACTTCACACTCGCAAGCGGCGAACCGGCTCTAAACCTGGACAACAACAACAGCAACGTCACGACGATCAGCGGCTCGTTCTCATTCACGAATGCCGATTCAGTGTACCTCCGTGAAGACGTAGTAGACGTGACATTCACCAACCAGGGGTTTGTGTCAGCGAACGAGGTTGGCGCGGGCAGCGCGTTCAATGGAGCATTCGACAACCCTGCAGTAGGTGTCCTGAGGATCTACGTCGAAGGCAACACCGGAGTGACCATAGCTAACGGCTTCACCAATGCAGGTGTCATCAACATCTCGCAAGGAAGCAGTTATACCGGCTACACGAGCACGTTGACGGTCACAACCGGGACACTCACAAACACCGGAACGATTCAGGCCACGGCAGGAGCCCGGGGTGGCACCCGTGTGTTGAACGCCGAGGTGGATAACCAGAACATCATCCACTTGGTTGACCATGGCCTCGTCATTCCTGCGCCGCGCACTTTGACCACCGATGCCGGAACGCTGACGATAGCAGACGGCCAGACACTCACACTCAATACAGGTACCACTGCGGTTCTCGGCACGAGCACAACACTCACCCCGACAACCACTGGCCGTATCATAGTCCACGGAAATCTCTCGCTAGCAAGTGACTTCACCCTGGCGAGCGGTGAGCCGGCGTTCAACCTGGACAACAACAACAGCAACGTCACCACGGTCAGCGGTCCTGGATCATTCACGAACGCTGATTCGGTGTTCTTGCGTGAGGACGTTATCGATGTCGATGTGGTATTCACAAACCAGGGATTTGTGTCAGCCAACGAGGTGGGCGCGGGGACTGCCTTCAACGGAACCTTCGACAACCCTGCGGCAGGTGTTTTCAGAATTTACGTAGAAGGCAACACCGGTGTAACGATTGCCAATGGCTTCACTAATGCGGGGACGATCAACATCTCGCAGGGAAGCAGTTATACCGGTTATACGAGCACGTTGACGGTCACAACCGGGACACTCACAAACACCGGAACGATCCAGGCCACGGCAGGAGCCCGGGGTGGCACCCGTGTGTTGAACGCCGAGGTGGATAACCAAAACATCATCCACTTGGTTGACCATGGCCTCGTCATTCCTGCACCACGCACGCTAACCACAGACGCCGGTACAGTGACTGTAGCCGACGGTCAAACACTCACGCTCAACAGTGGTAGCACGACGATCCTCGGAACCACTACCACTCTCACACCTACGGCCACCGGACGGATTGTGGTTCACGGCAACCTGACTTTGGCCAGCAACTTCACGCTGGCGAGTGGTGAACCAGCGTTCAATCTCGACAACAACAATGACAACGTCACGACGATAAGTGGTCCAGGATCATTCACCAGCGCAGATACGGTGCTCCTGCGAGCGGACGTGATCGACGCAGCATTCACCAATCAGGGATTCCTCTCGGCGAACGACAACACGATAGGCAGTGAGTTGAATGGAGCATTCGACAACTCTGCGACCGGCGTTTTCCGGCTCTACGTCGAAGACAACACCACAGTGACTGTGGCGAATGGATTCACAAATGCGGGTACGATCGACATTTCGCAGGGAAGCACTTACACCAGCTACACGATCACTCTGGCGGTGGCCACCGGAACGCTGACGAATACAGGCACCATTCAGTCGACTGCTGGAGCCCGTGGTGGTACGCGTGCCCTCGAAGCAGACGTCGACAACCAAGGTACAATCGATGTCTCGAGCAACTCCCTCCGCGTGACCTCCACCACCACATTCACGAATGCCGGAACATCGTCTGTCGCCAGCGGACTCACACTGTACGCAATCGGTGGAACATTCACCAACACCTTAACCGGCACTCTCGAGGGAGCCGGAACGATCGATGCCGCTGCAACAACGTTCGTAAACTTGGGTACCACCAGCCCTGGTACGGCGGGTACACCAGCCGGGATTCTTACGTTTGATGACATCCTAACCCTCGACGTTCAGAGCAATATCAACATCGATCTGAACGGCCTCACGCTCGGTACCGAGTATGATCAGGTGGTAGTTACGGGAGGACCCCTCGTATTGAACGGAGCACTGAACGTTACGCTCTCCGGGTTCACTCCAGTCGAGGGCAACTCGTTTACAGTGTTGACGTTCCCGTCGCGCACCGGTGACTTCACCAGCATGACTGGGCTAGACCTGGGCGGTGGACTGGTCCTCGATCCCATATGGACTGCTACGAGCCTCGGATTCACTGTCATCTCGGTTCCAGCCGGAATCGACTTCACGTGGGAAGGCGGAACGAGCACGGATTGGAATGTACCGACCAATTGGAATCCGAATGGATTACCAGATATTCCCAATAGCGTCTGGATACGCCAAGCGCCGGCCAATCAGCCAGTTGTGAGTTCGAGCGCCCTTGTTGGATCTGTTGTCGTTCAACCCGAAGCTTCCATCACAGTCGATGTGGGACAGACCCTGTCTGTGTATGGTGACCTCGATGCCGGAACATCAATAGTGGGGGGTGGTACAGTGCTGTTGGAGGGCTCCGGTACTACCGTCGTTGGCACAGTCTCGAACCTCGATGTGCAAGGCACGGTAACGCTAGGCGGGACGGTTTCAGTCACGAGCAATGCGGTCGTGGGAGGTACGGGCCGACTAACCATGGGTGGTGGGACCATGACGGTGGCCGGTGCGTTTAGCACAACTGGTTCCGGCGCGCTCATCATGAACAACGCAGCCGACGTGCTCAACGTAAACGACGTGACGTTCAGCGGAGATCCAAGCTCACCGTCCGCCGGCATATTGAACGTCACTGGCAATTTTGTTCAAGGCCCGAGCGGTAGTAGCACTGCGTTTGCGGCAACCGGTACACATCTCACAGTGTTCAACGGGGCTGGTGCGCAGTCCGCCGTATTCAACAACCCCGGTGCAGCCGCGTCACGCTTTCAGGAATTGCAGGTAACGAACTCCGCACAGGTGAACTTCGGGTTCTGCGGTTCAGCCGAAATTCTTGGATCGATCCTCGTAGACGGCAGCGGTAGCGTCAACCTCGCAGGCGCCGACGCTACAGTTGGTGGAGACTTCAGTACTGCAGAATCGGGAACGCTGAGCATGAGCTCAGACGAGTGCACACCCAACCTGAATATTGCAGGAAATGCAACATTCGCTGGCGGCGGTACCGGCACTCTCACGTCCGGCACGTTGATGGTTGGCGGGAACTTCACGCAGTCGGGTGCCGCCACCAGCTTTGTCGCAACAGGAAGCCATTCCACCGCGTTAACGAGTGATGGCCCGACTGCCGGGACTGTTAGTTTTGCCAACCCAGATTCACTGACTGGATCGCATTTCAATCAGCTAACCATACAATCAGAGACTTCAGGCGGCGCTGGTTTTGTACGCACCCTGAACACTCCCGTAATCGTGCTTGGAAACGCCACGCTCGACCCGCAAGGCCCTGATGTACCGGCACAATTGACCGGCTCTGGTGAGTTGATCGTCAACGGGTCGATCGGGTTCGGGAGCGGCAGCAGCAATATCTCACCGGCCGCTATCCGGGTCGGAGGAGCTCTCAACTTGACAGCCAATGTCGCCTACGGCGTAGGAGTCACCGAGTTCTTTGGAACGGGTGCTCAGACTATCCCGATGCGGGACGACTACTTCGCGGTGATCGTGTCCGGCGATTCAGTGAACTTCGATGGAGTCGGGACAGCGACAATCGGAGGCGACCTGTTCATAACCGGCACCGGGCTGCTCGACGTCGACTCGGCCACCGTTACCGTTCTTGGCAGTCTCTTTACACAGGACCAGGGCCGGTTGCGAATGGACGTGACTGGCTTCGGCGGAATGGATGTGGCCTACAACGCAAGCTTCGCTGGTGGGAGCACGAGTGGTACTCTGACTGATGGGACGCTGAATGTTGGAGGTGACTTCACCCAGACGACCGGATTCAGTGCTCAATCGTTTGCACCAGGCCCTAACCACGTCACTGTATTCGACGGCACCGCCGCACAGACGGTCATATTTGAAAGCCCCACGCTCAACGAATCGCGGTTTGGCGATCTGCGGATCGACAACACGAGCGCGGGCGGCTTCGTGCTCAACACGCCAGTGTTGGTGCGGGATGACTTCCTGACGCCTGCAGCTCCCGCGAACCCGGCGACGGTGTTCGGCAACGGTAATACGATCACGACCTACAGTATCGACATTGACAACGTGATTTTCGACAACGCACCTCTGGACGTTCTGTACGACTCGGACTACGCGACCTACAGCGAGGCAAACAACATCACTCTCGTGAACATGGATCCAGCGATTATGCAGATCCAGATCGATCGCGGATCGGGAACATTCGATCTCGGTGGCATCACATTCTCATCACCGTTCACAACAGGGGGATACGTACATCTCGACGGTGCGTTTTGGACAATAATTTGGCAGTCGGTTTCGTCTCCAGAGCCTGGGGGTGCAGTCACAACCGTGAACGGTGCTACCTACTGCTGGGATGCCGGGTGCGCTTAACTGCGAAGAGTTCTTCGCGCCAGGTTCTGTAGCCTGCGTAGCGTAGCTCCACCAGATGGCCTCGCGTCTGCAACACCGTGGGCTTCCCCGATCGTGGATCGGTGGAAGCCCACGTCACAACTCCGCCGGAGTTCGGCCGGACTTCCCTGACCGTTGAACCGCTTCTCGCCTCGAGTGTACAGCGCGCTGGTAGCAGTCCTCCTTACCGCATGTGGTGTCTACACCTTCGTCGCATTCATCGGCGCCCCAAACCATTCCTCTCTGCTGCTGGCCCAATCACAGCAGATCGACGTCTCACTCGCGTGTGCTAACGGCACCCTCCTCTGCCGCGGCTTGCACTCGCTGCTGCCGTTCCTCAGCAACACAATCGTCCAGGCCAAGCCGTTCCTGTGGTACGTGATCGCGTGCCTAACACTGGTCGGCGTTGAGATCGTGTGGCGTTGGAGGCGTCGTCACACCCATCCTAGTCGGTTCTCCATCTCACCTTTTCACCTTCTTCTCACATCCATCGGTCTGGTTTGGCTGCTCTTCACGACGCTCGGCCTTCAAGGCAATGCACGCCTGATACCTGAACCCACCGCTGAGACATTCCCAGCTGTCGCTTCCGCAACTCTGCACGCACTGCAACAGAGCTTCGACGATCTGAATGCCGACGGCTGCCTTGGCCCTGCGCTCGCGAGCGACCAGGGAGTTCGGTACCACGCACTCGAGCCAGCATGTATGCAGCAGGCGTTTGCCACACGAATCCTCCCGCAGTTCCTCGTCGTGCTCCTGGTGACGCTGGAGCTGCTCGTACTCGGCAGATTCCTGCTATTCAGACTCCGCGCGCCACCCCAGACAGATTTGGTGGAGGCAGTGTTCTGTGCGGGGCTTGGTGCTTGCGGGTGGATCGTTCTGCTGTGGGTGTTGGGCATCGCGTCGTTATTACGGCCAGCAGTTGTGTGGGCAACTGCCGTGTTGATTCCCGTTGTCTGTTTCCGTCACGCAAAGTTCTGGGTGACCCAATGCTTCAATGAAGTCAAACCTGTCTGCATTCGAACCGACTGGAAGCAGCTGCTACTCGTTTGGCTATTACTGAGTCTGTTTGCACTCAACTTCCTGCACGTGATCCGACCGATACCGCTCGGCTTCGATGACCTGAACAGCTATCTCATGCGTCCCCGGGCAATGGCCTCGCTAGGACATTCCATCTACTCAACCGCAACCTTCCAGTGGGAATACCTCACCTCACTCGGTTTTATGCTTTTCGGGCACGACACTGCATTCGGCGCTACTGCCGCATTGATGATCAACTGGCTTACGGGGCCCCTTGCTGTCGGAGCTATCCTGGCGTTCGGAGGATCGTTCTCGAGAACAGGCGGGCTCATCGCCGCATGTCTCTACTACGCGATGCCAATGGTGAGCCACTTCTCGTACGCCGACATGAAGGTGGACAATGCAGTGTTTTTCATTGGTGCGCTCGCGACGTTGGCGCTGTTCCTGTTTTTGTTTCGCTCTGCGCCCGAACACGATCACGAGGAGCGTCAGAACGAGCGCGGCAAGTCCACTCACAGCCTGCTCCTCCTTGCCGGCCTGTTCGCCGGATTTGCGTTTGCGATGAAGCTCACTTCAGTAATGGTCGGACTTTGTCTTTTCGTCCTACTCGCTCTCGTGGTATGGATCGACAACCGACGTTTTCGACCCATCCTCGTTGCCATCACGCTTTTTGCTGCGAGTGCGGCGGTCGGAGTGGTGCCGTGGTTGGTTCTCAACACGATTCGGTACCAGGAGGCAATGCCCCTTCCCGTGAGCACCGCGCCCAAAACTCAGGACGTGCACTTCAGTATCGGCGGTATCAACCCAGGCGCTGCGCGGCCAAGCACCAGAATGCTGCCGGAAGCACTAGCGATCGACACCACGCATGCGAGTTGTTTGCGTACCGACCGCAACGAGGAGTTGGATCGTTACTGGGGCCCAGATCGCGGAGCTGACCGGTACGGCACACTCTGGTGGCGAACGGTTATGAACTTGGATGTGGGCGGTTTCTACGTGACCATGTTCCCTGCGATACTGCTTGCCCCATTTGTCTTGTTGTTACCTGCATTCTGGAAACAGGAGGCGCGTTGGGCACGCTCGCTTGCTTTGTTCACCGGCCTGTTGCTGGTGTCGTGGACGTTCCTCGGAAACGGGGTACCATGGTACGGCATCGGAACGCTGCTTGGATTATTGCTTGGACTGGAACTGTTGATTTCGGAGTGTACGTGGCGGCCGATACGAATCGCGGCCGCTTCGTTCGTGGCTCTCTCTATCACCGTGGCCCTGGCGACACGGTTCAATCAGTTCGCAGGTGAGCGTGTCATGCTAGACTACGCACTGGGAAAGCAATCGGCAGCGGCAATGCAGGAAGTTCTGGCGCCAAGCTACGGCACCATCAAAGAGATGGTCTTGGAACATGCTTCCGAAAGGCCCGAGCGCCCGTACCTCTATCAAGTAGGCACGTTTATCCCTTACTTCCTTGCGGACGGGCCGCAGCATTTGGGAATCGCCGACAACCAGCTCGGCTTCTTCAACTGCCTCCACCAAGAGGGAGATGCGCCACTCACACTCAGGCGGTTGCAGGCACTCGGATTCAACAGCATCATCTTTGATACCGGCACACCATCAATAGAACGCGACCCAAACGGATCGCTGCATCAGAAGGTGAACGCCTTCGTCGAGTTTGCCAACGACCCTCGGACAGGAGTGGTGACCGTGATAAACGATCCTCAAAGCCGTGTGGCCTTCCTGCTTCTCCCGTAGATCGATGAGTCGATGATCGTAGCGGTTATCCCGGCGTACGACGAGATTGCCACAATAGCGGACGTGGTTGCGGCTGCCAGTGGATACGCAGACCGCGTGATTGTCGTGGACGACGGATCAAGAGACGGTACGGGGTCGGCAGCCACGCGGGCCGGTGCACAAGTAGTGACGCACGAGAACAACCAAGGCCCGGGGGCTGCAACGAAGACTGGGTTGGTCGCAGCTCAATTATTGGGCGCAACGGCCGTTGTCACACTCGATGGAGACGGGCAACACGATCCGTCAGACATTCCAGCGCTCCTGACTCCGTTGTGCGAAGGCGGGGCCGATATCGTGTTCGCGAACCGATTCGGCCGACCGAATGAGATTCCCAGATCGCGTCGCGTCTTCAACTGGTGCGCCAACGTCGTCACATTTCTCGCTACAGGGGTTTGGGTGGCCGACAGTCAATGCGGGCTCAAGGCATTTGGCCCGCGCGCCATCAAAGAGCTGGAGATTTCGGCGAACGGTTTTGAGTTCTGCACCGAGATTGTAAAGGAGGCGACCCAACGTGGGTGGCGAATCGTCCAGGTCCCAAGCCGAGTGAGCTACTCCGCCGAAACGCTGGCGAAAGGACAATCGTTCACTCGAGGCGTGCGAACAGCACTGGCAACCCTCAGGGCAGCACGCAGATAGAACGCCCTACCGCCGTACCGCCTTCTGTTACACCTCCCCCAGTGCCCTCTCCAGATCCAAGATCAAATCTTCATGGTGCTCCACTCCGACCGACATCCTCACCAGCCCCGGAGTGATTCCCATCCGCCGTTGATCTTCGGGCGGAATGTCCGAATGCGTCATCGAACCCGGATGCTCAACAAGAGACTCTGTCCCACCGAGGCTAACCGCTAGCTTGGCGATCTGGAGTGAGTTGAGGAACCTGAACGCCTCCTTTTCGCCACCCTGAACTTCGAAAGCGATCAATGAGCCTGGCGCCGAGCACTGACGCCTATATACCTCGTACATCGGATCATCCTCGCGCATCAGCCCCATGTAATGGACCTTCTTCACCTTGGGATGTTGGGCCAGGAAGTCCGCCACACGCTGCGCGTTCTTCATCTGCGTCTTCATCCGCATGTGCAGTGTCTCGAGGCTGCGCATGAGCAACCATCCGGTCCACGGGTCCGCCATCGTTCCCATGAAAGTGCGTAGCGCCTTCACCTTGGCCATGAGTTCTTCGCTGCCGAGCGCAGCACCGGCGATCAAGTCGCTGTGACCGCCGATGAACTTGGTGGCTGAATACAACACGATGTCCGCGCCGTGCTTCAGCGGATGCTGAAACACAGGACCTAGAAAAGTGTTGTCCACTATGAGGACCGGTTTGTGGTCGTCAGTGCCGAACGAATGCACGATGTCGGCGAGTCCGGAAATATCGACCAGCGCATTGGTTGGATTCGAGGGCGTTTCGATTATCGCGGCACTAACTCGCTTATCGCCAACCTGATCGCGGATCGACTGCTCAACCTCAGACATGGGCTGACCAGCTACAAAGCTCACCGGCGTCACCCCAAACTCAGGCAAGACGTTCTTGATCAGGTAATCTGATCCGCCATAGAGCGGTTCGCTCAGGATGAGCGCGTCGCCCGGCCTGACGAACGAAAGCAGAGTCGTAGCTATTGCAGCCATACCGCTCTGGAACGCCGCGGCAGCCTCGGCGCCATCCCACAGAGTGAGCCGATCTTCCAGCACCTCGAGGTCGGGATTGTTGAGCCGACTATAGATGAGGCCGTATGCCTCGGAGGGCCCTTGCTCTCGCAGCCCGTAGGCAATCTCGAAGAAGGCCTTGCCCTCTTCTGCATTCTCGAACGCAAACGTCGATGTCTGGAATATCGGGACCTTAACCGCCCCCTCGGACAGCTTCGGATCGTACCCATAACTCATCATCAGAGTCTCGGGCTTCAGTTCTTTGCCGTCGATATCACGCTTCTTGTAGTCTTTCACGTCGTTGATCCTCATGAACTGACTCGTTCTCTCATGCGCCCGGACACCCGGCACGTCCTGCTCGGGAAATATACAGGCATTGCCCGATCACGCGATTCAAACTGGTGTCCGCGTCCATCAGCGTTTTTCCACGGCATGATCGGTTTGGAGAGATGAGATGAACTAGACGCGGAACTCCGCGGAGTTTTGTCCCCAGCTTCCACAGCAACACGGGCGCATTAGTCTGATGTGGGGATAGAGCGCAGCATGCCGGTGGCCCCATAGCGCGCATTAGTAAGCGGCTGGGCGACTTAGGATCGCTCGGTCTGCCCGCGAACGTCGTTCGTGGTAAACGGGCAGCCTGTTTAGGTCATGCCAATATGTTCCCACGAACGAACAGCGCGCGAGGGGCCTACCGGCATGTGCAGCCGAGCAGTGGGGCTGCTATGGCAGCCCGTTTACGATCACATCCTCCATCGCCTCAGCAAACCGATCTACCTCGTCCAGCGTCGTGTAGACGTTCGGTGTGATGCGAAGTCCCGTGCAGTCTGGGTGACCGATCGCGACGACGAAGATGCGGTGCTTGTCCCACATGTGATCTCGCAGATCGCCAGGCGCGATCCCTTCGAGACCGACGTTCGCCAGGCCTCCTGCCATCGATGGGTCAAAGCTGGTATGAAGGACCACACCAGGTTGACCTTCGAGCCGCCGCATCCACCGATCCCTCAAGAACCGCAGTCGCGCAAACTTACGATCGATTCCAATGCCCTGATGGAATGTGATAGCCTCAGCAATCGCATTGTGAGTCGAGGCGGGATGTGTTCCGATTTCTTCGAACTTGCGAATGTTGTTGTTCTGATGCTCTCTGGCCGCCATGAGCGGCCAGGTGCTTTCGATTTTCTCCTTACGGACAAACAGGAATCCTGTACCGCGCGGTGCCAATAGCCATTTGTGAAGCGAGCAGCCATAGAAGTCGCACTCGAGATCTTGATACGTGAAAGGGAAATGGGCGAAGGCGTGTGCACCGTCCACGATAGTCGTAATTCCTCGCTCGCGTGCCATACTGCTGATAGCTCCAACCGGAAATATCTGGCCAGACAGGTTGGTGATATGACACATATGAATCACTTTTGTCCGCGGCGTTATCGCCTGCTCGAACATGTCCCTCAGATACTCGAGACTCGGCGCGGGAGTCGGGAACGAGACCATCTTGACCGTGATTCCGTCCCGGCGCACCCGCTGGTCCCACGTGGTGAGCATGCGCCCATAATCCTGGTCTGTCGTCAGAACCTCGTCTCCGCGTTCTAGATCGAGACCGAACTGAGCATTCTCGAGGGCTTCACTGGCATTCCGAGTGATCGCAAGTTCTTCTCGATCGCAGCCGAACATCCGCGCGAGTTGCGTTCTTACAGCCTCGACCTGTGGCTCCAACACTCTCCACATGTAATGCACTGGGTTCATGTTCTCCATCGTCAGGTACCGCACGAGTGCATCATGAACCACCTTTGGGTTCGGGCACACCCCACCGTTGTTCAGGTTCACGATGCTACGGTCGACCATGAATGCCTGCTGCACGGCAAACCAGAAGTTCTCATCGGCGGCGACTTCCTGGGGCGTCTTGTCACTCACCTTTTCCGACGCAGCGAGTATTCTCTCTAGGCCATCATTGCGAAACACGGGTGGGGCTATCGCCGCCGTACCCGCCATGGTATTCAGGAAATCACGACGATTAATCACTGGAGGCTCCTTGGCTCGGGGGCTCATTCATGTCTGTTCTTGGCGAGTCTCGTAGTTGGTACTAGGGATGTCAAGAGAGGAGGGAGGAAAGGGAGAAGAAGGAGAGGGGCCGTGAGCCGAACGGGCACCCTCCCTCCCCTTACCCTCTCCCCACAATCACCTCCGGCTTCATCCCGACGAACAACCCTGTCTCCACCACTCCGACCATGCTAATCAACGCCTGCTGCATCGCCGCCGTATCTGCGATGCCTGCCTCAAAATGGCAATCCAAAATGTAATTGCCCGATGCGGTTTGGAAGGGGGTCCCTGCTGACTCGTGTCTCATCACGGGTTCGGCACCCAGCTCACGAATAGGTGCTTCGAGAGTTCTCCAACCAAACTTCACGACTTCGACGGGTAGCGGGAATTCCACGCCGAGCCGATCCACCATCTTGGTCTCATCCACGATGATCACGTACTGCTTGGTCGCCACCGCTACGATCTTCTCACGAAGCAACGCTCCACCGCCACCCTTGATCAGGTCGCCGGCTGGATCGACCTCGTCCGCACCGTCGATGGTCATGTCGATCTGCTGGACCTCTTCCAGAGAGATAATCGGAATGCCGAGTTCGAGCGCTAGGCTTTCGGTGCGTCTCGATGTCGCTACGCACCGGATGTCCTCGAGGTCGCCACTCTTCAATGCACTAGCTATTGCTTTCGTCGCGTGGTTGGCGGTCGACCCCGTACCCAATCCAACGATCATCCCCGAGGCCACGAGACGTGCCGCGCGCGCTCCTGCTTCTCGCTTCTGGGCGTCGAAGTCGATTCCTGTATCACTCATCTGTAGTCCCCTGTCTGCTGGGAAGGCGAATCGGGTTATCGGTCCAACAGCGCTAGCACGCGAGCAACGGCTTCGTCGGCGGTGATGCCGAACTCCTGGTACAGCCGCTCGTATGGCGCCGAAGCTCCGAATCGCTCCATCCCGACCACATCGCCATCCAGACCAACCCAGCGATGCCATGACATCGGGTGAGCCGCTTCGATTGCGACGCGGACGCGGACGTCCTGCGGAAGAACCTCATCGCGATACGACGTTTCCTGCTCCGCAAACACCTCAGCACAAGGCATATTGACTACGCGGACCGGAATGCCAGCTCCCTGCAGTTTCTCTCGGGCCTCGAGTGCGATCTCTACTTCTGAACCGGTGGCGATCAACAAGGCCTCAGGCGCCCCGCCATCCGCTTCTGCGAGCACATAGGCTCCCCTAGCCACACCGATCTTATCCGAATCGAGGCCAGTGCGATCGAGCGGAGACAACTTCTGACGCGTCAGCACCAGCGCCACCGGCCCTCCCCTGCGTTCCATTGCCACTCGCCATGCGTCAGCAGTTTCCACAGCGTCAGCTGGCCGGATGACCGTCATGTTGGGAATCGCTCGGAGAACAGAGAGCATCTCGACCGGCTGATGAGTCGGGCCGTCTTCGCCAAGCCCAATCGAATCGTGAGTGTAGACGTATACAACGTGGAGTCCCATCATGGCGGCGAGCCGGATCGCGGGCCTCATGTAGTCGGAGAACACCAGGAAGGTGCCGCCGTACGGCAGCACGCAGCCGTGTAGGGCCATTCCGTTCATCACAGACCCCATCGCATGTTCGCGAACGCCGAAATAGATGTTGCGGCCCGATGGGTTGTCGGATGTGAACTGCTCCGAAGACTTGATCATCGTGAGGTTGGAAGCAGCTAGGTCGGCAGACCCTCCAATGAGGTCTGGAACCACGTCGGCGATTGCATTCAGGGCCTTCCCGGAAGCGCCACGTGTGGCCATTGCGGCCTCGGATGAGAAATCCGGAATAGCCGTTTCCCAGCCCGACGGCAGCTCACCATTCAGACGCCGCGTGAACTCCGCGGCGAGTTCGGGGAATGCAGCAGCGTATGCTTCATACTCCGCCTGCCACCCTGCGTCTGCTTCTCTGCCCCTCTGCACCACTGCATCCCAAACCTCGCGGGTGTCATCCGGAACGATGAATGGGTCTGTGTGTGCCCACCCCAAGTTCTCCTTCGTGAGCTCTACCTCATCCTCACCGAGCGGAGCACCGTGCGCGGCAGCCTTCCCCTGCTTGTTCGGGCTACCGTAACCGATTTCCGTGCGGACGATGATCAGCGACGGTTTGTCGGTTCCTTTGGCCGATTCTATGGCGGCGTCTATGGCAGCCAGATCGTTGCCGTCATCGATCACGTGCACGTCCCACCCATACGACTCGAAGCGTTGTTTGGCATCGTCTGTAACGGTGAGGCTCGCCGCTCCGTCGATCGTGATCGCGTTGTCGTCATAGAAGCCGATCAGGTTGCGGAGTTTCAAATTTCCCGCCAGCGAGGCCGCTTCGTGAGAAACGCCCTCCATCAGATCCCCGTCACCGGCTATGAAGTAGGTGCGGTGCTCGAACAGTGAATGCCCTTCTCTGCCAAACTCAGCCTCGAGATGAGCCTGAGCGATCGCCATTCCCACGGCATTCGCTACGCCCTGCCCAAGCGGCCCAGTGGTCGTCTCCGTGCCGACGGGATGTCCGCACTCGGGGTGTCCTGGAGTCTGGCTGCCCCATTGGCGAAACGCCTTCAAATCTTCCAACGAGAGGTCGTAGCCGAATAGATGAAGCAGGCTGTACAGCAGTGCCGAAGCATGCCCCCCCGACAAGACGAACCGATCGCGCCCGGGCCAATCCGGATTGGCCGGGTTGTGCCGCAGATGTTTGGCCCAAAGCAGATAACCCAATGGCGCCTGCCCCATCGGTGCTCCGGGGTGCCCAGAATTCGCCTTTTGTACCATGTCGACGGACAATAGACGTATGGTGTCCACGCACAGTTGATCCAGAGCCTCCGAACTGGAGACGACGGCTTGGGACATGTTTGTTCTCCGTTCTTGATGCAGGTAGAGGGTGAACGAGGTGCGGCACACCTCGTTCACTTGGCGCAATTAGTATAATCCCGTGGTACACAAAGCCATATTGCCAATGGGTCATCCCGTTGGCTTTATTACCATCGTCGAAAACTCGTTCCTCACCCTATTACAGAAGGACGACTGTGCTTTATTGCAGCGGTCGTCGGGTTCAAGAATATGACCGACCAGTACAACTCTCGCACGACGATTCAACTGTCCGACGGAGATACCAACGTCTACCGTCTTCGGCCGCTCGCCGAGTCAGGTTTGGTGGACCTGGACAAGCTCCCCTATTCCATTCGTGTGCTCCTCGAAAACGTCCTCCGCCATCACGGAAACGGAGTCGTCACCGACGAGCACGTGAAGACCGTAACCGGTTGGAAGCCGCAGCCCGAGCAAGGGAAGGAAGTCCCCTTCATGCCGGGTCGCGTGGTACTACAGGACTTCACCGGTGTACCTGCAGTCGTTGATCTCGCCGCAATGCGCGACGCGATCGTCGAGCTGGGTGGCGATCCGGATAAAATCAACCCGCTGGTGCCCACCGACCTGGTGATCGACCACTCGGTGCAGGTAGATCACTTCGGATCGCCCGAGGCGTTCAACAAGAACGTCGCGATGGAAATGGAGCGCAACAGGGAGCGGTACGAGCTGTTGCGGTGGGGACAACAGGCGTTCCGAAACTTTCGAGTCGTACCCCCTGGCACCGGCATCATCCACCAGGTGAATATCGAATACCTCGCGAGCGTCGTGCGGCAGAACAAGCAGAACGGCGCCCGCGTCGCGTTTCCAGATACGGTCGTTGGAACGGATTCGCACACCACGATGATCAACGGTCTGGGGATCGTGGGCTGGGGGGTTGGCGGCATCGAAGCCGAAGCGGTAATGCTCGGCCAGCCCTACTTCATGCAGCTTCCCGAGGTGGTTGGCATGCGTCTGGACGGTCAACTGCCGGCCGGAGCAACTGCAACCGACTTAGTACTCACGATCGTTCAGATGCTCCGAGAGCATGGTGTGGTAGGGCGTTTCGTGGAGTTTTACGGCCCCGGCGTAGACGGTCTGAGCTTGGCGGATCGGGCAACAATTGCCAACATGGGACCGGAGTACGGTGCGACGATCGGCTTCTTCCCGGTCGATTCGGAAACTCTGCGCTACCTCGAGCGCACCGGCAGACCCGCAGAGCTCGTGGAACGAGTGGAAAAGGTAACGAAGGCCTTGGATCTGTTCCGTACCCCGGACGCACCGAAGCCGGTGTTTTCCAGCACTCTGGAGTTGGATATCGGTTCGGTAGAGCCATGCATATCTGGGCCGCGGCGTCCACAGGATCGAATTCCATTGGCCGACGCAAAAGAGGCATTCGCTGAAGCAGCTCCGAGCCTCGTGCCAGCAGGAGCTGATAGGGCAACGACCCAAGGCGCATCCCCCGTCGTCGAGGTGCAGCACGAAGGAGAACGGTTCGAACTCTTCGACGGATCCGTAGTGATCGCGGCGATTACAAGTTGCACAAACACGTCCAACCCATCCGTAATGATCGGCGCGGGATTGGTCGCCAGAAATGCTGCCGCGAAGGGCTTGAACAGGAAACCCTGGGTGAAGACGAGCCTGGCTCCCGGATCGAAGGTGGTAACCAACTATCTGAAAGCCGCTGGACTCCTTGGGGATCTCGAAGCCCTAGGCTTCCACGTAGTCGGGTATGGATGTACGACGTGTATCGGAAACAGCGGGCCGTTAGCTGATCCGATTGCGGCCGCCATCGAGGACAACGATCTCGTGGTCGCATCAGTCCTCTCCGGCAACAGGAACTTCGAGGCTCGTGTACATGCGTTGGTGCGGGCAAACTACCTCGCCTCGCCGATGCTGGTCGTCGCCTACGCCATTGCGGGCCGAATGGACCTCGATATCACCACGGAGCCTCTCGGGTACGATCAGGCCGGCAACGCCGTTTTCCTCAAGGACATTTGGCCGTGTGCCGAGGAAGTCCAAGAGACGCTGGAGAAGGCATTCACACCAGAATCGTTCGAGACCGAGTATGCGGGCGTGTTCGAGGGTGATGAGACCTGGCAGAGCATTCCTGTCACCACGACCGAAGATGGCAGGTTCGCATGGAACGCATCGTCGACCTACATAGCCAACCCGCCCTTCTTCCAGGGTATGAGCAGAGATCCAGCTCCAGTGACCAACATAGAAAACGGCAGGGTCTTGGCGTGGCTCGGAGACACGGTCACGACCGACCATATCTCCCCTGCCGGCGCCATTCCAAAACAGAGCCCTGCAGAGAGGTGGCTGTTCGACCAAAACGTGGAGCGTGTGGATTTCAATACGTTTGGCTCCCGCCGCGGCAACCACGAAGTAATGATGCGAGGCACTTTCGGAAACATCCGCATCAAAAACAGGCTCGTGGAGGGCACAGAAGGCAACTGGACGCTGCACGTACCGTCCGGCGAGGAGATGAGCATCTACGATGCGGCGCAGAAGTACGGTCAATCCAACACGCCGCTTCTGATTCTCGCGGGCAAGGAGTACGGAACAGGAAGTTCACGCGACTGGGCAGCAAAGGGTACCGGTCTTCTGGGGATCAGGGCAGTGCTCACACAAAGCTACGAGCGGATACACCGCAGCAATCTCGTGGGAATGGGCGTGCTCCCGCTCCAATTCCTCGACGGCCAGAACGCCGATTCGCTGGGATTGGATGGCACCGAGGTCTTCGAGATCGGCGGCATCGCCGAGGGGCTCACTCCGAGCTGCAACCTGCACGTCACGGCCAAGCGTGAGGACGGATTTGTTGCGGAATTCGAAGTTCTCGTGCGACTCGACACGCCGGTAGACGTCGAGTACTTCAAGCACGGCGGGATTCTTCAGTACGTTCTGAGGCAGTTGGCCTAGGACTGCGGAGTTCGCCACTCGTTGCCCCTATCGCGAATCGCGATGGGGGCAACTTGCGTATTGAGGCTTATCTTGTTTTGCCATGTCGTTTCGTATACCCGACTCCGAGCTCAGTTTCCGGGCCAGCCGCGCCGGTGGACCAGGCGGCCAGCACGTGAACCAATCGTCGACCAAAGTCGAGGTACGCTGGCAGGTTACCGAAAGCCCAAGCATCACTGAGGCTGAACGTGAGCGCCTGCTCGAGAAACTCACGTCGAGAATCGACTCCAAGGGGTTCTTGAGGGTGGTTGCGGACGAACGTCGCAGTCAGCTCCGAAACCGCGAAGCCGCCGTGGAGCGGCTTAACGAGTTGGTCAGAGAGGCGCTGAAAACTCCGAAACCTAGGAGGAAGACTAAGCCACCAGCGTCCGCAAACAGGAAACGACTCGAGGACAAACGAAAGCGGGGAGCGCAGAAGCAGCAGCGCCGCCCCGTGGATAGGGACGAATGATGGATCGGCTGTTGCGGGGAGTACGGTTCTTCACGAAACGTCGGGGTGGCGGGGAAAAACGCTGGGACCTCATGATCAGGTCGGCCGGCGTCGCGGCCCTGATGGGAATCCCCATTATCATCGTGTATCCGAGAGCGATACCGCTCGTGTGGCTCGCTGTTCTGTCGATCCCGGCCAATAGCCCTCTCAGCCCGATCATACCTGCGGCTTTCGAACCGTTGATCATGGAAGCGGCCAAGTACGAGAAGGCAATTTTGGTAACGCTGGTAGCCCTCTGCGCCTACATGTACATGGAGTACATCAACTGGCACGCCTACGCATGGGTTTTGGGACGAAAAGCGCTCAAGGGCCTCAGGGAGCACCGCTGGATTCAGAGGAGCCTCAAGTACTTTGCCTTTGCTCCATTTGGAACCGTCATCTTCTTCGCATTCACCCCAATGCCGTTTTGGGCGATACGAACGCTCGCGATAATCGACGGGTACCCGGTGCGGACGTTCATGACAGCTACCGCGATCGGACGGTTCCCACGGCTTTTTGCCTACGCCTGGCTGGGTTCGATATTCCGAATCCCGACCCTAGTGTTGGTGGGCGTGATCTTCGGCACAGCAGCGTTTGTAATTGCCTACAAGCTTCTTCACGGAAAGAAACTGCTCTCCGACACCGTTATTGATGGCGCCGACGAGCAGATCGAAGACGAACGGGAGCCTATTTCCAGGGAAGTAGACGGAGAAGGTACTCCTTATGATCCATGATCATCTCGCCCTTTGACTTCTCTGCCGAAGCGCGAGTGCTGATGTAACATGACCCACAGGCATTGTGGACGGAAAACTCGCGCTGCATCGTGCGGTGGTCGTCAAAATAGGCCATCACCGCAGCACACGGTGTGAGCCTGCCATCAGGGTTGATGACAACAAACTTCTTGCCAGCCTGACAGCCAGGTTTGTATCCCGAAATGAGAAACTCGTAGTACTTCCACAGAGCGCCCTCGCCAGTATACACGGGCTTGCCCGCCCGTTTGAGGTCGATCACCGCCTCGATCGAGCGCTTCAGTTCATCTTTGGCCCCGTTGTTCCCTACCAGCCCCTCCGGCTCATCCGTACGCATCGCAGAGTACGCGGAGAAGTTGATGGCTACACCCCAACTCTCGGCCAATTTGACGAGTTCCGGCAGCTCCTTGAAGTTCCAGGCAGTGATGCAGCAGTTGAGCGAGACATCGTCCTCGTCACCAATCCTGGTGCACTCCGGCACAACCTCGCTCATGCGTTCGAACAGGCCGGGAATTCGTCGGAAATCGCTGTGCCGGTCGTCAGGAAAGTCGATTGACAGTGACAGCTGGTCCATGCCCGCACTCTTTAATTTCAGAAACCGTTCTGGCGTGAGCTGTGATGCGTTCGACACCACAACCATCAACGGCAGGACTCCGGGTTTGGACATGGCTCTCAGAATCTCGTAAACATCCTTGCGCGCTAGCGGCTCACCGCCCGAGAGGTGAGAAACCACAGGGTTGAGTTCACGACATATCGCAGCGTATTCTTCAGGCTCGAGGCGTGTCTCTTTGATCGGACCGCCCAGATTGCAGTGCCAGCAGTTGGCAGTGCAAGAATGAGTTATCTCAAAAGAGACCGAGAGAGGGTACTTGCGCCACCAGTTCCACGTACCTCTCGCGAGCATCTTGAGCATCATCGGTTTGGAAACGTTCATTGTCCCCTCGGGGCAACACAAAAAAAATGAAGGGGCGCCAATAGGCTTGGCGCCACCAACACCACGAAAAAATCTAGCGGGCCACCGTTGGAGAGGGCAAGCGCCAGCCAGCCACGGTGCCTAGGAGTAAGCAGATGAACCGAATGTGTCCCGAGTGCGGGATTCAGCTGGATCCACTCGCTGTGCGCTGCAGCTGTGGGCACGAAATGCCTGAAGCTCAAGGAGTTAGATGCGCAGATCCAAGTTCACCTGTATGCGGCATCTGTGAAAAGGAGATCCAGATCATGGACCAACGCTGTCCGCACTGCGGAGCAGAGGGTTATCCGGCACTGAGGCCGAGGAAGGGCAAGAAGAGTAAGGGGGCGGAGTAGGGCGGGGCGAGCGCCTGCGTTCAACGAGCAACGGGCAGCGAGCAACGTTGCACCCTGCTCGTTGCTCGTTGCTCTCTTACTCCCTCCTACCTCTCTCCCCCATAGTAATAGTCCAACAACATCCCTATCCGCGGATCCCTAAAGATCTGATCCGGCGCGACCGTGAGCACCTGAGGTCGGGTTCCCGGCTGACCGTCCGGGCCATCGACACCTGCAGCTCCGTCTGCACCGGCTGCGCCGGCGGCTCCGTTCGGACATCTCTGAGTCCCAGAGGTCCCCTGGCCACCTTCGCCACCTGCACCGCCCTCGCCCGCAGGCCCGCCCTTGCCACCGGGTCCGGCGTGGCTGTATGCCTCAGCGAGCCCCGCCAGGAGAGGTTGATCTTCGGGCACCATTATCGTGATGTGGCCTCCCGGGCCTCCAGCGCCACCCGGTCCCCCATTCCCTCCCGCCCCACCAGCACCTCCGGTCCCAGCCGGGCACCCGTCCGTGCCTTTCGCACCGTCTGCGCCTTGCGTGCCCGCGACACCCATTCCCCCGGGTCCACCAACCGTCTCCACGATCAGCCAATCGGCGTGCGGCATGTAGCTGGCATCAGCAAACACGTAAAACGGCGGAGCTTGTCCAACCTCGACACCAGCAACCAGCAACTCCTCGTAAAAGGGCGAGCTCAGGATGCCAAGCCGAACCGTTACGTCAGGACCCGGCCGGCCAATCTGACCTCTGCTCCCGCGCTGGCCCTGGAACGAGAATGCGTTCCTTTGACATGTGTATGCAGGTTCAACCACCTGAGAGACACTCAGGGAAGGGTTGGCACGCATGTAGGCATTGAGACGGAACCCGTTCAGGACACTCACGAGCGGATCGCGGTGCGTGGCCCAACTACCGTCGTTTCTGGGAGTTGCCTCGGGACTGTGCCTACTCAAAAACATCATGTGCAGCGGCGGTGGATAGTCGTCGTCATAACGCGTCGCAAACGGAATGATTGCGCCGTCGTCGAGTACCGCCTCGTAGGTCGCTCTGATTGTGTTGCCTGGGCAGACGCGTCCATCGGTGATATGCATGCGGATTTCAGTTATCCTGGCCACCAGCCCCGGATCGGGTGCGTAGTCCGGTGGAGGTTTGTTCGAGCATGCCGCAGAAACTCCGACAAGTGACACGAGCAACAACGGTCTGATGTGCATGAGGTGACCCCTCGTCGATCGTTTGTGGTGAGCTCCCGCCTCAGCCTCCCCTGGCGTGCATCTCATGATGCGGCCCGGGACAGCGTGCCGCCGAGCGCCTGAATGCACCTCGGTTCGGGATCAGAAACCGCTCTTCCGCCCCCCGGTCCTTGCGTTGCGACCACGCGGATTCGATCACGGCACCCACAGTCGCGTCGTCCGGCGACGACCGCAGGTGATCTCTCAGGTTGATGCCCTCCAGTGCATACAAACACTGGAACCACATCCCGTCGGCCGTGAGGCGGCTTCTGTCACACTGTTCACAAAACGGTTGCGTTGTAGAGGCGACGATACCGAATGTCATCCCATCAGGCAAGGTGAACCGAGTTGCCGGCGCCCGCCGAGCATATTCGCTGTCTGGTGTCTTCGGTCGAATTGACCCGTAGTGCGCTTCCACGCGGTCAATGATTTCAGACTTTGTCACAACGTCATCCATTGACCACTGGGTGGCTCCACCCACATCCATGTATTCGATGAACCGGAGCTCGATCTCCTTGTTTCTTGCAAACTCCAACAGGTCAACGAGTTCGTCGTCGTTGTACCCACGGATCACCACTGCATTCAACTTCGTGCCCGGAAATCCGGCTTCGTTCAGCGAATCAATGCCGGCAAGGACGTTTCCGTGGCGTGGGCTCCTCGTGAAGTCTTGGTATCGATCGGGCCTGAGTGTATCCAAACTCACGGTCACTCGGCCAAGCCCGGCCGCCCGCAGAGACTCCGCATGGCGGTCCAACAACACGCCGTTGGTCGTGAGCGCGATGTCTCCTATCCTCGGATCCTGCGAAACCAATTTGATCAGCCGCACGATATTACGGCGTACCAGAGGTTCTCCTCCGGTCAATCTCACCTTGTTCACACCCAAACCAGCAAAGATCCCCGCCAAACGAGCCGCCTCTTCGAGTCTAAGTATCGAATCGTGGGGGAGCCACTCGTATTCGTCATCCGGCATGCAGTATCGACAACGGATATTGCACTTGTCGGTGACCGACACACGTAGACTTCCCAAAGGCCGCCCAAGTTGGTCGGATGGATTTCCTAGGGTTTTTGGTTCCGACATGACGGCGGAACATAGGGGTGAACGGAGACACGCGGTAGTGGGTGAAAGTTCGACTACTGCCGCTACTGCAGAAATGACAGAAAACGTCCACTACAGAGGACACTCGTCGACATCAGGACCGCCATCGTTGCAGGTGTCTGGCAGAAACCCATGACTCCAGTTCTGCGTCAGAATGCCGATTATGGGGTAAGCTCAGCAGTTGTTTGAAGTTGCGGATGCCACTTAGATTGACAGGAACATTGGCATGCTTCTGGCACATAATGAGTGTGAGGAGCCATGCAGATGGTTCGAGCGACAACCTTTAACTGGAGTCAGATATGACCGGGTGTACAGAAAGCAGAATCCCGGTTCTGAGCCGGGATCTCGAAGAGACGATCGAGAGCCTCGTTCCGGCCGTCGAGGATCTGCTCCAACGCATTACGGGTGCCGCACCTGAAGCAACGGTAGAAGATGGAACGGACCTAGTACTAGCGGCGCCTATGCGCTTCCCCGACGGAATCGGACACGGACAAGTCGTGGCCTCACTATTCCGCTGGCGCGACACGGTACGTCTCGACATCGTTGTCGAGCACAACCGCATGTTCGTAACGCCAAAGGGAAATGCATCAGACCGTCGCTGTTTCCTGAACGACTTCCAGGCGTCGGCAACGCTCGAGATAGGAACGAACGAGATACCTGAGAGCTTCCAGCGTGAGGTTATCTCTGGGATATCTGCGGCGCGTGACGCGGTGCAACGTTACAATCGCCGACACAACACACCCTGGAGTCAGGTGTCGGTGGCTGCGAAGTAACGAGCACCACCAATCTTGCTGGGCAGACAGAAGCGGGAGCAAATGCTCCCGCTTTTTTTTCGTGCGACAATCGAATCCACTTTGCTCTAGGACGGAGAGAACAAAGGGGCCAAAAAGCTCGCCACCGTCTGTTCCGCCCAAAACCGTGGCCGCCAGGGTGTTCCCTCGACGAATCCAACATGTCCACCCTTTTCCGTGAAAGCACAGGCCAGGGAGGGATTCACGCCAGCAGCCTGGGCCGGAATGGCGCTCGCCGGCAGGAAAGGATCGTCGAAGGATTGGATCAACAAAGTTCTCACACGTATTCCATGGAGAAAACCCGCGGAACTCGATCGACTGTAGTAGTCCTCAGCGTCGCGAAACCCGTGCAGCGGGGCGGTTGATGCATCATCGAATTCACGGAACGTGCGGCTCTCGAGTGCACGACTCACATCAATCACCTCACTGAGGAGCGCAGCTTTGGCCCTGACCTTTCTCTTGAGTCGCCCCACCAACGACCAGCGGTACACTTTCGAAAAACCGCGTTCCATGTAGTCGGCCCCAATCGAAAGATCGAACGGCACTGAGACCGCCGCGGCCGCGGTCAATATGCCCTTCCCAGTCTCACCCAATTCGCCAAGGAATTTGAGCAAGACGTTGCCGCCCAACGAAACTCCTACCGCGCCAAGAGTACGGTCTGGGAACCGTGACCGGACAGTATGCAATACGAACGACAGATCCTCCGTTTCGCCGGAGTGATACATGCGTGGCAGCAGGTTCAACTTCCCGCTACAAGACCGAAAGTTCATTCCGACAGCG
>CAZFHS010000008.1:0-136815 GCA_964518955.1 uncultured Gemmatimonadaceae bacterium | reverse complement strand
GGACACCCCAATTACGGCCATGCATACTTGGGAGGGGGCGATGGAAATTCCTATTATGGTGTCTGCCTCGACGATCTATTCGACACATACCAATCGAACCTGTTCGAGCAATTTCGCGAGCTAGGAGTGGACCTCACGGCGAATCACGATCTCGCGGGCGCGCTAGCATATCACACGAGCAACAAGCCGCTGTTCGGCTTTGCCAAACGGTACAGGGACCAGGACCCGACGTACCAGACCGAGCTCAACATCGCGTTAGTCCATCACACCGGTAGGGGTAATGCAAAAGGTGTGCAGCTCTGCCTGTGGGCAGGGGCAGACCCTCACTCAGATGCACCAAGCCTGCGCTATGCCGGGACACACGAAGAAGATGACTCTGAAGACGACGAGGACAAGTTCATTGGCTGGAGCGCAGTCTACGAAGCCTGCTCGCATGGTCATGTCGACTTACTCAAGCGACTCGGCCCGGATCCGGCGCTGGACGACTTCGACGACCTTTACGGCGCCACCGATAGCAGTGCGGTTATTGAGTTCCTCGCACGCTCTGCACCTCCACAGGACATTGGCGTAATCATCCAAAGGCAATTGCAGTCGGCGTCGTTCAACTTTGGAGGTTACTGGTCGACCTACCCGCTGCGTTCGCTCTTTGACGTGGGAGCACGGTGGCATTCCGCGTCGAAGGAACAAATCGCCTACCTCAGGCAGACCTTGGTCAAGTTACCCAATCGCGATTTCGTAGATGTGGTCAAGCTATTTGCCGAGAAGGACAATTGTGCAAAGGAGATCCTCGTGGAATTGGGGCGCACTCCGAAATTCCGCGCTCGTATGAAGGAAGTGGGCTTCATACCGCCGGCCGACGAGAAGTCGCGCCGGAACACCGTACCACGGCCAACGCGCTCAAGAGAGGTTCTCACCAAATTCGGGATCGAACTACCGAAACCTGCAGTACCGCTGCCTCGCATCGTTCACATCGGGAACAGGACACCGGGCGGTGGCGAGATTCGGATGGACCGAGCTCGGCTGTTCAAACTTGTCTGGTCCAAGCCCGTTTCGAAACTGGCAGATGAGTGGGCTATCTCTGATCGCGGGTTAGGCAAAGCATGCAAACGCCTCAAAATACCGGTCCCGCCGCGCGGTTATTGGGCCCGCCTCGAGGCTGGTCAGCGTCCACGAAAACCGAAACTCCCCTCTTTGAGTCCCGGCGAAGCGGAAGAGATAGTGATTCTGGTACTACAGTGAAGCGTGAGATGGGTGCGGGGCGTACGCTCGACGCCGTTTGGTGACTGACTTCGAAGCACTACAAAGGCGCGCGCTGTGTAGGCGCGCGCCACAGCACGCGTTTGAACGCAGCGCACTGCCCTACGACCGCTGAACCCCTTTCCAGTCAGGGGGATGCGACAATCGACATTATGTCCGTTTTTCGAGGGATTTCGGGCGTCGGTGCCATACTTTGCATACCCCAAGACAGACCCGGCCGTATCTACCTCTATCGATGAATGCGAGCCTGAACGGGTTCACCACACCCTTTAAGGATGTGGAGAGAAATACGATGGCGAGGCGGATTACACTTTGGCTGCAGTTACCAGCTCAATTCGCCAGAAACACCATCACCCACGGAATGAAGTTCACCATGTAGTGGGCGCCCACAGCGTGCTCATAGTCGCGCCGCGTGAACACCGTCGCCAACGCGAGGCCGTACATGAGACCCGTGGTCAGGAGTCGGTCCAGATTGTAGCCGTGTCCCAGACCGAAAGCGATGGCGCTGAAGAGCACGGCGGCGACCAAAGGCACCGCAGGTTGCTTCGGAAACGCGGGCCGGAGGAGCAGATAGCACAGGGGCAGCACGAGCAAGCGCCAGAGCGTCTCCTCCGCCACGCCTGAGAAGAAGGGCAGGACAGGCGTCATCCACCACTGGTTGACCCACTCGAACCCTGACCCCGGGGACCCGTCGGCGGCGTTGAACAAACCCAAGGGCAGGAACAACAGGCACCCCCACAGAAAACCCTTCAGGGCATTGCGCACGCCATCCGGGAGTCGGACGGCACCCGCCTTCGTTCGCCCCACCAGGAGCGCCCCCGCCACGTACATCGGCGCCGTCATGCCCGCCAGCAGGAAGTAGGCGACGTCACCGATGAACCCCTGCTGGTAGACCTGCAGGCCCCCTAAGAATGCGATGGCCGCCAGAGCCAATCCCTGAACGATCAGGCCGAGGCGGATCTTCCTCCACCACGCTATTAGGACCCAGAGCGTGCCTGGGATAGTGAGGAGTAGAGCGAGGTCAGCACCGTCGCTGGACCCAACCACCAGGAGGAAGAGAAGCGCCACGAGAACCACAGGGATCCACCGCCCACCTTTCCAGCGCTTGAGCATGAGGGACGGGATCTCCGGAAGGTGGGCCACGGGCGGCCCTGTGCGGGCCAGATACCACACTAGGCTGGCCACGTAGAGCCCCTGAAGGGTCCAGCGGAAGGCCTGGTGCTCGCCCGTCTGCCGGACGCCCAGGGCGAGCAGTACGAGAAGCGTTGCGACGATCAGGACCCAGAGGGCGACCAGGACAACGAAATGGGGCGCCTTCCAAACGGTTCCGTGAGCATGGCCGGTGTCACCCCGGGTAGCAGTGTCGGACTCCACGATCTCGCCTCTTTGTTGGCTCGCGGGTGCGCTCCCTCGGTTCCCCATCGCCCTACCCCTTCGGCCTGATCAACTCTTGGAACTCAGGGTATTCGCGGAGGGGATCAAACAGCACATTAAAATGATCGAACCAAGTGTGGTTCCAAAAGAAATCACCACTCAGAAGGGCATTGTTGCATGGCTCCGAGTTCAAAACGAATCCCCCGTTTGCCTAGTGGACGTCACGCCAATCGATAGCTGTCGGGCATCCCGAGGCGGGTCATCGTATTGAGGATCTTGCTCGCCAGCTGTACTTCAACCCGCTGCCCAGCGAAGGTTCGACTTCGCATACTTCGACCGATGATCGTCTTGTACCGGTAGACAGTATTCTCTACCATGCTGCGCTTGCTGTACCCGGACCATTTGTACCACTCGCGCCGACCAAGCTCGCGGATGGAGTGGATGTTTCGATTCCTTTCCTTCAACGCGGCCGACGGTCTTGGACTCAGTTGGGCGTCGCGTCCAGGTGGGATGAGCACAGTCACGGCTGCTTTCTCACTCTGCGCCTGGGCGGCTTCGTAAACACCCTCGGTATCGTAGGCACCATCTGCAGAGACGGAAGTCACTCGACCGTTGATCTGTTCGAGCAAGACAGGAACCCGAGTGCAATCATGCGTTCGACGACTGGTCAGATCCGAGGCAACGATCTCACCAGTGGCCGCGTCGACCGCGAGCTGCAGCTTCCGCCATGCCCTTCTCTTAGGCGGCTTCCGCAGATTGCCGACGTGAATCCTGAGACCCGTGCTGTCGATGAGCAGGTGGATGGGCCGATGGCTCGCAACCGCACGAAACGGGATCTCACCGAGCGTCTTGACCCGCCGCGACAGTGTCGTGTGGTCGGGAATTGGGATTTCCACCTCAAGCATGTCTGCCAGCGATCGCAGGAAGCCTTCGGTCTGTCGGAGCGGAAGGTGAAAGACCATGCGGATCGTCAGAGCAGCCTCAATCGCGATGTTCCCGTAGATGCATTGGCCGCCGGGTCTGCCACTGGTTGGTGCCCGCCAGGAGCTGATGGCGTCGTCGGAAAGCCAGACGGTGACGTCGCCGCGTCTGCGCAGGCCCGCCTCGTATTCAGCCCAATTGCGAATCCGGTATGGCGATTTCGCGTACTTGTATTGACTCCGTTTCGGATACTTCATCGGTGGCGACTCCGGATCAGGGCATCGCCTCAATGATGCACCGGAACCCAGAGCCATGCACCAACGCCCATCACCGCAAAGAATCTGGTTATGCGCCGTCTCAGCCTCCCCGCCTCCTCTCGATCGGCGGGGCGCCCGTAGCCTCCAGGGCGCGCTCGAGAGCGGGCACGACCTGCTCGGCGTATCGTTCGATCTCGGACTTGATTGGGGCGAACTCGGCACGTCCGACCTGGACCGACTGCCGGTGCATCTCGGTAGGCCCGTACGTACTGCTAAGCCCGTTGTATCCCACTGACAACCTGCTGCCCGGCGTCGGCGGACTCCGCTCACCGATCTCCCCCCTTGCCTCGGAGCCCCGCATCCGTTCGCGCAGGTCCAATAGCTCGAGCCGTGTCTGGTAGAGCCGGCTGTTCAACTCCATAGTTGGCGAATCCGACCGGCTCAGCGCCGTCTGCATCGCCTCGACCAGCTGGATCTGCTCCTGGAGTAGGTTCGATGTCTCCGTCATATCCTGCGCGAACGATTCTACTTCTTCGCGGAACGCGGCCACGACATTGGCCGGCACTCGCTCCAGAGCGCCCTCGAATACCGGCACGACCTCAAACTCTACCGGGCCGGCCAGCTCAGCGACCTCACCCTGCTCGATCTTGATCAGCGTGGCCGTGTAGGTGCCGGGCATCGCCCAGAAGCCGCCGCCGTTCCCGCCATCGCCCTCCAGGCTAATCATAGCCTTGGACGAACGTTCGAAGTCCCACGCAACCCGGTGGACCCCTGCGGACGCTGGTCCGTCCACTCGGCTGACGAAGACCCCGTTCTGATCCTGGATCACAATCCGGACCGTGGGACCTTGCTCGCGCATCTCGGCCTCCAGCGCGTCCCAGCCGGGGAACGCAACGTCCTGGCCCTCAGGAATATCCCCCTCCCGGGCCTTGCGCTCGTCCTCCAACGACTCGTAGGAGTCCCCAAGCCAGTAAGTGAACACCGCACCGAATAGCGGGTTTTCGGCAATCCACTGGTCCGCTCCCTGGTCGTACTGGAGGTCCTTTGGCACGTACCAGAGGGCCGGACGCGTGTCGAAAAGCATCGCCTCGCCGGCGAGCCCGTCGGCGCCATCCCTGAGCGGGGTGTAGTCGTCGAGGACAAAGATCCCGCGCCCAAACGACGCGGCCACCACGTCCTCCTGCTCGCGCTGGATCACGATGTCGCGGAACGAGATCGTGGGCGTGCCGGGCAGCTCGGTCCAGGTGTCACCGCCGTTCACGGTAAAGAAGACGCCGAACTCGGTCGCGGCGAAGAGTAGGTCCGGGTCCACGTGATCCTGGACCACCCGCCAGACCAGGTGCCGGTCCGGGATGTCACCGGCGATCGACGTCCACGTTTGCCCCCGGTCGGTGCTCTTCACCAGGTACGGCGAGAAGTCGCCGTTCTTGTGATTGTCGAGCGCCACGAACACGGTGTTCGGGTCGTGGTGGCTGGCCTTCACGTCGTTCACGAAGGCCATGTTGGGCACGTTCGCCATCTCGCCCGCTTCGATCCGGCGCCAGTCTATGCCGCCGTCCTCCGTGACCGACAACAGGCCGTCGTCGGTACCGGCGTAGATCAGGTTCTCGTCCAGCGGGCTCTCGCCGATGGAGGTGATGGTGTTGTAATTGGACATGGCGCCCACGTCCCAGGCGGCGTCCCAGCTCTGGACGCGCCCCATGATGGGCAGCTCGATCCGTTCCTGGCTCCGGGTCAGGTCGCCGGAGATGGGCGTCCAACTGTCGCCTCGGTTGTCGCTCCGCCAAACCCGGTACGACGCGGTGAAGATCCGGGTCGGCTGGTGGAAGCTGACCTCGATGGGCGTGTCCCAGTTGAACCGCTCGTGGGGCTCGCCCTCCCGGGCCTGGGGTTGGATGTACACCGCCTCGCCCGTGATCCGGTCGGTCCGCCACATAACGCCCTGCTGAAACTCGCCGTAATGGATGTTCGGGTTGCCGGGCTCCACGGCCTGGTCCTGGCCGTCAGCGCCCAGTGTCGTGATCCAGTCCGTGTTCCGGATCCCGTGGTCGAACGGCGTGCGTGCGGGCCCGGCGTTGGATCCGTTGTCCTGGGTGCCGCCGTACACGGTGTAGAATGGACCGGAGTCGTCCAGGGCAATCTTGTAGTACTGCATCACCGGCAGGTTGGCCATGTAGCGCCATGTCTTCATGTCGTCGTAAGACTCGTACAGCCCGCCGTCAGAACCGACCATGATGTAGTCGGGGTCGTGCTTCCGGAACGCGATGGCGTGATCGTCGCCATGCTTGTTTTCGTTGTTGAGCCCCTCGTAGGTAGCAAAGTGATCGTCGCTCACGAGGGTGGTGGCACTCACCAGGAAGAGACGCCCGAATTTATGCGGCGAGGCAAACAGCTCCTGGTAGTAGTGGGGACCAGTGGCGCCCGAAACTGCATCGGACATCTTCCGCCACGACCCGCCCCGGTCTTCAGACATCCAGACGCCGCCGTCGGTGCGAATGGTTTCGATGGCCGCATAGACGATATCCGGCTTCTGCGGCGAGATGGCTAGACCGATCTTGCCAAGGGAACCGCCCGGCAGCCCGGTCTCGAGCTTCTCCCACGTCTCGCCGCCGTCCTCGCTCTTCCAGATGCCGGATCCGGGACCGCCGCCCATGTAGGCCGCCACGGTGCGGTGCCTGTCCCAAGTCGCGGCGTAGAGCCGGTCCGGGTCGCGCGGATCGAAAACGATGTCGGTAACACCCGTCCACTGATCGTTACCCAGCACCTTCCGCCACGTCTCGCCACCATCCGTGGTCTTGTAAAGCCCCCGCTGGTCGCCCGATGTCCATAGCGGGCCCTGGGCCGCCACCCACACCACGTCCGAGTTCTCCGGATGCACTATGATGGTGGACAGGTGCTGCGATTCCTCGAGCCCCATGTTCTGCCAGGTCCGGCCCCCATCGGTGCTCCTGTAAATGCCGTCACCGTAACCGACGTGCCGGCCGCCCACGTCCTCGCCCGTGCCGACCCAGATGACGTCCGGGGCACTCGGGTCGATTGCCACCGCGCCGATGCTGTACGACGACTCGCCGTCGAAAATCGGCTCCCACGTGGTGCCAGCGTTGACCGTCTTCCATACCCCGCCCGAGCCCACCGTCACGTACATGACGCTCTCGTCGTAAGGGTGGATCGCTATGTCGGCAATCCGGCCGCTGTTGAGCGCCGGTCCGATGGGCCGAAACTCGAGGCCGGAAAGGCTCGCTTCGTTGATGGATGTCTGCTGCGCCGACATCGGCGCGGCGAAGAGCAGGGCGGTCGAGACCGCGAAGGTCAAGACCGTGACGAACAATGCCGTTGAGAGCGTAGCTGGCTTTTTCATGACAGGATCTCGCAAGGTGATGGGTAGAAAGCGAATTTGCTGCGAATATGGAGGCGGGGGGATGCGACCGCCAGACCCTGCTAGACTCCGGGGCACGGCGAGTCTGGTTCGTGGGATCTCACCGCTGCGAGCGGGTTGTGTTGGAGGCACCCGAGTTGTTTCCCTCGACCCTCCATACCGCGAACCCCGTGAATGCGTACAGCAGCGAGAACACCGGCACGAGGAACGCGAGCCACATGTAGGGCAGGTAGTCCAAGGTTGGCACGCCAAGCAGTTGCGAGCACACCCCCCCGGCCACACCCCACGGTACCAGCGGAGCCGAGAGCGTGCCCGAATCCTCCAGTGAACGGGTGAGCACCACTCTGTCGATGCCCCGATGCTTGAATACGGGTAGGAACACCTGACCTGCCAGTATGATGGCCAGGGCCTGGTTGCCAGTGAACAGGATAACGGTATACGTCGAGCCCAGCACCGCCGCGATCAAGCCTCCGGTGGTGGTGATCCAGTGTGCCATACCCTCGACGATCACGGTGAACACGCCCGTCGCATTCAGCGCCCCTCCGAGTGCCCCCGCGAGGAGAATCAGTAAAACCACAGCCTGCATTGAGGTCATCCCACCTCTGGTCAATACCTGATCCACAGTCGCGACACCCGAGCTGCTATTGAAGCCGGTAGTGGCGGAAACGAACACAGACGCCAGAGATCCATCTTGGAACACCGCGGCCCAAACCAAGCCAACCACAACACTCACGAACAGCAGCAGCAACGTGCCGACCTTGCGGAGCGCCATTCCCAACATCAACAAGACTGGAACGAGATGCAGAAACGAGACGTTCCACTGACTCGCGATCCCCTCCAGCATGGGTTGGAGTTGATTCAACTCCACAATCCTCGCGTTTCGGCTCATGAAGAAGAAGAGCACGAGCGTGATAACTGCGGCGGGAATCGTGGTGTACATCATCGAGTGGATGTGCCGGAAGATGTCTGCCTCGCCGACGGCGGCGGCGATGTTGGTGGTGTCGGATAGCGGCGACATCTTGTCACCGAAGTAGGCGCCGCACAAGACTGCGCCGGCGGTTGCGGCCACGTTCACACCGAGGGCTACCGACACTCCGACGAGCGCAATGCCGACCGTGCCGATCGTTCCGTAAGAGGTGCCCATGACGAGTGACATGAGCACGCAGACCAAAAACGCACTCGGGAGAAACAGAGAGGGAGAGAGAATTCGCAGGCCGTAGTGGATGAGCGTCGGAATGACTCCTCCGTGGATCCACACCCCCACCAACGCTCCTATCAGCAGCAGGATGAGCACCGCGATGCCCACCTTGCTCACCCCATCAATCACTCCCTCCTGGAAATTTGCCCACGGCAGACGGAGGTAGAAACTCAGCACGCCCACCACCCCCACACCCAATGTGAGTGGCAGGAATACCGCCTGAAGACCCGATTGGAGCGGAAGGCAGACGATCACGATCGCAGCAACGATCGTTACCGTCGCGATCGCCTCGCGGAACGTAGGTGCGCGGCCGCGCTCGTTTTGTGCCTCCGGTTGTGACATCGATCGAGTCTCGCCGCCGCCGACTTGCTAGCGGCCGGTCGGAGTTGACTTGTATGCCAGCAGCATTGGAAGGGGTATACGCAGTTTAATTGCCTCTTCCGGACACTCGTAGACACAGCCGCTGAAGTGCACGCACTCCTGCGGGTAGGTCACGGTCGGGACCTCGCCTTCCTCCGATCCGTAGAAGACATCCTCACTGCAGATCTCCACACACATACCGCAGCGGGTGCACAAGTCGGCGTCGATCATGGGTGGCATCATCTACCTCCCGCGTAGCTGTGCCATTCGATCCGCGGCCTACCGTCCGCGGAGCGGACCAGATGAGCCCTGTCGAGTGTCGGGTCGGTGAATGGATAGTCGGGACGTCGATGGAGACCTCGCGTCTCCCTTCTGTCCAGCGCTAAAAGGAACACTAATTCCCCGATCTGCAGCATGTTTCTTACCTCCAAACACCTCCATAGCTCATGCGTGTTCCGCGCGGTCAATTCGTGGTCCACCTTTTCCTTGATCCGCCGCAGGTGGCCCAACCCCTGCTCTAGTAATGCTTCGTTCCGCACCATGCCGGCATAGTCGTTCAAAACTTGCTGCAAGGCGATGTTGGTTTCTTTCCAGTCGGGACCGTGCCGCCGCGTTCTCATCCGTTCGATGAGGTCTTCCAGGTCGGTGACTCTCGCGGCAACATCTTCGAACCCCGCGTGCCGCTTCTCCTTGGCGGTGGACGCCGCATTCTCCCCCGAGATCCAGCCGAACGTAGCGGCGGCGGAGATGTCGCCAAACGACTCGTCGCCGGCCGCGTACAAACCGTCGAGCGTCGTTTCGGCCTTCTCGTTGGCGACGACCAGGCCGCCCGCGCGGAGAGGGTAGGTAGCGAACTCGATCGGGTGTTTGCGAATATCGATCTGTTCGTCCTTCATGTGATCGAGCAGAGAGATGTTGCCCTCATGCTCCATCCAATGATTCATGTATTCGAAGTCTTCGGCTGACATGTCGGTGCAGTCCATGTAGAGAGGGTCCTTGCCATCCTGGTGGTACTGCTCCGCAACCAACTTGTTGACCTCCAAAATCATGTCACCGTACTTGCGGTCCGGTTTGGTCGCGAATGTGCCGGCCGGCCTACCCTCGGCGTCTTTCAAGACTCCAACCCAAGAGGCCTGCCCGAATTTGGCGAAGTACTTGGGGCCAATGTGACGCTGTGGCATCTCGACGTTCTGCAATGCGGCGCCGGCCCGAAACGCCATGGCGCGGCCATCTCCCGATTGGGTGCCTCCGTGGGGATCGTTGAACATCCATCCCGGCGTTAGACTCGGGTAGAGCCGCGAGCACTTGCCCGTCGCAAGTACCACTGTCTTTGCCTTGAAGACGAGGACTCTTTCGTCGCGTGTGTGCACGCCCATGGCGCCGACGATGCGGTCGCCGTGCCGAAGCAGATCGACCACCATCACTCGGTTCAGGATCTCGACACCGCGGCTCTTCGCCTCTCTGACGAGAACATCCTTCTGGAACCGGCCCTCATACTTGATGTGGGTCATGGTGTGGCCCGGGAACGAGTGCCCCGCGAACTCCCACCCTCCCTGATACTTCATGGGAATGCCCCACTTGTCCCAGAGTTCCACTATGCTGAGCGTTCTGGTGAACTGCGCGCGGAAGATGTCTCGCCCTAGGAGAATTTCGCCTTTTGCGGTCTTGAGCAGCTCGTCGATGAACGAATCGACCTCGGGTCCGTGAACCTCCGGGATGTACGATTCGAAGTGGTCGTTCCCCGATCGGCCGCACCCGCTGTAGCGCGCATTCCCCTTCTCCGCCACCACGACCTTTGCTCCCAGCTCCGCCGCTCTGATCGCCGACATCAAACCGGCTATCCCACCACCCACACAAAGCACATCGACTTCGAAGACGTCTTCGCTCATTAAACTCTCCTGGGCCCGTTCGCTACAATCGTTGCGCCGCGCCTCGGAAGCTAATCGTACCGACACGCAGCCACGAAGTCTCACCGGACCCAAGAGCTAGTTTGGTCTTAGCTCCTCTATGAAGTCAGCGCGCGTCCACCAGATGTCTCCACTCCCGATGAAGAACAAGAAACTTCCGTCGGCGGTAACCAACGGGCAGAGTGGCTGCTCGACCGACGCCGTGATGTGGTCGAGCGCGATCGGAGTGGACCATCCGCCGTCCGGTGAGCGGTAGCTGATGAGAAAGTGAAAGCTGGTTCCCACCTCGAGACCGTGGCCCGATGAGGAGAATATGAGGTAGCTCTCGTCTGGAGCGATATATGGAGTGTGCTCGGTCTCACCTGTGTTTATTGCAGGGCCGAGGTTTTCGGGGGGCTGGTGTACTCCGTTCACACTTGGGGATCGATAGATGTCGTGCCGGCCGTATCCGTCCTCCCGGATAGAAGCGAAGTACAGCGTGCCCGAATCCGTGATCGAAAACAGCCAGTGGTGTCTGTACTCGTTCACGACAGCGTCGACGGGTCGTGGTTGCGACCAGCCGTCCCCCTCGCGCTCCACGTACCAGATGTTCTCCTTGCCCGGTTCCACACCGGTCTCCATCGGTCGCTGCGAGAGGAAATACAGACGCCGGCCGTCGGGAGAGAAGATCGGTTCCCCGTCGCCGTATTCCGAAACGAACGGTGCCCGTTGCGGGGCAGTCCAAAGGCCGTTTTCCAGCTTCGAGTAGAGAATCGGCCCACGGAACGCCTTCGTCCAATACACCTCGGTCCCGTTGGGGGAGAATGCCGCCGGTGAATGCTCCGAGTTGAACCAATGGCCCGAGACGATGCCTAACGCAAAGCGCTCAGGCGCATCGCCCGGCTCCTGCTGCCCCAGCCATGGGCCTCGAAGCTCGGGGAAGACCGCCGGCGTGCTGGAGGCTCCGAGTGCGAGCAAGCGGGAAACTACGTCTTCATGATCGTTCTCCCGAGCGAAGTGAAGCGGTGTTTTGCCCGTCGCGCTTGGCTCGTTCATCTCGCCGCCGCTTCCAACCAGGAATTCGACGAACTCCAACCTGCCGTGTTCAGCGGCGACGTGAAGGGGTGTTATGCCGTACATGTTCTTCTCATTGGCGGCCACACCTTTCTCCAGCAGCGCTTCTCCGATCGTCACCGATCCGCCTCTAGCGGCGGCGTGCATGGGCACGTTGTCCCACCAAGAGATGCCTCGGGCTTCATTTTCTGCGGCGGCCATACGGAATACGCCCTCGTACCCGTTGCTGGCCGACAGGTAAACGGACCGTCCCAGGTCGTCTTCGTCTGCCGGCAGCCTGGCGCCGGCTTCTAGAAGAGCATCGATGATTTCGGGCATCCCGTAGAAGAGCGTCGAAAACAGCACCTCCTCACCGCGCTCCGTCCTGTCGTTCACATCGGCTCCGGCGGCGATGAGCATTTCGACCGTCTCCAGGTCTCGGCCCCAGTTCGTGGCCAGGAAAAGCGGAGTGCGGCCTCGGAACTCCCTTGCCGTCACGTCGCTTCCACGAGCAAGGAGCAGGGTCAAGCACGCTGCGTCGCCTTGGAATGCGGCGTGGTGGAGCGGTGTGCGGTTCTGCGCGTCTACGGTAGCGACATTTGCCCCGCGGTCCAGGAGAAACGCCGCCAGCTCCGAGTGCCTACCGAGCACGGCCTGATGTAGTGGTGTGAGTCCGTCCCCATCCGTCACGTGAATGAGCGCCGGTTCGGACTCGAGCATAACGCGCACTTCCTGCAACTCTCCACCCCGCGCCGCCTCGAGGAAGCGAGCGGCAGGGTCCACCTGCGCCGTCAACACGATGGGCGTGGCAATCATGGCGATGAGCGGAAGTATCGACCAGGCAGGTCGTTTCGTGCGGTGGTTGGCAATCACGGCAGGCATTTGTCACTGAGTCCTTTCTACTCTCTGCAAACGGAAGCTCGGGTACGCACCTACAGGCCGCCTCCGGTACACGGTTGACCCTATCGGAGTTCCCTTGTTGCTCGAGCTTGGTTCTTCCTCAATGTGAGGCTGTCTAAGGAAGGTGGCAGGGAGACAGAAATGCCCTGGCTCACGGGATCCCTACGGCGGCCAGCAGGCGGTAGATTCTGAGAGTGAAAGGCAGCCCTTGTTCGCTCCAGGTGTCGTCTAACTTGCGACAACCCCAAGGGCGAACTGAACGCATTGCTACCGAAACGCGCGGCTAGGATAGGAGCATAGGACAAATGACGATTCACACTCGGTTCCCGATTCTCCTCCTCCCCTTCGCGCTGTTTCAAATGAGCTGCGCCGGCACGGCCGACGCCGACTATCCTGCCAACGCCGCTCCAAAGGCCGACGTATTGTTTCGCGGAGGCACTGTGTTCGACGGAGCCGGTGGTGAGCCCTTCGCCGCGGACCTCGGCGTTCGTGACGGAGCCATCGTCTTCATAGGAGACGCCGAATCGTCGGGGTACATCGCCGCCGAAGAGATCGACGTCTCGGGCCTCTGGGTAGCGCCTGGGTTCATCGATGCGCACAGTCACGCGGCACTGGACGAGGACTACGGCAAGGACGGCATTCCCTACCTCCACCAGGGCATTACGACCGTTGTCCTCGGAATCGACGGCAGCGGAAGCGATGACGTGGCCGACCATTTCCAGTTCTGGCGGGAGGAGGGGATCGGCGTGAACGGCATACTCTTCGTAGGGCACGGTGCCGCACGCAGGGAGGTGATGGGCTCGGAGAACCGGGCACCCACGGCTGAAGAGATGGATGAGATGAAGGCCTACGTGCAGAAAGGGATGGAGGAAGGCGCATTCGGCCTTTCGACCGGTCTATTCTACATACCGGGGACGTATGCGACGACGGAAGAAGTCATCGAGATCTCGAAGGTAGCGGCCGAGTGGGAGGGTGCGATTTACGACACCCATGACAGGGATCTCGGCGCCGTCTACCAGGGTGTGGGTTACGACGCCTCGGTGCAGGAAGCCATTCGGATCGGTGAAGAAAGCGGGCTTAGGGTGACATTCAGCCACTACAACCTTCAAGGTTCTCACAACTATGGGCGGGCCGACGTCGCTGCCCGGTATGTCAACGAGGCACGAGAGCGGGGAGTGGAAGTGTGGGCGGCCCACCACCCCTACACCGCCACGCAGTCGAACTTACGATCGTACACGCTCCCGGATTGGGCCGCCGCTGGAGGGCAGGCCGAAATGGTGCGGCGCTTCGACGATCCCGATACGGTTGCCGTTATTGAGGCGCAAACCCTGGAGATGCTGCGCATCCGCGGCGGGCCCGAGAAGCTCCTCTTCGCCGATCCCGACCCGGAGTTGAACGGGAAGACTCTCGCTCAGGTCGCCGCCGCGTGGGGGCTCACTGCACCTGAAGCATCTCGGCGCATTCTCCGGGAAGGCAACGTTGCCGTCATGAACCTGGACCTGTACGACGCCGAGAACACCAGGGCGTTGGCTCAGGAAGCGTGGATGATGACTTGCACCGACGGGCGCACACCCAGGCCCGACCAGCCCATCACCCACCCTCGGACTTTCGGCGCCTTTCCCATGAAGCTGCGCCTGTATACGGTGGAAGAATCACTGCTCGCGCCGGAGTTTGTGATTAGAAGCTTCTCCGGGTTGGCAGCGGATTTCTTCCGGCTACCGGACCGGGGCTACCTGCGAGAGGGGTGGATCGCCGACGTCACCATTTTGGATCCCGAACGGTACCGGGACCTGGCCACCTTCCAGGAACCGAGGCTCTTGTCGGAAGGTGTGGTCCACGTGCTGGTGAACGGATCCTTTGCAATTCGGGACGGGGAGGGCACTCACGCATTGGCGGGAGTGCCCATTCCGAGGCCGTTTTAGCGAAAGGACTCCCTACCGCACCAACGTCAGAGGGAACGGCATGGAGTCAGTGTAGGGATTTGCTTTCGCCCCTGCCAAGTATGTCCTCACCGGTGCTGGATGCCGAGTTCCACCGTTTCAGCGGTCTTTCGTGGCATGGTAGCCGGGGCAGAGGTACCTGCACTTGCAGGAGAATGCTAGCAGGAACTCGAGCTTGCAGGAGCCGCAACTTACTCTGGCGAAGCCGTGCTTCAAGATGCCGCAGGCGAGGAACTTCTCGACCACCTCTCCGACAACCGAACGCCAGTAGCCCCACGCCGCGCGAAGCACTGGTCGTAGACGATGCAAAACTGCCGATTGATGGTGGGATAACCATTCTCCACCATGCCGTGGCTCCGAGCTGGGTCACCATCTCCGTGAGTTCGGCAAGCTACGTCGCACCCAAACAAAAGGTTGATGTGAACTAGTTACGACTTCACTTGACAGTTTAACTGCATTTGAGTGGCACACCTGAGGGGAACCTCTCAACCCAGATCGTGACTTGCACAGCTGATGCCCATCGGAAACAGCCGGATCCACCGTGGGGTCCCTTCATGCGTCCGCTCCCAAAGCCAATTCCCTCATACAAGCCCGCGCATGGCCGATGCTCTCACCTCGGCTCCAGTCTCTGCGTACGCTTGCGCCGCAGAGCTGAACGCTTCGGACGCCGCGGCGCGATTTCTCTTTGCAGTAAAGACTACGCCCAATTCCTCAGCTGCTTTGGCAATCATCCAGGGATTATGCAACTCTCTTGCCAGCGAAAAGGCTTGCGTCGCATACACCTCCGCTTGCTCGAGACTACCACGTTTGCGCCCAATCAACGACAGCACTCGAAGACATTCTACCTCGGTGATACGGTCTTCTTGCTCCAACACGATCTCGAGCGCCCGTTCGGTACGAGCCTGACCAAGACGTAGATCTCCATCCAATACATCGGTTTCTCCGCTCCCGCCCAGTGCCCATCCCAACACGCGAGGTTCACGGAGTTGCTCGGCTGCCTCCACCGCTTTGTCCGACGCTTCCCTCGCAGCTTCGATATCGTTTATCTCGCGCAATACCACACCGGCGTTGTGCCACGCCTCCGCGATACCGCGTAAGAAGCCTGCTCGCTCGAACAGGTTAGCAGCATGGCTGTAGCGGCGGAGAGCCTCGACTTGCTGATCCCTGTAGTATGCGACATTTCCCAGGTTGTTCGCACACTGAGCCATTAGCAGCTTGTCCGATAGCTGACGCGCCAAATACAGGGCTCTCTCGAATCCAGCTTCCGCATCGGCAAGTCTCCCAAGTGCAAAGGCCCCGGCAGCAGCAACGTTTTGCGCGCGCATTTCACCGTCTACGTCACCTCGCTTCCTGTAACCATCGAGCGCCCGTTTAGAGGAATTGTAACTCTCCGCGAAATTGCCGAGTCGCCAGGAGGCCATCGCCATCAGCAGCAGCCATTCAGGTGATTCGCTGAGACTCTCGCGCAGTTCGCTGAGTAGCTTAGCCGCCTCGCGAAACTCACCCTTGCCGATCGAGTGCCGTGCTCGCCTGAGCGGATCTTCTCTTCCGATAGGCCGCATTTTCATGGCCGCCCTCCGCTCATGACGCACTTGGTTTCGTTTGGCGCCGTGGTAGCCCTAGTCATTGGAGACCTCGTCGTCATGTTCGTCGAGCAGTCTCTGAAGTCGAGCGCGCGAAATGCCCAGCCTTCGAGCGGCTGCACTCTTATTGTCATCACAGGCCCGCACTGTTGCGGCGGCCGCAGCACATTCGATCTCCTTGAGAGTTGCGGGAAACGGCAAGTCACAAACGGTCGAAGTAGCGGTTGCAGTTGTCTCGAGCGCAAGCTCATTTGGGTCGATGGAACCCGATGGCGAAAGCAGCATTGCTCGCTCGAGCGCATGTCTGAGCTCTCTGACATTTCCCGGCCACGCATGCCTACCGAGTCTGGTCACCAGCTCCGGTGAGATGTTCGGGGTCGGCAGACCGTACCGATCGGCAAGACCGGATATGAAGCGGCGAGCAAGTAGCTCGATGTCGCGCCCACGCTCGCGCAGGGGCGGAAGGTGAAGCGATACGACGTTTAGGCGGTAGTACAGGTCCTCTCGAAACGCTCCACGGCTTATCGCGTCTCTCAGATCGACATGCGTTGCCGCAATGATCCTAACGTCGATTTCACGATTCTCTGTACCGCCGACACGCCTTATCTGTTTCTGTTCAAGCGCTCGCAGCAGCTTCCCTTGGAGGTCGAGAGGAAGGTGGCCAATCTCGTCCAAAAACAAGGTGCCCCCGCTCGCTTCCTCGAAAAGGCCAACCCTGTCCCTATGGGCGTCAGTAAACGCTCCTTTCTCATGTCCAAACAACTCGCTCTCGAGCAGGTTGGGAGGAATAGCGGCACAATTGATCTCCACGAAGGGTTCAGCGACGCGTGGACCGGCGTCGTGCACCGCCCTTGCCAGTAGCTCCTTCCCCGTGCCTGTCTCACCATCGATCAGAACAGTCACATCGCCGTGTTCGGCAACGCGCCGAGCGCGTTTCAGCACATCATCCAGCGACAGACTCTCTCCGACGATCGCTTCGAAGGCGTCAGCCTCAGGGTGAAGCGAGGCGGCCCGCTGAGCGCTGGCGGTGCTGATGCGAGCAGATACGGTGCGGCGCAGCAGATCGGCATCCGCCGGCAGCGCGAAATAGTCTGCTGCGCCTCTGCGCACCGCCTCTATGCCAAAGCGATGTTCAGTAGTGGCGCCAACCAAGTACGCTGCACCGCGGGCCGCCTCGGGAAGTTCGGTGAGCACATCCAATCCGTCGGCTTCCTCACCGCCCGCTGATAGAATCAAGATTCCCTGAACGCCCAACTCGGCGACAGCGAGAGCGGCGGTCTCGTAGAACCGCGCTTCCACGCCGAGCTCCGCCGCTAACTCGGGCCAGAGCGACTCAAATGAACCTGTGAGCTTGACGATCAATAGTGCCGGATCTCGACTCACGACCAACCTCCTTGGCTCATCATCAGTCGCTTCCGTCTTCGTCCTCGTCCTCAAAGGCTTCCATCGCGTTCTTGATGTTTTCCTTTACGACGCTTTCGTTGTCGAAGCCCTTGTTTGCAGTGGCAGGATCGATCAGTCCGCCAAGTCCGTCTCGGAACCAGCTGTCGATCTCAACCAAAATCGTAATGTTGGTTTGCGTAGTGGCGTCTTCGATTACAAGCGCGGGGCTGAGGTCGAGTTCCTGCTCGACATCGAGATCGGACTCAAATACAAATGCCTGACCGTTGAACGTACCCGCCACTCTTATGCTTTTGTCTACGAAGGTTGGATGCGCCTGTCGGAACGCAGCATCTTCCTCGTCACTATCGCTCACCTTGTGGACATCGAATTCTAGTTCCGTGTAGGTGCCGGGTGGTATGTCGAGCGCAAACGCGGAGTCTGTCCCAGCGCCGAGTGGCAGCGAAACGAGAACGGGCCCCGCCTCGAACTCCTCGCACCCCTCAGGTTCCGGGTCAACGTCGCACTCAGCGACCTCTAGCCGCTTGAGTTCGATCTCGCGCAGTACGATCTCGACGCTAGCGAGCACGAGCGTGTCTTCATTCACCACTAGCGTGTCGTCCAGAGCCGAACCTGAGCCAAAGACAGTGGCGAGCATCGGTGTCGCAGCCCCCTGGGTGGCAAAAGACACCTGCACCGTTTTGAACACAGTGGGTGTGTTGGGTTCGCCGCAAGCCAGCGCCACGACAGGAAGCAGTGCAACTAATGTCGTCGATCTCATCGATCGCCCCTCCTAACTATGTGGCCCTCTACCGCCAACGGCCACAGTGTTCTCCAACAGTTCTATTCTAGTTGAAAGCTAACGGCTCACAATGCACGAAATGGGGCCCGGGGCAATTGTCGCCCCGAACCCCATTCCTCGCGCTTCACTCAGCTATCGTCGTCCTCTCCGTCTTCATCTTCGTCTTCGAAGGCATCGATCGAGTTCTTGATGTTCTCCTTTACAAGACCCTCGTTCACTTCGCCCTTATTCGCGGTCGCAGGGTCAACGAGTGCACCGCCGCCGTCGACAAACCAGGTAGAGACATCAATCCTGATCGTCACATTTGTGGCGGTGGCAAGAGTATCCACAACGAGTGGTGGCGAGAGGTCGTATTCCTGCTCCTCATCCAGGTCAGTCTCGTAGACGAACGACTCACCGTTGTACGTGCCTTCGACTCGTATGCTCTGCCCAGCCATGTGCGGATGGGCCTGGCGGAACGCCGCATCCCCTGCATCATCGTCAGAGACTTTGTGAATGTCGAACTCAATCTCGTCGTATGTGCCGGTGTCGATCTCTATTTCGACCAGCTGCGCGATATCACCGTTCAATGGCAGATTCAACAGCACCGGACCAAGCTCGAACTCTTCGCAATCGTCGTGATTGACGGAAACGGAGTCGCACGACTCGGCGTTCGCTCTTTCTAGCTCGATCTCCTGCAGTACCACTTCAACCTTCGTGATGATCAGCTCGTCTCCGCCAACAGCGAACGTGTCGGCAGCGGGTGCCAGCGAGAAAAACCCTCCGGGACCGGGTGCAGGCGCCCCTGGTGCACCGACCGCGAATGAAAGTGATACTCCGCTGGTGTTGCCTGGCCCTGTCGCATCTCCGCACGCGGCGACGAGCAATGCCGCTCCGAAAAGACCGATAACTGACTTTTTCATTTTCCTATCCTCCCAGTGTTGTGTGAGCCCGGTTCGAGCCCCAAGGTTTCAATTGCGGTCTGCTTCTGCCGTTCAGTCGCGCAGCTGGCTAGGGCGAACCGCACCCTCATTCCGACCGCCATCCATTGCATTTGCAGTGCCGACACGTGGCGAGCATCCAGCAGTGTGGCAAGTCGTTGTTTTGAATAGATTTGCACCGGCCATGTGATGGGCGTCACCACACAGAGAGCCGTATCGATACGAGGCGGGTTGCCTCGTTTTGTATCAACAGGAGCAGCTGTCAGAATCCGGTTGTAGTACAGAGTTGGGATTTGCTTTTGCCCCTGCCAAGTATGTCCTCCCGCAACGCCTGTTGCTCAGGCTCTACCGTGACGAGCGGATGCTCCTCGTATTCATTCTCGGTTTTTACCTTTGCAGCAGAGATGGTTTTGAGTCGAGTGGCATGGGCTAGGGTGAGTTCGACATTGTTTTTTTCAGTAGGTCGGCGATCCAATACCAGGTGCCGGTGGACTCGACGACGGCCTGTGGTGCCCAGGGAACTGAGCGAAGTAGTTCTGGATGAGTAACGGTCTGTTTGTGAGGTGCATCTGTTTGACGACCGTGCCTTTTGAGTCGTACGTTGTGATGAACGAGTCACGGTTGTGTCGATCAATGCCTGAGAAAAACATGCGGTGTCATCCGGAGGTTGTGCGAACTGAGTGTTCATCTCATCAATGAGACTCTACCTCTCGAGGGCACTCCTCGGATGTATCAGGCGCATAAAACTGCCATGCGCGGGGCAGCTGTTCATTTGGGCGCGTCGAAGGAACACAGATGGCCGAACGTTTCATGCAGCAGGTGAGTGGCCGCACGCAGCTCATGCGCAGAGTCGCTAGGCAGGAACCATGAAGCGAATAGTCAAAGCACTCGCCTCTCCCGACAGTTTCGGGGAACTACTCGATGGACTTGGTGGATCTCGAGGGCCGACAAGTGAGTCTTTCCGACTCGAACGGCAAGGTGCTTGTTCTAAACTTCTGGGCAACTTGGTGTGCTCGCTGCGTAGCAGAACTACCCAGTTTGCAGCGACTACGCGCAAAGACCACGGACCTCGACGTTCGGTTCGGATTCATTTCGACAGAAGACCTTCCCGTGGTTCAACGATTCGTGGAGAAGAAGGACATTGATCTTCCAGTATATGTTCTCTCCGGCGAGACTCCTGACTGCTTCAAGAGTCGTGCGATTCCTGTCACCTTTGTGATGGACAAGGCTGGAATGATTGTCTTACGGCACCTCGGAGCCGCGCAGTGGGATGCCGAAAGCGTAGTCACATTCGTGCGCGGATTGGCTGTGACACCTGCCGCCGCTGGGTCTGCCCAAGCGGAGGCGGTGCTATGGACTGGCTAAGCGATTTCTGGGTTTGGGCCTGGGCACGTCACCACAACCCGCTGAGTTGGTACATCAGACCGCTCTTCGTTCTGCCCTTTTGCTACTTCGCCTATAAGAAGAGTGTCGTGGGGCTGGTGCTCACCGTTGTGGGCGTGCTGTCGAGCATGTTCTGGTTTCCAGCGCCATCTGAGGCAGACCCGCGCGCTGCGGAGTTTCTAGCGATGGAGCAGCAGTACGTGACGGGCGGGTGGACTTGGTCGAAGACGGCCATGACCTTGCTTGTCCCGGTCTGGTTCGTCCTCCTTGGCTGGGCCTTCTGGCGAAGGTCGTGGATCGTCGGAATTCTGGTCATCAACGTCGGGGCCGCCTTGAAGGTCGTTTGGAGTTTTTACTTCGGCGGTGGTACGGCGTGGAGCATCATCCCGCCAGTGGTGATCGGTGCCCTGGTCTGCAACGGAGTGCTGGTCTACGTGTTACGGCGTCGGAGGAACACGCCAACGACCGCCTAGTACTTGCAGGGTCGTCGGCAGCTTCGCCTCGAAGAAAGGTGCTGTGCGAATGGATGAGAGTCGATCGATGAGCTGGGATGAGGAGTTCGCAGACCGCTACGAGGAATGGTCGGCAGCGATGACTGCTGACGTTCCCTTCTACACCAAACTCGCGGTCGAGGCAGGAGGGCCGCTAGTGGAGTTGGCGATCGGAAACGGACGGGTTGCGATTCCGGTAGCGCAAGCCACCGGACAGCGGGTCATGGGCATTGATTCTTCGCCAGCAATGCTCGATCAAGCCCGTGCCCGAGCAGCCGAGGCGGGAGTGGAGCTCGACCTTCACGAGGGAGACATGCGCGATCTCGCACTCGACGAGCCAGCGGCGCTGATCTACTGCCCATTCCGCGCTCTCTTACACCTGCCCACCTGGGCCGACCGCCGTCGTACGTTCGAGCGCGTTGCTGCATCGCTCCAGCCGGGGGGGCGGTTCGCATGGAACGCCTTCGCCTTCAATCACGCGATTGCGGCGCGTCTCGACGGGGAGCATCAGGACGAACCGGTGCCGCACACGATCCGGTACTCGGTGGGAGACAACAGGATTGACCTCACTGTGGACGAAGGCGGTAGGAGCTCAATCTGGTGGGCGACGAAGAATGAGTGGCTCGGGCTCATCGACGTTTCCGGACTCCACCTGGAAGCGCTCTACGGAGGTTTTGCTGGAGAGCCGTTCACTGCCGATAGCCAAGAGTATGTGTTTGTCACCCGCCGTTGAATGGCGCTGGGTTTCAAACGTTTCCGTGCAAGCACGGGAGGTTACCCAAACACCGACACTGCGGAAGTGAAACCAACGCCTTTGAGGCTTCGCGCTTTGGTAGTGGCGGTTGTCTCGGTGATTCTGGTGGTGAATCTGACCGCCCAGGTTGTACCTCCGCAGTTTGCTGCGACATCGATCCTGGATAGCAGCGCGATCGTCGCTGCATGGGTCGAAGGCGAGTATCTCCCCTCCGGCGCCCATATACTGGTGCACCTGACTCATGTTCGGCTGGGTGTAGATGCAGACGCGTCAGCTACACGAATCAGAAGCGTGTCAGTGAACGCGGCGCCATGCCGAATGGCTTCTCCTGTGGTGCGCTGATGTTCTGGAAGCATGTCGATGTCGACGTTTACGACGTGGTCTGGATGAGCGGATGGACGGGAGGAATTGACCGGATTTACGTTCAGGCGAGTGAGTGGCGATTAAAGGGGCTAGGAAGATCATGAATCCAATCGCGAAGAACTCATATGCGGTTTTATCCGGCTTGGTCGTCGGCAGCCTGGTCAATATGGGGCTGGTCAACATCGGGCCGTTGGTGATTCCGCTTCCTGAAGGCGCTGACGTATCCACAATGGAGAACCTCAGCGAAAGCATGAAGTTGTTCACGCCTGTGAACTTCCTTGTTCCGTTCTTGGCTCACGCGCTCGGAACGCTTTCGGGCGCGTTCATCGCTGCCAAGTTTGCGGCGAATCACCACATGAAGTTTGCGATGTGCATAGGAGCATTCTTTTTGATCGGTGGCGTAACGGCGGTCATGATGCTCGGAGGTCCACTGTGGTTCAACGCGTCCGACCTTCTGCTGGCGTACATTCCAATGGGATATCTTGGAGGCGTTGTCGCTCGGGCAGGTAAGTAGATGAATGCACTGGCCAGCTTTCAACATCTGCCATCCTGAAGGTTTCAACGCTCATCGTCCTGGATGAAGCGGAACCCTCTTCGAAGGAATCAGCGCCGTGCCAAAGACCAGTAACCGTTTCTTCGCTGCGATCCTCCTCGTTTTCGCGGTCGCCTGCGCTTCAGATGATCGGCAAGGCGAGCCGCAAACTCCTGAAGACGTCATTGCTCGCGTAATGGAATCGTGGGGTGGCCGGGAGCGGCTGGACGCGCTCCGCGGGATTAGAGCTGAGGTCACCTATGCGGGTCATGAGTATCTGGTAACGCACGAGATAGAACGGCCGAATCGAGGGCGTAACACGGGTGGGGATCAGTACATATCAGTGTTCGACGGTGAAAGAGCCGGATTCCTACACCAAATCGACAGGGATGGAGTGGAGCAGGGGCCGTCGCTCGTGGACCCGGAGTTTGTGAAGGATTGGGAACTCGAGATCGCGTGGATCTTTCCGACGTTTTTTGATCATGCCGCCGAACTGTTGGGTAAAAGGGATCTCGAGGGAGACTCAGCCTACTTGCTTCGGGTTGAGCTGCCGCTCGGCGCGATGGTGGATTACTTCATCGATTCTGAAACCTTCAGAACCGTTCGTGCCGAGGCGACTGTCGCGATCATGGATACCACGTTCACCATGGGGCGAATCTACGCCGACCATCAGATCACGGACGGCATTCTCTACCCAAAGACGATGATGTTCTACTTCGGCGACGGCGAGCCGGAGACAGCTACGATCGATGTTGTGGAGTTCGGGGTCAGCTTTCCCGAAGGACACTTCGATATGCCTGAGGGCAATGGAGGAGACTGAACCGAACAGGCGGTCGTGACCACTTCTCTAATCACATCAATGTTCTTCGACTTCCGGCAGCGTTTGTTCCTCAGCTGCTTCGCTCAGGACCGACCAGTTCAAGATTCTGTATCGGATAACCTGACTGACGTTCAACTCCCTGTTGAATCGAGTGGCATACAAGTAACCTGACCTGACGGCGTGAATTTCTTCGACGTCTGCCAGAACCTCAAACAGGTACAGGCCCTCCGAATCGAAGAAAGCGAGCCGTCGGATCGAATCGGCTTCGATGGAGATTTCGACGCGCTGCACCAGGAGGTTTCCGGCGTCATCGGAGATTATGCGGTCGAAATACGGCCAAGTGTCGGGGAAGAAGACCTCTCCATCGAGGTCCCGGCGAGTTCTCCCGTGTACGTCGGTACTCATCTCTTCGAGGAGGTTATCGCGCATACTTCCGTTTAGCTCGAGGGGAGGCTCCGCTACTTCTATGATCGTCGCGACTTCACCATCATCGCCTGTCAACGAGATGCGATACTCCGACGGGAAACCAAACGCAGCGCCGTTAGGCAGCACCTGGCCCAGCACCGGCTCTGGTGCCAGATGGGTGAACCTCAAGCCATCCATCATCGCCGCCCTGGCCTTGATGGACTGGTAACTGGCAATAGTGCTCACGTGCTCGCCTACGCTGTCGGTGAGGATCAGCTCATCGATTGGGCCGTCTTCGTTTACCGTGAACTGGTCGCGCACCATCAGGCCTGTATCGAGCAAAGCGAACCGTCCCGTGGATGGGCGTGCCGGAATGGCCCTCTGGTACAGGCCCGACGGATCAAACAGCTGGAACTTGCCCGACTCGAGAACAGTGAGGTCGCCCGCTTCACCAACTCGATACCACATGCTGAAGCCACTGGAGAACTCGCCTGGTCCGCTCCCCTGCTTCCCAACCGTCCGAACAAAGGTGCCCGATCCGTCGAACGTTTGGATCCGGAAGCTATTCGGATCCCAGATGTGTATACGGCCTGCAGAATCGACACCGGCATCTATGCGGTTGAAAAAGAACGATTCCTCGTGAAGCGTATCGCCGATAACCAGGTCCGCCTCTAGCTCCAGCATCACCCTGCCCAGCAAGGGGGTACTGGGGTTGATGACCACGGTAACGCCGGCACTGTCCGTTACCGTCCCGTTCCAGCGTCCAGAATCAGTGTGCTCAGAACCACTGCAGCCAGTCAGCAGCAGGCTTAGTAACGTGACATGCGCGGCGGCATTTTCGAATGTCATTAGTTTGGCCCTCGAGAACTCTTGGACAAGACTTACTGGCCACCGAAGTGATGTCAAGCAAGCCGTTGACTTGCTACTTGCGACGAGAGTTGAGACTTGGTATCGATTTGCACTTCGAGGTGTACCGGCGGACTGAGGAGAAGGGCCAACTTGCAACACGATCGCACTTGTCACCCAAATTCTCGCCTGTTACAGCGACTGGCGTACGTCGCGGTTCTGCTGATGGTTGGCTCATACGGATGCTCCAGCGAACACGGTAGTTCCTATGCCGTCATAACGGATAGCGCTGGCGTGCAGATTATCGAGAGCCTGGGAAACGCTTGGCCTGATGGATACAGCTGGCGCCTAGGGGAAGAGCCGAGGCTCGATATTGGTATGCTCGAAGGCGACCCAGCATACGAGTTCTTTAGGATCGCAGGAGCGCAACGGCTCTCGGACGGGCGGATCGTCGTAGCCGACGCAGGTGCTCTTCAGATCCGCTACTACGACTCAGTTGGCGACCATCTTCATTCGACCGGCCGGGCGGGTGGAGGACCCGGCGAGTTCGTAACCATCCTTTTCATCGAAGCGACTCAGCATGACACGGTGCTGGTATTCGATTTCAGAAGCCAGCGGATTTCCTACTTCGATCCGAACGGCAGTTTCTCCCGCTCGGTGACGATGCGATTTCTGATGGAGGGCGGTGGGTTCCCGATGTACGTCGCCCCTTTCGACGATGGTACGATACTCTCAGGAGTGCGGACCTATTTCGGCGACGGCGAAATCCAAACCGGCACGATGCGGGACCTGATCGTCTACCTGCGATCCTCACCGGACGGGGAACTCATCGACACCCTTGCGGTCAGGCCCGGCGGCGAAATACACGCAATGGCTCAGGAGAATCGCCGGTTAGTGGGAGATCGTCCGTTCGGCCGGTACCCGCAATTCGCCGTCTCCGGGAACGGGTTTTTTCAGGGCAGCACCGACCGCTACGAAATTGAGCACATTGACTTCGATGGTCGCCTGCTTCGCTCGTTCCGTCGGCCGATCGCCAACATGGAAGCCACAACCGCAGACGTAGAAGAGTACAAGCAAGAGCGACTCGAAGGCGCGGACGAGAGGAATAGCCAGCTTCTGCAGACGCTCTTCGAAAGCGTCACATTCCCAGACGCCTTTCCAGCGTACGGTTCCTTCCTGGCTGATGCTGAGGGCAACCTCTGGGTCGAAGTATACAGAAAGCCTGGCGACGACCAGCCGTGCTGGACGGTGTTCGATAGAGACGGTCGTATGCTCGGTGAGGTGCTGACGCCGAAGCGCTTCACGCTCCACCAGATTGGCGCCGACTTCGTGCTCGGCCGCTGGGCGGACGATCTGGATGTGCAGCACATCCAAATGTTCGAGTTGGTCAAGGAGTGAGTAGGAACTCCATTAGATCTCCTTGAAGGTCCCAATTCCGCATATCGATGCCCCAAAAACACCCTAGCGGTTACGCGTACCGACGTGTATTATCGCGCCGCGTGATATTTTCGTTACTCGCACATACAGACCTGAAGTGGTGCAGATTTGCCTTTCAACAGCCATTGAAGAGGAGGATCTCGATTGCACTGCATGTGTTTCCGTTTCCTAAACCCCCTCTCGTGCAATGTGCTGCTCACCGCTACAGCCTTGTTCGCACTAGCGTGCGGAGAGTCTACCGTTGAACCCGACCCACCCGATGACAATCAGCAACAGCCACAGGTTCGTCTGCTCCAGGTAGGGGACACGGTCACCTTTACCAAGCCTGATAGTGGTGCAGATCCAGGTTGGCAGTTTCAGGGGACCGTTGGGCAGGATTACAGCATCTTCCTTCAGGGCCTCACCCAGAGGGACGACAGCTTCAGCGTCAGGCTCGTGATCGACGATCGCACTGTTTACGAAGTTAGGAGCAGCGGCCTCGATGGAGATCTCGAATGCCAGGCCACCGGCAGATTCACACTTCCGGAGAACACGACGTATCAGTTTGGAGTCGGTGGTCCTCCGGGAGCCACCTACCGGCTCTGGCTCTACGGAATCGACCGCTCTCCCGAGACGGTGGCTGCAACCGACGTGAGCGACACCGTGGTATCTGAGACGTTGGACCATGTAGGCGACATTGACGAATTCAAGTTCTCGGCCCAAGCAGGAGAGCAGTTCAATGTGTTTCTCCTGACGGACACCGGCGATCCGTTGAGCAACTTCAGAGGTGAGGTGCCGATCGACATGGTCAGCGGCGTCGGCCTAGTACTGAGCAGCGGGGCTGACACTGCGCTCAAACTCCAGGCCACGAGTACGTTCACGGTACCTGAGTCGGGCGAACACATCGTTCGCGTTCTTGGAGAGGACAGCAAGGACTGCCGCGATCGAGGTAGGTACCGTCTGTTGCTCTACCCGATCGACCCGCTACCTGAAACCGCACCTGCCGTATTAAACGTTGGCGACAGCGTTCTCAACGAGGACACCGAGATGATGGGCGATGTGGACGAATTCTCGTTGAATGTTCAGGATACGGTCGAGATGAGCTTCGTGATAGAACACACCGGTGCGGAGCGTGACGAAGGCCTCGCCATGAGGTTGGTGACCGAGACGTCGAATACGCAGTTCCCAAGCGCGCTAGCGGAGCGTCGCTATGGAAGCGGACCTCAGATTCTGTACCCTGACCAGGAATACTCACTGCGTATCGAGGGTTACAGCCGCGTGTACGGCTACTACGGATCGTATAGGCTCTACGCATACGAACTGGATCGTGCACCTGAGGTGGAGAACGATGTCGTTTCGATCGGAGACACGGTGTCGAACGAACTACTCGATCCACTGGGCGACATCGATGAGTTCACGTTTCAGGGCAACACCGGTCAACATCTCAGCGTGTACTTCCAGGGAAATGCTGAACCGTCCGATTGGGGATTCCAACTGGTTGTTACCGATCTAGCCACCGATTCAGCTATTGCGGTCGGTTTTTCCCGGACGAGCGAGCCGAGCCTGAGCGATCGGTCAACCGGCAGGTTTACACTGAGGCACGACGGCATGTATATGCTGCGAATCCACGCCGGGAATGACGGTCGCCTGGCCGCCGAGGCCGGCGCGTATCGATTCTTGATAGAAGAACTGGGCGCCGAACCGGAGATCGCTGCAGCGGCCTTTGGCGTGGGCGACTCCGTGACGACTGAGTCTATTGACTTCGGTGGCGACGTAGATGAATTCACACTGACAGCCACGGCGGGCGACAGCGTCGTTTTTCAGTTCCAAAACTCGTCCGGTTGGCTCACGTTCGAGGTTGTGGACCCCGTGACCCGCGAGGTATTGGGTTCGATCGACAGCTATACGTTCGTCAGCACCAGTGGTGCTTTTGAAGTCCCTCCGTCCGGCAATCTCATAGTGCGTGTGAACGAGATCCGAAATTGTGCGTTCGCGCCGGCGACATGCATGTACGAATTCGAGAATACGGGTTCGTATTGGTTCGCGGCAATCGAGCAATGACGCGATTGATGAGGAGGAGTCGATGAGTCGAGCTCTGGTTTGGGCGTCGCCAGGTGTCCGGATAACTGCTGTGGCTCTGGCTGCGTGTGTTGTCGTACTGTCATGTGGTATAGATGAGGGCGCTGTCGGCCCCGGCCCAGTTGTCGGGTCGGTTTCCGTGAGTCCGGAAAGCAGCGATGTCTGGCTTGGATACAACAGGTCGTTTAGCGCAGCAATACGTGACACCAACGGCAGCACTCTCACGGGGATCGGTGTAACCTGGTCTAGCAGCAACCGAGCCGTTGCTGAAGTCGACTCGAGTGGCCTCGTGACCGGTGTGGCGCAGGGCACAGCGACGATAACGGCCTCAGCGGGTTCCGTATCTGGCGCTGCAACGGCACGAGTCATCCTCGTCCCCGTCCGACAGGTCTTGGTGAGCTTCCAGGATGACACGATCGAGGTCGGAGACTCGACGGTAGCGCTCGTCGTTGCAATCAACGAGGCCGGCGACACGGTCGTAGATAGAGATCCTGTCTTCTTTAGTGCCGACACCAGCGTCGTGACCGTGGACACCCTCACGGGTTTGATCGCAAGCGTAGGCGTTGGCTCGGTGACGATTCGGGCCGGCGTTGATGGAGAACCGGGTGGGTCGGTACTCCACGTGGCCGCGCGATACACACTTGTATCCGCGGGTGCTGAAAACACTTGTGCGATCTGAACTCGAGGCCTGGGGCTGTGCTGGGGCGCACCTCACGCCAGTGCGCATCAGTTCGGGAGCAACATACCCAACGTGGTTGCGCTCGACATGACGTTCGAGTCGGTGTCCGTCGGGCATACTGGAGCGCGTTCGGGTGGTGTTCATGCATGTGGGGTGGCCACAGGTGGCTCGGCGTACTGCTGGGGAAGTAGATGGGAGGCCATGGGAGGCAGCCTTGGTGTGAGCGAAGTGAGTGTCACGCCTGTGCCGGTGCTCGGGGTGCTGTCGTTCGCGAACATAAGCACGGGCAGTGGGCCTACGTGCGGAATCGTGGTTGGGTTGACTCGCTGTGGCGCACAATCCGGGCAGCGATTCTCGACAGATCGACGTTGATGCTAAGGAACGCCAACCTGCATTCCGTGTAACAAATTGAGACAACTGCGCTCCAATTGACGAAGAATGCCGTGCCAGTCCTCGTTAGAGCTGGTCGAAACAGTTGTTGCTCTCCTCTGCACACGCCGAAGCTCGGCGCCGCACTCCGCGCCCTGGCCTCGATCCGCTCTCGTCGTTCCCAGTCTTTCTCTCACCCAAATCGGTGCATGCCATTGGCTGAACTAACAGGACGGAGGGTGAACATGAGAACTGAGCTGCGCTTCAACGCCGCCGCAAGCAAACTAGCCCGCTCGGTAGCACTTCTTGCAGTCTTTTCTGCAGTTGTTGGTGGTACTACAGCCGTGCAAGCACAGGAGAGCGCCGCCGACGTGACAGCACGATTGCGCGAACTCTACTGGCTGCGCGATTTCGACACGGGTACTCAGTTGGGAGAGGTCTGGTGCAATCGAGCGCCCAACAACCATGAGCTGTGCGCTTGGTACCTGCAGAACATGGCGAGGAATCGCGCGGAGGATTCTGCGGCTGCCGCGGCCGCGCGTATGCTGGAAACCGACTCGACGAGCGCATGGAATTGGTTTGCGCTAGCAGGAACCCTCAATTGGACAGAAGGGCGTCGCGACGAAGCGTTGGAAGCGAGCGAGAAAGCCGTCTCGCTCGCGCCCGACCATCTCGACTTTCTACACATGCGGGCCGAGGTCCTGCGAACTCACGAGAGCAACGAAGCTGCGATTGCCTACATCGACGGACTGCCTCCGGATGTCGCGCAGCATCCCACTATACAGCTCAGGAAGGCAGTAGCCATCTATTTCATGTCCAACGAGACGCACGATGCAGAGATGGCGGAGGAAGCGTTCGCCCTGTTTGCTCGCGTACGCGAGTTGGATCCGACAAACCTGAGCGCTCACTTTCTTCCCGGTTCATACCTCGGCAATATGCGGCGCACAGCGGAGGCCCTGCCGTTGCTCAGAAGATCAGCCGAGCTATCCCAAAGTTCTCAGGTTCATCAATTCTATTGGCGCGCTGTGCTTGGCCAGCGCGAGGTTGGCCCCGAGGAGAAGCGTGCAGAGATCGAGGCAGACATCGAGTCGTTGCTCGAGGTACGAGGCTCGGCGCCCTACGCTTTGCTTGCCGTCGCTAACGTCTACGAGCAGCTCCAGCTGGAAGACAAGCTGATCGCAATCGAACAGAGGCTCTTGGATCAGTTCCCCGACACCCAAGCCGCTGAATGGGCTCTCGTGAGTAGATACCGGCGCATGCGCACAAAGCTGAGTGAGCAGAAGGAAGCGACCGGCAGTGAGGATCCTGGGCTGCGTGAGGATTACCGGCAGGCGCTGGTGAGCTTCCTCGAGCGTCATTCTTTCCACCGCGCGACGCTTCGCGGCGATGCGTATCGTTCGCTGTTTTATCTGCTTCGGAACGAAGAAGATGTCGATCCCGACTACCTGTACGAGGTGGTCGACGGAATGGCGAGGTACGAAGGCATCAACCTGCACGTAATGTACGCGCTGGGCCCGGTCGAGCTGGCGGAACACAACACGCATTTCCGGGAAGCGGAGCAACTGGTGCGGGTAGGGTTGACCAAAGCAACGGAGCGGGCGGACGAGTATAAGGAGTACGGCAGGTTCGACACTGATGGTGAATACGAGGAATACGTGCATCGTATGCACGGGATGATGTACGACGCCCTCGGCTGGATCTACTTCAATGAGGGGCGGTTGGACGAAGCCGAGGCGGAACTGTTGCGCGCGTACGAACTGCAGCACGAGAACATCACTAACCTCTATCACCTGGGTCGGTTCTACGAGAAGAGGTACGACCTCGCTCTCGAGGCTGGCGAAGCGGATGTGGAACTTCTCGGCGGTTTCATGGACAGCGCCGAGCAGTACTACATCAAGGGCGTGATGGTCCAGCGGCCGGGAAACAATCTCAACGATGATGCTCTTAAGGAGTTTTACGAAAAGCGCACTGCCAGCACGGAAGGTTTCGAGGAGTACCTCGCCGATGCGAGTAACCTAGACCGCGAGCGCCGCATGCAGAAGACGCTGGGCGAACGCATCGAGGAGCCCAAACCGATCGAACCGTTCACACTCACCGACATCAACGGCGTAGCATTCTCTTCTGACAGCCTCTCAGGGAAGATCCTGGCAATCAACTTCTGGGGCACATGGTGTGGGCCGTGTGTGGTTGAGATGCCGGAGTTCCAGAAATTCCACGAGCAGTATCGCGACGATGATGCTGTAGTCGTTTTGACGGTGAACAACGATCAAAACCCCGACGACGTTCCGCCATGGATGGACAGGCACCAGTATGACTTCGCGGTCCTGCTGGATGATGGATATGCGAGGAGCGCCGGAGTCCAGGTGTACCCCACCACGTGGTTCGTCGATGCCGATGGAATGTTGGTTTTTTTGAAGCAAGGCTGGAGCGAATCGTTAGCCGAGGAGTTCGGCTGGAGGGTGGAGGCATTGAGGGAAGAAAGGCGCTGACATGATCAAACATCACATCGTAGCCACAGCCACACTTGTGCTTTCGTTCGCAATCGCAGCCTGTGCGGGTGATGCTGATCCTGTGACGCCGACCAGTGTCCGCGACAGCTCGGGCGTCGAAATCGTCGAGAGCCACGAGCCCTTGTGGTCGGCGGGCCGGGGGTGGACGGTATCCGAACGCCCCGTGGCATCTGTGGGAAGCGAAGACGCGAGCGAAGAGTATTCGCTATACCGGGTGATGGCCGCGTTGCGCCTGCCTAACGGCAACATCGTGATCGCGAACTCCGGCACTCACCAGCTCAAATTCTACGATTCGTCCGGTGCCTTCATCCGGTCGGTGGGAAGAGAGGGTGAAGGACCGGGTGAGTTCAGGCGCATGATGTATGCATGGCCGGTTGGGGACAGCATCTTCGTTGCGGATTACGGACTCAGCCGAGTGTCGGTGTTCTCCGCTGAAGGTGAGTTTGGCCGCACCGTGACGCTAGACAAGCCACCCGAGTCGTTTGGTGTAACAGCAAGTGGTGGGTTCTCCGACGGTTCAATTCTCGGCTTCGAATTTGTGTTCGACCGTACTGCCCCTCCTGACGGTCTACACCGCTCCGACATGAGATTCCTGTACCGGCGGTACTCGCGGGAGGGCGATGTGATGGACTCCCTGGGTGTCTTCCTCCAGAGCGAATCGATCAGGGAATCCACCACCATTACCAACCCGACGACGGGCGAGACAGGCAGGGGCATGATGAGCTCGAGCGCACCATTCGGGCTTTCCGGTACCACGACTGCTCGAGGAGACTTTCTCTACCACGGAACCGGCGGGTCGTATGAGATCCAGCAGTTCACCAGAGAGGGTGCGCTCGCACGCCTGATTAGAAGGCCGATACCCAATCCCGCTGTCACAGAAAGCGACAAGGACCTCTTCCGCGAAGACTGGTTGGAGGACGCCGGCGATTGGCAAAGGAGTCGGGTGCTGGACCTGAAGTTCCCGGATACGAAGCCCGCCTACGGGCGGTTCAGGGTGGATGCGCTCGGAAACCTGTGGGTCGAGGATTACAGTATCGGACGAAAACACAAGACTGGAGTCTGGACAGTATTCGATCCTGAAGGTCGTATGCTGGGTACAGTGCAGGTCGATCGTGGCTTGGCCGTGACGGCAATCGGCGACGACTACGTGATGGGTGTCTGGCGTAGCGAGTTCGACGTCGAGCAGGTGAGGGTGTATCGGCTCACGAAGGGGGATGTGGGAAGAGATTGAACGTGCGGAGAATCCGAAGGTCCCTAGCTGCGCTCTAGCGGAACTGGTGACGGGATGGCATTCTATGCCCGTCTCAAACTGTTTGGCGATTTAACGGCAAGTGAGTAGCCTAGCACGCACCTGGCAATTCAACGGGGGTAACCGGGACATGGAGCATGCGAAACCTGAAGATGCCATTCTCGCTCGGGCACGGGCGGATTGCGACCGCTGGTCTGCAGGTGACACCGAAGGGTACGGACAATCTGCCGCAGAAGACATCACGTATTTCCACAACGTCCCGGCTCTCCCGCGCATGGACGGGGTTCAGGCCTTCCGTGAGTTCCTTTCGGCGTTACAGGGGCAAGTCCCTCCGCACAGGTATGAGTTTGTGAAGCCGATGGTGCAAGTGTATGGAGAAGTAGGCATACTCACGATGGAATACCACGCATTCTCGCCCGAGGGTGAGTTGCTTGTCCGTGCGAGGTGCACATGTGTGTACCGGGAGAGCGATGGAGACTGGCAGATGGTCCACGCACACTTTTCCGTTCCGGACGACGCTTAACTCGTAAAGGTCAGGTCGTGAAACCCAGCCTGCGCCTGTAATCGACTTTGGCCTTGGGATCGATTGCTGCATGGGAGGTGGTATAGTCAAATGGTCCGCGCTACCCACCTACCAGGTGTCATATAGTAGATTTCCTCGCACCATGTCTTTGCCTGACGATCCAAGAGAGGCCCTTCTGGCAGCGGCGCGCGACGCAAAGAACATCTGCGCCTACCTAGCGAGTTTCCCAGATGATTCTTCGGCAACACACGCACTCCGAAAGGCAGCGTCGGATATCGACAGTGCCGCTCGTGGGATCAAGAATCGAGCGTTGTCCGAACTCAACAGTCAATTCACCACGGCTGCCAGTGTCATCATGACCGAGAAGGGGATCGAGAAGCTGCACCGGATTCTGACGCAAATTCTCTTGATCGCCGAGCAAATGGTCGTAGAAGACCCGATGAGCAAGACGAACCCGGATGGATCGATTCAGGGACCGCAGGATCCGATCTTGCCGGACATTCTGCCCCGCTTGGAACCTCAGTAAGCCAAGAACGCTCCAGCAACGATCGCAGTTGCCACAATGGGGCTCGCGAGGGATCGCAAACGCACTATTTGGTGTACTGCATCCAGTCGGTCGCAACGGTTCTCGTCTTTCTACAAGCAACTGAGAGGGAAAGGCCATGCCATACCGTAGCCGTCTACTGGATTGGGCTCTGACGGGTACTGCCTCACTGGGGTTGATCTTGTTCTCGAGCCTGTGTCCTGGCTCTCTTTTCGCTCAAGAGCGGAGTTCGATCCAAGACTCCGAGTATGTGTTAGAGGTAGCTCGAAAGGTGGACAGCCTGCTCGTAGCCTTTTACGCACTTCCCGAAGAGGCGGAGCGGTACGCGGCGGAATTCAGGCAGAGGTACTCCTCCGGTGCGTACGACTCGTTTACAGATCCTGCAGACTTCGCGAACCGGGTGACTGCGGACCTGATTGAGATTTCGGGTGATTCGCACTTCAGCTTCAGAGTCATTCAAGTAAATGAGTCGGCCGAAGACGTCGGGAGTCACTTGCGTCATCCGGTCCGGTATTACCGACTCGGCCTCCGCGAAAATATCGGCTACTTCAAGCTCGAATGGCTCGATGGAAAGGTGGGCCTGCTGGAACTGCGCAGGTTCTACCCAATCGATTTGTCGAGAGAGATGATCGACGCGGCCATGCTGTTCCTCTCCAACGCGAATGCAATCGTGATCGACGTTCGCGAAAACGGCGGTGGCTCGGGCGAGAGCCTCGAGTATTTCTGTAGCTACTTTTTGGACTACCCCACGCAGCTGACTAGCGATTACTCACGCAAGAGCGACTTTCTCACCGAATACTGGACGACCGCTGAGGTGAACGGAGCGCGCCGCACCGACGTGCCCGTTTTCATCGTCATCGGCGAGCAATCATTTTCGGCGGCGGAAACTTTCGCGTACGACATGCAGGCGAACGGGAGGGCCACTCTGGTGGGTGACTCGAGTGGCGGCGGAGCGCATTCCGTCGATCTCTTTCAGGTCGACGACTTGTTCGAGATCTACATACCCACGTCGCGCGCGATAAACCCGATAACGTCGGCAAATTGGGAAGGCGTCGGAGTGATTCCCGATGTTCTCGTTGCGGCAGAGACTGCCCTCGACTCGGCGCTCGTGTTGGCTAGGGCCGCCGCCGATGAGTTTGGGGCGATACGTGAGATGCGCGTGAACTCCGCGGTCGAGATGATGCAGCGGCTGCTGAGCGACGCGGAGTCGCACTATCGGGCCGGGCGAAAGGAAGACGCGGATCCGGTTCTGGATTCGTTGTTCCAAGTGGGCGGCGATGCTGGAATCATCAATGAGTTTTTTGTGTACGTGCTCACATACGAATACCTTGGCGATGTCGAAGATTCGATTCTAATTGCACTTCTGGACAAGTGGATCGTGTTATACCCCCATTCGGTGACGCCATGGGAGTGGAAGGCGTCACACTACGCAGACAAGGGTGACAAACAACGTGCGATCGAATGCTACGAAGAGGTGCTGAGGATCGCTCCGGACAACGCAAACGCCCCTAGGAGAATTACTCGGCTGCGTGGCAATTCTTGACAACTCGGTACGTCAATACCAGTTTATTCGTCAGACAACCAAACGACATCCCTGCGCGGCCGCGGTGAGGTCCGTGCATCAATGTGTATTTGCAACCTGACGAAAGAGGAGTACCGCAAATGACTTCCATCAAAAAGACCGCAGCAGAGTTTTTCGATGCATGTGAGACAGGTAAGGGCTGGGGCGCCTGCAGCGCTTTCTGTCATCCCGACGCCTCGTTCTCTGCGCAGGCAGACACCTTCAAGGATATTCAGACGATTGAAGCGTATACGGAAGCAATGAAGGGATTGTTGGCCGGGCCCATTCCCGATGCAAGCTACGAGCTTCGGTCATTGGCCGTGGATGAAGATCGCGGCAATATGAGTGGCTACGCGGTTTTCAGAGGCTCCAACACGGGTGAGGGTGGACCCGGCGCTCCGACCGGCAACAAAGTGGATACTGACTTCGTCTACGTGATGGAGTTCGAGGGTGACCGGATCAGCCACATGACGAAGATCTGGAATGACGGGTTCGCCATGCGGCAGCTGGGCTGGGGTTGATGTAGGCTGATATCAGATCGAAGCGTGCTACTCACGCCCGTTCTCCACCGCATTTTCGCATACTGAATTTTGTAGACTGAAACTTGTATACCTAAAGCCCGTATGGTCAAATCAGGAGGATCATATGGGCAAGTATCTCATGGGTGAATTCGAGCAGCTAGTGCTACTGGCTGCCATGCGACTGGGAGAAGAGGCGTACGGCGTATCGGTCGCCAGGGCCCTTTCGCAGCAGACCGGCAAAGAAGTCTCTCAGGCAGCCACCTACCTCACGCTCAAGCGGTTGGAAGAAAAAGGATGGCTCGAGGGGCAGGATGGTGTGCCGTCGACGGAGCGTGCCGGAAGAGAAAAACGGACGTATCAAATCACGGAAGCCGGCTTGGCGAAAGTTCGGGAGAGCCGCGCGACGCTGTTGCAGATGTGGGACGAGGTCGCGGAGCAGCTCTAATGAACAATCTGCGGGGAGGCCCACGCTGGGCGGAAGCGATAATCAGTTGGATGGTTGACGATCGCGATGTCTCCGAGATACTGGGCGATTTCTACGAGACGTATTCCCAGCGCAAGTCAGACAAAGGTGTCCTATCTGCCAGGCTGTGGTACTGGCGCCAGACACTCAGGCTTGGGGTGACGCTCGTTCCCCGAAGGCTGCGCCTTTCCCGCCGCATCCAATCGCAAAGACAGAAATCCGTAGCCAGTTCCCCAAATATCCGCACCACGAGAGAGAGCACGATCATGAGCTTCGCACAAGATGTACGGTCGGCGCTTAGAGAGGTCCGTAGAGATCTCCGCTTTTACGCGTTTGCGGCTTTGATCATCGGTCTGGGAATCGGGGCCAATACCGCTGTGTTCAGTGTGATGAGCCCGCTATTGCTGAGACCGCTGCCGTTCGAGGATCCGGAGGAGTTGGTGTGGGTGGCGCTCTCTGAGGCCGAAGGGAATATGTCGCTGGTGACGTCCCGCACGTCCAACCTGAGAGACTTCCGGGAGTTGAACCAGTCATTCGAGGGCCTCACGGGCTACCATGCCTTCTTCGAGTATCAGAGTTACAACCTCGTGGGCGAGGGTGAACCCGAGCGGCTGGTGGGTGTTGATGTTGCACAGGACTTTCTCGATGTCCTGGGCGTGTCGCCGCTGCTGGGTCGCAACTTCGTGTACGAGGAGAGTGTATGGCAAGGACGGCCGGCTGCGATTCTCACACACGGTTTCTGGACGCGCAGGTTTGCGGCCGACCCGGGCATCGTTGGGCGTTCGATCACGCTCAATGACACTCCGACCGAGGTGGTTGGCGTGCTGCCGGAGAGCTTCGACTTCTCTTCCACATTTTCTCCCGGCTCGCGTGTGGATTTCCTGCTGCCGTTCCCGATCAGCGATGAGACGGACAACCGGGGCAACACTCTCTCGATAATTGGGCGATTGAGGCCAGGCGTGACTGTTGAGAGCGCTCAGGCCGATCTCGACATGATGGTGCAGCGCCTCCAGGACGCTGAGCCCGAAAGGTGGGGGTTGGGGGCGGTGGTATCCGGGCTGCACGAGCAGATCGGCGGGCGGTTCAAGTCCGCAATGGTGTTTTTGGCGGCTGCTGCTGGCGCCGTCATGCTGATTGCGTGCGCCAACCTCTCCAACCTGCTGCTCGCGCGTGGCACAAAGCGGCATAAGGAAATGGCCATCCGCAGCGTTCTGGGCGGAAGCCGCAAACGCCTTGTGCGGCAACTGCTGCTGGAAAGTCTGGTACTCTCGTTGTTCGGTGCGGTGGTCGGTGTGGGAGTCGCGTACTCCGCCACCAACATCGTGGCCAGGACCACAGCTGTGAGAATCCCCATGCTCCACGCGGCGTCGATCGACGGGCTGGTGCTCGTGTTCGCACTTGGAGTGGCGCTGGCCGCAGGATTGCTGATGGGCATTCTCCCGGCACTGCAGATATCGCAGGGACGGGAGGCGGCGATTTTGAATGACGCAAGCAGGGGATCGAGTGAAGGGAAGAGTCGCGCCAGCGTGCGGGAGGCCCTGGTGGTTGCAGAGGTGGCGATCGCCTGCATCCTGCTGGTTGGTGGAGGACTTCTGCTGCGCAGTTTTGCCTCCGTGTTAGATGTGCAGCTTGGATTTCGCCCCGACGGGGTTGTTGCCTGGCGGGTGGACACCAATCGGAATCTCATTGATTGGAGTCGACAGGACCGTGGCATTCCCCGGGGTGTTGCGTTTTACGAGCAACTAGTGGCCAGTGTCGAGGCTGTACCCGGTGTCGAGGCCGTGGGGTTGAGCGACTGCCTGCCGCTGGGCCGTAATCGCTCCTGGGGTATGAGAGTGGTGGGCCAACCCGATGACGACGAAAACGAATACAACGTGTATCCTCGTATCGTGGACTTTCGCTACCTCGAAACCATGGGTATCCGCCTCGTATCCGGCAGACATTTTACCCCCGATGACACCTGGGAGACGGGGAACGTCGTGCTAATTAGCGAGTCGGGTGCGCGCCGGATGTTTCAAGGGCAAGACCCGATAGGCCATTTCCTGACACTTGCGGGAGGCACGGAGATCGTCGGAGTGGTGGAAGACGTTCGTCACCAAACTCTGGAGAGCACCTCCGGAATCGAGATTTACATCCCAATGACACAGCGGCCATGGGGCACTCTGGATCTAGTGGTTAGGTCGCAGCTTCCACCGGAGGCACTCATCGGGCCCGTGAGTGCCGCGATACAGACCACGGACCCTACCATGCCCACCGGAGATTTCCGCACGCTCAATTCCGTAGTGGACCGGGCTGTCTCACCAAGGCGATTCACTCTGTTGCTGCTTGGATCGTTTGCCGGTACAGCGCTGTTGCTCGCCGCACTCGGCATCTATGGAGTTCTCTCGTATACTGTGAGCCAGCGGATTCCTGAGATCGGCATCCGCATGGCACTAGGAGAAACTGGTGGCCAAGTGCTTGGGCGGGTAGCCAAACGGACAATGACACTCGCCGTTGTAGGCATCGTGATTGGAGCGGCCGGGTCGATCCTGGTTACGCGACTGTTCGAATCGATGTTGTTTGGAATTGCTCCAACTGACGCAGTGACGTTTGCCGGCATGGCGCTAGTGTTGCTTGCGGTAGCGGCTCTGGCCGGATTTGTTCCGGCGCGGCGCGCGTCACGAACCGATCCGATGGGTGCGCTTAGAACAGAGTGAAGGTGGGAGCCATGGCGCGAGTGCTCAACCCGCGCCGTCGTAGGCAGTCTTGATCCAGGAGACCAATTCGGCATCCACCTCACCTGCCTCGGAGACCCTGATCCTGTAGTTGCACATCCGCCCCGGAGGAAGCTCCTCAAGACGGTTGGTGGCCTCGATTCCCCTCATGTTGAGACCTACCTCCACCTGTGTTTTTGTCGCTGGGCCGACCGTGGCGAACTGCTTGTTTCGCCGGTAGCTCACGTAGGTTTTCTTAGGTGCTTCCGCGCAGTCGCCGAACTTCTTGATCTCCTCGAGCAACTTGTCGTGGATCGGCCGGAGTGCGGCCTTGGGGCCAACGTATAGTCCATCTAACCCACTGGGACCTGCGTCCTTCCCAGCAGACTTTCTTACCGTGTGCACCAGTGTGTTTGCGTCACCGTGCCCCATACCGAGATCGCTCTTCAGCATTGCGACCATCTCTCCATGCTTCGAGAGGCCGCTATCCTTGACGATCTTGGACAGCTCTTCGAGCGACTTACCAGTACGTTTCTCGATGTTGGCCAACTGAGTGGCGAGAGCTTTGTCTGGATCAGCCATCTGAGGATCCTTCGATGAGTGAGTCGAGTACGGTGTCGAGCGTCGTTGTGCCTTCCACCAGCCTGTCACCGACCGGCTGAGCCAAACCCCTGCCTAGGCCGGCGTACATCTCAGCATATAGTTCGGCAAAGTGCGGCGGGATTCCGCTCTGACATAGCGCATCCACCCATCCATCTGGGGGGATGGTAACTATCTGAAGTTCCTTGCCGAGCCGTTCGCCGATTTGCTTCGCAACATCGATTGCATTGTAAGCGGGTCCCACAATGTCGATCACTTGGTTTCGCTCTGGCTGCGTTTGGATCCTACGCGCCACCTCTGCGCCGATGTCACGGGTTGCGATCATCGGCATTGGCATATCCTGCGGCATGAAGCTCGGGTAGATTCCCTGTTGCCGCGCCGGTTCCAGAATCTCGGCCACATTCTCCATGAAGTAGCCGGGGCGCAGCGCGGAGAGTTTCGTGCCTGTCGCAAGAAGTTTCTGTTCGAAGTAGTTGAGGCCCACGATGGGGCCGAGGCCGGACGTTTGGTCGGCACCGATGGACGAAAGCGCTACCACATGCGGAATTTTGGAATCGCGAACCGCCTCACAGATCGCGTCTGCCGTTGCACGCTGGTAGGCAGGGTAGTCGTCGGTCGCGAAGTTGGGCGGCACGAGAAGGAATGCTGCGTCGGCCCCTTTCAACGCGCCGGATAGGAACTCCACGTCGTCCAGAGCGCCAACTGACACCTCTGCGCCCTGCTGCTCAAAGCGTTCTCCCTTCTTGGGGTCGCGCACTAGTACTCGCACGGGCTTGCCGTTCGCGAGAAGTTCGGTCGCCGCCGCCGAACCAACGTTTCCTGTCGCTCCTGCTATTACGTACATGTGGGGTACTCCCTTCATACCGACTTCTGCATGCGCACAGTGATGGATCAAGAGGAATGTTCTGGGTTATACATAAATCACGTACCATAATACCGGTTTGTCAACATAAGAGCCTTGTCTTCACGTGCGACAGGCCTCGTCAGAACTCGGTGAGTTCACGGTGACACGCAGTCAATTGACCCCGGCTCTTTCCCAACGTGCTATTACGTCGTTGATCAACTCGGCCACTCGTCCGTTCACCCGCTCGAAGAATAGATCCGCCTGACCTTGGTCAAACGTGGGGTATCCCTCACCCTCGACGTAGAGACTGATCGACCAGGGCACCGGAGATGCAGACCACGAAGCGTCGGTGGTCATCGTCATGTCTTCAGAATAACGCTCGCGGTGGATGTGTTCGGGATATGAGGCCTGGATGTAAGCGGTTTCGTTGCTGGCGGCGTGTCCGCCGATGTCGCCGAAGATATCCTGGGAGATATCCGATGTGAGGCTCCACCAGTTCACCATCAGCATTCGGACCCGTTTTGTGTTCGAGATCTCATTGATCAGAGACTGGAGAGTCGCAGTATTCCCGCCGTGACCGTTCAGCAAAATGATGTTCTGGAACTGGTTGTCCGCGAGGCTGTTGAGCAGGTCAGAGACAAACCCCCTGTACGTTTCCGCTGAAATCGAAACTGCCCCAGGATAGGCCTTCATCGCAGGGGTGATGCCGTAGTTGAGCGTCGGCGCAATGAGCGAGTTTGTTCGTTCGGCAATATCTCTGGCCATCGATTCCGGTGCCAGGTTGTCGGTGCCGTTGGGAATGACACCGTGTGGTTCCAACGAGCCGAGTGGTACGAGCACAGTGTTGATCGCCTCGGGAACAAGTTCACCAAACTCCTGCCAGCAGAGGTAGTTCATCTCACGGGTGGTGGGTGTGCGAGATTGCTGCGCTAGAGCAGTTTCTGCAATGATAATCCCAGCGAAAACGAGTAAAACCGCGAGCCTTTGGAGTGTTCTGTTCATCGGGGCCTCCTTGTGGTAGAGTCAAGCTACATACACGGCAGCCGCCCGCGTAGCCGGACCCGTACACGCGTTTAACTTGTCTGCACCAGAAACGTGTGGTGGCGGATAGATTTTCAATGACAAAAGAGACGTTCCCTTCGAGCAAGGTTCAATACACAACGATCTTCGTATTGACGCTGGTCCATTTCTCTGGCGATTTCTATTCGTCCTTTTTCACTCCCCTATTGCCCGCGTTTGTCGACAAACTGAGCCTCAACCTTACCCAGGTTGGCTTCATAACTGGGTCTGTAAGGTTCCTATCCTTCATCGTTCAACCAGTTTCGGGATATTTTGCCGATCGGTATGAGACCCGCCGCTTTGTACTGACCGGGCTGTTCCTCGCCTTCTTCTTCATTCCATTTTCAGGGCTCGCGCCGAACTTCTGGGTGTTATTGGCTGTGCTTTGCCTTGGATCGATTGGCTCGTCTGTCTTCCATCCCTCCACGACCGGCATGGTGCCTTTGTATGCCGGGGATCGGGCCGGGTTCTGTCTCTCGATCTACAACACGGGCGGAACTCTAGCCTTTGCCTTGGGGCCGGTATTCATTACATGGTATGTGGCCCGGTTCGGGCTCGAGGCGATGCCGTTCACCGCGGTCCTTGGAGCGTGCGCCTTTCTATTCTGTTTGAAATATTTGCCCACTCCCGTCAGCGAGAACCTGTCGCACCTCGGTTTCCTCGGTTCAATCAGGGAGACTTTGGGCAAAGTCTACAAGCCCATCATCCTGATCTGGCTGGTGATGGTACTCAGGGCAGTCAGCGGTCAGACGTTTCTCACCTTCATGCCCATCTATCTCGCCGGCAAAGGGCATAGCCTGGTTTCCGTGGGGTTGATTGTCTCACTGTTCGTCGTGGCCGGAGTCGTAAGCGGCCTTCTGGCTGGATATCTGGCCGACAGGGTAGGCTTCAAGACAATATTCTTCGTGTCGCATCTATTTATGGCGCCGGCCTTGCTGTCGTACCTGTACTTGCCTGGAGCCTTTGTTTACATGGGGTCCTTTTTTGCTGGATTCGCCGTGTTGGCGTCGCTGCCACTAGGTGTGGCGATGGCGCAGAAGCTGGCACCGCAGTCACGATCGATGGTTTCTAGCCTCATGATGGGGTTTGCGTATGGACTTGGCGGTGTGTTCACTCCGCTTATTGGAAGACTTGGTGACGTGTACGGCCTGGAGAGTGTTCTTTTGTACTCGGCATTCGTACCGCTTGTGACGCTGGCGCTCATTGCCAGATTTCCAAAGAATCTGACGGCCCGATAGGGAAAGAAGATGATCACAGAAAAGTTACGACCGTTCGGCACCACGATTTTCGCTGAGATGACGGCGTTGGCCGTGGAACACGGAGCCATCAACCTGGCTCAGGGCTTTCCAGATTTCGAAGGCCCGGCAGAGATAGTGGAAGCCGCGGTCCGGGCTCTCCGTTCTGGTGATAATCAGTACGCCCGATCGAGGGGCCACCCCGAACTCGTGAAGGCCATCGCTGACAGAAAAGAGGATTCTTACGGGTTGGAGTACGACCCAATGGATGAAGTGGTCGTGTTTTCTGGTGCGACGGAGGGCATTGCCGCTTCGATGCTGGGACTGTTGAACCCCGGTGACGAGGTCATCCTGCTGGAGCCATTCTACGACAGCTATCCTCCCGCTCTGGCAATGTGTGGAGCGGTGCCGAGATACCTGACAATGAGGGCTCCGGATTTCGCGCTTGACGGCGATGCTCTAAGGGCGTTAGTGACCGAGCGGACGCGGATGATCGTTCTGAACACGCCCATGAATCCCACTGGGAAGGTGTTCACGGCCGACGAGCTAGAAATCGTTGCGGCTCTGTGCAGGGAGCACGACATCATCGCCCTGACCGATGAGGTCTATGAACATCTCGTGTTCGACGACGCTCGGCACGTTCCACTTGCTTCTCTTCCAGGCATGCGGGACCGTACGCTCACACTGTCCAGTGCGGGCAAGACGTTTTCATTCACCGGATGGAAGATTGGCTGGGGAACGGGACCTCGGGCGTTGATCGATGGTGCCCAAGCCGCACATCAGTTCATCACATATGCCATCTCGACACCCTTGCAGGTGGCGGTTGCTTTTGCATTGCGAAACTACACAGGCGACTTTCTCTCCGAGTTCCGGGCCGACTACACAACCCGACGAGACTTCTTGGTGTCAGCTCTGAAATCGGCGGGGTTCACGGTTGCGGCACCTCAGGGTACGTACTTCATAATGGCCGGCTTCCAGGATCTGTTCAGTGGCGACGACAGAGCTTTCGCGTATTGGCTCACCGAGAAGCACCGGGTGGCAGCCCTTCCCCCATCCTCCTTCTATCACTTCGATGTCGAGGAGGGCCGGACGTTGACCCGGTTCGCCTTCTGCAAGAAGATGGAGACGCTCGAAGTTGCCGCCGAACGTCTCGGGAAAATCCGATGATCAAGGTCGCCGGAATTCAGATGGACATCGCCTGGGAGAATCCAGCTGAGAACTTCGTTCGCGCAGAATCGAACGTCAGACAGGCCGTGAACGAGGGGGCTCGCCTCGTGGTCTTGCCTGAAATGTTCGCCACCGGGTTTTCGATGAACGCCGAGTTGGTGTCAGGGTTCGCCGAGCAGACTCGGAGCTTTCTGTCAGACCTCGCGGCCCAGCTGGGGGTTTACATCCTCGCGGGCTATGCGGAGCCGAGTGATCCAAAGCCAGCCAACGCTGCATCGATCTTGGATCCCTCAGGAGGTGAGATACTCCACTACCGGAAGATCCATCCCTTTTCTCTAGCCGGAGAAGAGAAGCACTTCGTAGCCGGAGGTTCCGTGGAGACCGTTGAAGTCGAAGGTGTAATGGTCACTCCGCTAATCTGCTACGACCTCCGTTTCCCGGAGCCCTTTCGAGCGGCCGCGGCAGAAACAGACCTCTTTTGTGTGATTGCCAACTGGCCGGAGTCTCGCCGCTACCACTGGCGCACTCTTCTGAAAGCCCGCGCCATCGAAAACCAGGCGTTTGTTTTGGGTGTGAACCGAGTAGGGATTGGAGACGGCCTGGAATACTCCGGCGATTCAGTCTTCCTCGATCCTTTGGGAGAAGATCTTGCGGTTGTCGTCCCCGGGTCGGAGGGGTGCTATTGCGGCGATGTGGACGCAACGGAGGTCTCCCGGATCAGAGAACAATTCAGTTTTCTGAAAGACCGCCGGCCTGAGGTGTTTAGGTAACTGCCGAGCGCTGCGTACCGCCGATTATGTTTGTACACGGCGGAACCAGGATGGGGGTGGAGACGGTGGAGAACTAACTGGCAGGTCTAGTGTACCCCTCTCGTAACATCCACATGCCTCAATAATCTCTCTGCGTGGAGGCTGTATGCGCTTCGGAAAGAGGACTCTATTCCACTTTGGAGTCTTGTTTCTCTCTCCCGTCGTGCTATCGAGTCAATCTCAATCGATCGAGTTGGGTATTGATGGTGGAATGAGCCTGTATCTAAACGAAAGAACAGTCTCATCGATATCCATTCCCAATCAGAGTCTTCGGTTTGGTCTTTTCCCGATTAGTGGTGTATCCATCGAACCAAGTTTCTCTTTGACCTGGATCGATGGTCAAAACTCCCAGCCGATCACCAGTGCATCGTTTTGGCTTTCCGGGCTTTTCCATTTCACGCGCGATCGAAGCAGACCTCAGCTGTTTTTACGACCGACCGCGGGCCTGGAATACGGGTCGTATGAGTCGAACAGTAATACGCAGTATGCGGCCGGAGGTTACGTAGGAGTGAAGCTGCCCATTGCGCATCACCTCGCGGTTCGGGTGGAGGCCGGTTACGTGCGCCGGTTCGAGTCGGACAACCTTGTGGCGGGCGATGTGATCTCATCCAATCTCGGGATCTCACTCTTCCTACGATGATAGGGCGTAGGGAGGCGGAGATGAGTGTTGGTTTGAGGACGGTCGCCCTATGCGGATTGGTGCTAATACTCCCGATACTGACAACCGCGCAGGGCACACCGATCGAGCTGGGGGCGGATGTCAGCTTCGATATGTCGGCGGGGAACGGCACGACGTCGGTCTTGTCGATCCCGAATCAAAGCATACGGATGGGCGTGTTCGTTTCCGATTTGGTTTCGATTGAGAACCGAGTGTCGGCGAGGCGTGTCGCGATGGAAGGATTCGACGCGAGTACCTCTCTGTCGCTGCAGATGTCTGGTGTGATTCACTTCACTCGGGAAAGAAGAGTACCGCAAGGGTATGTGAATCCGACCATCGGCCTGCAGTCATCTATCCGTGGCAACTCGAGCTCGGCGCAGTTACTGATGGGGTGTGGGGCCGGGGTGAAGGTCCCTATCGCGGATCTCGTCAGCAGTCGCTTCGAAGTGGGTTATTGGTACGGCTCCGAAAACCAAGAGGTCGAGAGATTCGACACGGTCACCGTGAAGATTGGGGTGTCGGTGTTCACGAGGTAAATACCGACACCGCTCCCCCTAGTCTCTCAAAGTAGCCGAAGGATCCAGCGAAGACGCCCTGCGCGCGGGAACGTACCCAGCTATCACGATCACCAGGCTCATGCCCATAACTGCTACGCAGTAGGTGATTGGGTCGGTGTAGGAAATCTCGTACAGCAAGCCCGAGCCAAATCTGGTCGTCATCAACGCAGCTATTACGCCGCAAGCTAGGCCGACGAATGCAAGCCGGCCCACCTGCCGAGCGACGAGCCTCGCTATCTCTAGTCGCGCTGCTCCGAGCGCCATGCGAATGCCGAATTCACGCGTGCGTTGTCCCACGGAATATGTGACTACCCCGTAGACGCCAAATGCCGAGAGGGCAATCGCGATGGACGAGAGGACACTCAGCAGCCACATCTGAGCAGACTCTGCCGCGTAGGTATCGCGCACAATTGAGTCCATGGCTCGGATTTGGTCCAGCGGTATGTTAGGATCGATGGCCCAGATCTGGCGACGGACCTGGCCGGCGAGCAAGAGCGGGTCGCCCGCGGTCCTGATGAGGATTGTTTGATTCCGGCCCGGTTCCTGCCAGAAGGGACGGTACATACCCTTCTCCGTCATGTCATCGAGCGCGAAATGGTGCGTGTTGCCCACCACGCCGATGACTTCCATCCACGGCCAGCGATCTTGGTGGGCGGCGCCGTACTTGATGCGCTTGCCAACCGCGATTTCGTTCGGCCAAAGGTGTTCGGCAAGAGCCGCGTCCACTATGACCAGTGGAGGGCTGTCCGGCCCGATGTCAACTTCGCTGAAGTCGCGGCCCGTCACGAGCGGGATGCCGATTGTCTCGAAATAGCCGGGAAAGACGTTACGGCCGAGTGCAAAATCCTCCTCGCCCTGAGGCGGTATTGGAGTGTGCTCAGCGTATATGCTAGACCGCTGGTGGGACCCCGTCATGGGTAGGTTGGACACGCCCGTTACGCCGACCACTCCCGCCATAGATTCGATGCGCTCGCGTGCGGCGCGATAGAACTCCCGCTGTGCCGACGCGCTTGCGTACTCATCCCTGGGCAATCTCACGTTCACGGTTAAAAGGTTCTCGGAGTCGAAACCGGCATCAACGGCGGTGAGCGATAAAAAGCTCCGAGTCAGAAGCGTTGCTCCGATCAGGACCACCAGCGCAAGCCCGATCTCAGATACCACGAGGGCAGACCTTATGCGGCTGGTCTTGCGTTCGCCTCCCGCTCGCATTGCTCCGTCGCGGAGGCTAACAGACAAATCGCGGTGACGGATGCCGATAGCCGGTACGATGCTGAACAGCACACCCGAGAGCACAGTGATGCCTACGATTGCGAAGACAACTGGCAGCCCCATGTCGAACCGGAGGTAGTAAGGAAGCGGGTTGGGCATTGCCGCCAGTGCCACGCTACGGCCCCAGCTCCCGAGGAGGACCCCGAGCGCTCCCCCGAGCGAGGCCAACACCAGAGATTCGGTGATGAGCTGCCGGGCGATTCGGAACCGGCTCGCGCCAAGAACTGCTCGCATGGCGATCTCTTGCCTTCGTTGTGTTGAACGAGCCATCAGGAGGTTCGTCACGTTGGCGCATGCCAGCAGAAGCACTATGCAAGCCACTGCGTAAAAGATGATCACCGGCCTTTTGTGACCCCATAGAAGGTCGTCGGCGAAAGGTCGTACCACGATGCCACGTTGTGCATTTGTAGCGGGGTATTCCTGCGCCAACTGGGCTGCGATGACGGTCATTTCCTCTTGTGCGCGTTCGAAGCTTGCGTCTGGGTGTAGACGTCCGATCACGCCTGCGCCTCCACCGCGGCGGGCTGTAGTCGTGCTGAGGCGATAGGGAACCCAAAAATCAGAGCTGTCGGGGAATCGAAAACCACCAGCGACGATTCCAATTACCGTGTGAGACTCACCGTCAATGAGAATGTCCTCTCCGACCAGCGCAGGGTCGGAGCCGTACTGTCGCTGCCAGAGACCATGGCTCAACACCACTGTCGCGGGGGCTTCCGGGACGTCGTCATCGGGTAAGAAGAGACGCCCGTATGCCGGTCGCGCACCCAAGACGTCGAACAAGCTGTGCGAGACTCTGCACCCGGTCAGGCGTTCGGGCTCACCGACGCCCGTGAGTGTGCCACTAATGCCGGAGTAGGCTCCCAAGTCGTCGAAGTTGCGGCTACGGTCACGCCAGTCGACGAAGTTCGAAAATGACGGTGTGGCACGTGTGAACCCTGGCGCGTTCTCGAAAAGCACTGCGAGCCTGCCCGGCTCTTCAAACGGAAGCGGTCTGATGAGTATGCCGTGCAGGAATGGTAGAACGGCTGCGTTGGCGCCGATGCCTAGTGCCAGGGTGATGATGACGACCGACGTCAACGCTGGTGTTTTGCGAAAGGAACGCGCTGCGAACTTGATGTCCTGCAAGACCGACAGAATAACAGAATCGCCTCCGGGTCGCGGTGGCCGCGTTGCAAGACGCGAAACGCGACGTGTTCGATTCTCCGCCATGCGCATACGCAATCCGGATCGAATCGCTGCGAAGAGCTCCCTCACCCAGAACCGTCCCAGATGCAAAGCGCCAAACCGCGAACGAATGTCACGCAGGCGCTCCTGTATCGTGTCGATCATCTCGTTGGAGTTTTCTTCCCTGAATGCTCGAGGGTAGGCAATCAGTGTAAACCTGTAGAGTCGGAGAAGCACCTTTGTCGTGAGCGGCATACTCGAGTCCCTATGCCGAGGCGGCTGGCAGAATCTTCTTCTCCGCCGCAATACCGAGCAGTTGAGCCAGTCGCTGCGATTCAGCCTCGAGAACCTTCTTGCCGAATGGAGTCAGCCGGTAGGTGCGCCTGCGGCTGTCCTCGCCGGCGGGTCTTTTCGATTCTGGGACGATCTCGATCAACTGGTCGTCACGCATTCGCTTCATAGCGGCGTAGAGGGTGCCGGTTTCGATTTCCATCTTTCCGTCGGTTCTCTCCTCAACCTCCTTGATTATCCCGTACCCGTGCCGGTGGGCATCTGCCAGGGCGAGAAGGACGTGGTAGGTGAGGGGGGTAAGTGGCAGTAGTGTCGACGGATCGTGGGCGGCCATGGCTACTCCCGAGCTGAGCGTTCGATTGCTATAGGGATAGAAACTATAGGGATGGTCCCTATAATGCAACCATTTCGGTGGGCTCATGTGTCTATGTGTAGAAGACCCATAGACGGAGCTCCAAACAATGCGCGCAACACTTCTTGCTGCCACTACGGTTGCGGCCGCGGCCGTAGCCGGACCTCTCCAGGCCCAGGATTTGGCCCACCGAGCAAACTCAGCTCGTGCCGATGTCGTGAGGTTTTCGTTTCCCACGCGCGCCGAGATCTGCGGCGACGGGAAATCGATCAGCGAAACAACTGCGCACGGCTTTGTAACGCACACCTTCTGGTCGGGCGGATACTCGATCAACACTCAGGGATTTTGGGAGGTCGATTGCCGGCAAGGTCCCATGCGCATCGTGGTGAAGAGAGAGAATGGTCGAGTAACGGAGCTGCGCGCCGCGGTGGGGGTGGACTGGCTTCCGGATGCCGCCGGCGTCGACCTCGGCACCTTCTCCGGGTCGGAGGCTGCAAACTGGCTGCTCGATATTGCCGAATCGAACGAGGACGTTGGTAGCATAACATTCCTCGCCGCGAATGCGGCGGCGGACGCTCCGATCGTAGACCGGCTTCTCGCAATGGCGGCAGACGAGTCCCAGGATCCTGACGTGCGACAAAGAGCAATCAGATATGTCAATCGTGCGGCGGAGCGTGAGGGCATGGAACGCCAGACCGATAGGCTGCTGCGCAACCTCGCCCTGGCGCGCGCCGACAATGTAGAGGTTCGGGAACGCGCTATTCGTTCTCTGCGTGAAACGAGCGAAAACGACGCATGGCTGCGCGAGCAGTATTCCGACATCGATCGCACTCAACTACAGGAGAGGGTCATCCGCAGGATAGGGGAGTCCGTGTCTCGAGCGAATTCCGCCTGGTTGCGAACGGTTGCTCTCGACGCGGGCGAGCGAGTCGAGCTGAGGGAACGTGCCTTGCGCGTGATTGGAGAAAACCCTGATGGGCACGACGAGGTCTGGGATTTGTACGATCGGCTAGACCGGTCGACGCTCCAGGAACGTGCGCTGCGAGTAATCGGCGAAAAAGGAACGCCAGCGGAGATGGAGTGGATTCGCGAAGTGGCTACGGATGTGAGCGAGAGAACGAGCGTGCGGGAAAGGGCCATTCGGATATTGGGGGAAGGAGCCTCGCTCGCCACGATGCGCCAGCTCTACAGCGATGTCGATGGCAGCGTGCTCAAGGAGCGGGTTCTCCGCATGGCCGGCGAGCAGCGCACGTCGGAAACGGCGGAATGGCTGGAGCAAATTGCTACGGATAGAGATGAGGGAACTGAATTGCGCGACCGCGCTATCCGCCTGCTAGGCGAGCGCCCAATTCCGACATCCGAACTTGCCGGCCTTTACGATGAGGTTTCCGGTTACGACCTGAGAAGGCGATTAATCAGAGTACTCGCCGAGCGTGGCGATGAAACCGCGGCCGATAAACTCCGCGACATCATGGAGTCCGATTCGAGCAGAGAACTGCGTCGCTATGCTTCGAGGCGGCTGGCCGAGATGCGGTAGGACTCACCCTAGGATCCCTGTCAACCTTGAACTGGGTTTTCGGGATCCTCCAACACCCACTCCCGAGAACTGTTTCCCTGTCAATCTCGGGGTACCATCAAGCGCATTTCTGTGGCCCGCAAACTGCTTCCGTTCTCCGTGCTTCCGTACGGCTCCATTTTTGGTTTCGGACGACTACGCGGGGAAGATCTACAGGATTTCGTACGCGGGGTAATGCACGGTACTCCTGGGCATTTCGATCTGTTCCTCGTGCAGGAACGTGCGTGACGACATAGGGTACTGGAGCCGGATAGATCTTGTTGATCGTGCTCTAGTTCTTCGGAATCGCGAATTCCCGTCCGAGAGCGTTACTTACGCCTGCCTCCAGAACTTCGTCGCGGCCCTCCCGGATACCCGCTATTGTGGGCCGAACCACGAGGTCAGGGATTATCCCGATGCGTTGAGTGGGCGTTCGATCGGGATAGAACACTCCGATTCCGCTGATCATCGATCGCAGATCGCCGGGTAACGGGATGTTCGACACGTTGCCATCCGCCCCCGCCGTCGTGCTGCCGACTACGATCGCGTCGGGAGCAACACGGAATGCCATAGTCGTGTATTCGGCCTGACTCTGCGACACTTCGTCAACCAAAATCACCACGTCTCCGTCAAAGTGCGGTGCTCTGGGCGTGAGCGATACGGGATTCGTCCAGGTGAAAGCGCCGGGATTCGTCGGGTCGGCAACTGTAAAACGGGCGAAGTCGGTAGGGGCTGACACCAGGTGTTGCCCGAGTGCGAATACGACAAATTCGCTCGGGTAGTTCCGGATGTCGATCACCAACACTTCAGCGCCCTGCGCCTGCTGGATGTATGACGCCGCACTTGCTGCCACAACGGACGACAGTTTGAGGTAGGCGACATCTTCATCCAGCATCTGGAAGGTGGAGCCCGGCAGGTCGTGTCTGTATCCGGGGCTCAGGTCGAGCTGTGTTCGAGGCATACGCGTGGCAGAAAATTCAAACGCACCGTCCGGGCCTACTCCTCCGAGCATGGCAGGCCCAAATCCCCTGGTCAGCGATCTCCCAATGTCGCGTAGCAGAGTAGCCTCGTTGGATACGCCGTAGTACGCGCTCAGCGAATCGACCAGGGTTTCGACCGCAATCCCGTCGACGCGATGAATTGCGTCGCCCACTTCCAGGCCCGTTGCCGGTCCCTGCGTCTCGTGTGAATATCCGAAAACGACGAACCTGTCTTCAACCGATCGAACGAACACTGGCACCTCGTCGGTTCCGGTCGGAGGCCGCAGGTTGATGTCGCTCCAGAGGTTGGCGTGTGAGTCGTGCACGCGCGCCGTCAGCTTGATCATTGCGAGCCGGTACTCGTTGCCATCCAACGGCTCCAGCACGAGCGGTATGAACTCCTCGAGGACGGTGCCCCAGTCTTCGTCCATCACGTCACGATAGGGAAACCAATACTGGATGATGTTCCAGAACCTGAAGAGGGCCAACAGCCGGAACCCGGCGTCCGGAGCCGGATGCGTTGCATACGGTTGTTCTTGGGAGAAGACGGGATTGCCCACACCCGGTGCAAAGGTGACGTAACGATGGACTCCCGTGCTTGGCCGGTTTTGGTGGATGGAGATGAGGCGACCGCTCAATGTCGCGCCGACCTCTGCTGTATCGCTGATCCATCCGTTCTCAGGCAGGAGGTGCGCTCCACTGGGTGAGGCAACACAAGGGCTGCACGCTGGCACGACACCGACACTGTCGAGCCAAGGCACGATTACTGCCTCGGCGGCGCTGTCGGTTGCTGCCAGAACCGGGGGGATCGCGCGAAACAGCTCGTAGTCCCAATTCACGCTCCCGCCCACCACCAGGGGGTGGTGGTATTTCGCGAAGCCCCAGACCTTGGCAAGGAGCGCCAGGTTTTGAATCTGGATAGATGTCGGAGTCTGGCTGGCGATACCTGAGCCCGCGTCGAACTCGTCGTCCACAGGTGGCGGTGGATCGGCAGTTATGGCGGGATCGACCGGATCGCCACACCCGATGGCCAATACCAGGTTCATTGCAGCGAAAAGCAATCTGAACCGCGATCGAAATCTGGAAGGAGAAGCAGCGATACGTGCCATTGATGCCTCCATGTCTTCCTTCAATCCCTCGCACGACATCCACGGTCAAGCTCGGCCACACACATCATGCCCGTCTCTTCAGCGAGCGCCTCTACCGCTAGGGCCTCTCTGAATGCCTCATCAAAACCGACTCCCGTCTGCCGGCTGCCACCGTGCGACCGACTTGGTGTCGCGCGCCTCGGCGATGTGGTGTCGCCAGTCGGCTTCTAGCTGTTCGAGTGTTCTTCCAGTGATCTCTTGGACATGAGATACGCCTCTCTGCCAAGGTCCACGGAGCGCGTGCTCCCACGCGTTATCAGTGAGTTCTCATCAGAGCACCACCGACTGTCGACATATCCTCTAAGATGCACAACCGATCCCGCCGGTTACGCGCGGGCATACATTGCGGCCCGTTCCACATCTGCGGCAGTGCGTTCTTGGGGCACGGACGTGCGGAATTGGGACATTTGTTAGTGAAGATCGGGCTCATTGACCTGGCAACTCACTGGTAAGGGGCACGGACCTGGCTTTCACGACATACTGCACGCCGAAAGAATCGGATGTCACCATGTGCACGACGTCCTTTCTGACCACGGTACGATGGTGTTGTGACACACTCATAGACGAAGAAACGGTTCCTTTGTAAGCTCCGTCGGATGAGTAACGATCGGCCACAAACGACCCGTCGGTCGTCGGCCGGCGTACCCACACGCCGCCCGATCTTTCGGGAATGATCTGGATAACTGCTGGATGGAATGCGGGTATCACAGAGTAGTCGATATTTGCAGGTCCTGCCCGCCTCTGCCAATCCTCTAGCCTCTCGATCGCACCCGCGCGCTGCTCGTCTGTTACGGGCACGGGTTCCGCGCGATTGGTGATCATCAAAGTGGTGTCCCCGGCGACGTCAATGTGGATCACCTCGTACGTGATCCCGTGCGTGATCCAGAAACCGCCGGCCAGGTCGAACTCGACCAGAGTTCGCGGATAGAACGGCACCTGAGCGTTTCCGCTCGGCATGGTTATCGATTTACTCGTCACATTCGCGAGGAGCAGGGAGTCGACGCGCGCTGTTTCTCGCGTGTCAAATCCCTTCCCAAAGATCTTACGCACGAACTCGTGCACGCCTGGACTCGGCCGCACGGCATCCGGAGGAAAATGGGAGACCATGTCCCAAATCCAGCCTGTGGAATCTGCGCCGCCCGACCAGACGTATCGGTACTCGGTGACCTTTCTCAGGTAGCTGGCCAGCTGAACACCGGTTGAGTCGATGGCTATGAGGCGACCATTCCCGGGATCGTTCACCCACAGGGTGCCGGATGCGTCGACCATCATGCCGTTGGCGTCCTCCACCTCTGCCGGGCCGCCACCTCTTCTCGCAGTTGTACGCAGAAACTGACCGGTTGGTGAGAAGGTGCGAATCAACTGAGTCTGAAAGTCGAGGACGTGAATGCGCTCAGAAGCGTCGACCACTACTGCGCGGATTTCACCAAATGTGTACTCGTCCAAGCCATCGACGGCTCCAATGAGGACTTCCTGGACGAGCTTGGACTGAGGTGGGAATTCGACCCCCGTGTGCGTTACCGCTCGGGCACCACCCGGAAGGATCGTGATGTTGGCCGACTCATGCCGCGTGTCGGGTTCAATGCAGGCAACAACGACGAGCAGTGCCAAGTAGGCGACGGTGCGAGCATTCACCCAGCAGTTCGACTGCTTGAAACAACTGATTTCACCAGATCGCACGAAGGCTGGCAAGCGGCTCTCCCCATTCGCTGGAGCCCATCTGTCTCAGTCTGTTACACAGTTGTTTCATAAGCGTTCCGGCGTTGTCGGCTACTCCACCCGGAGTGCTGAGGTAGGGTCCATCGACGCCGCCCGGCGAGCCGGCAGATACGCCGCTAGATATGCGACGATTAGGAGGAGTGCGGCAATCGCACATAGAGTGGCGGGATCGGTTGGACTGACTTCATAGAGCAGGGACGAGATCAGCCGGGACATTGCGAGCGCTGCTGCAAGCCCCAGTGCGACCCCCACCCCGGCGAGCCCGAGAGCGCGGCCCACTACCATCCGCCGGACTGATGCCCCGCCGGCGCCGAGCGCCATGCGAATTCCGATCTCTGCGGTTCGCTTCTTCACGGAGAATGCCAACACACCGTACAGGCCCACCGCGGCCAAAGCCACAGCGAGCCCCGCAAAGATGGCAAGAAGGACCATATTGAATTGGCGGCGTTCGAGTCGCTCCCCGATCTGATCCTGTACGGTTGTGATGATCGGAATCGGTTGGTTGCCATCCACCGACCATACTCGATCCCTGAGGAGTGTGCCCAGGTTTTGAATGTCTGCCGAACTTGGCCGTACGACCAGATAGACAAAACGGGCGTGGTCGTGCGCGTGTGTTTCCTGAGCGTACGGCGCGTAGACGGCTTCGATTGCGGGCTTCTCGAATCCGTCGATACGGACGTCCCCGACAACGCCAACGACCGTGCGCGCGGGCGGAGGGTCCTCCGCCAGAGGTTCTGGAAGCTCGATCAAGATTTCTTTGCCGACCGGGTCTTCGCCAGGGAATGTCCGTTCGGCCAGAGACTGGCTCAGGATGATCGCGGGGGGCGAGGAGGTGTCATCCGAGTTCGTGAAAGCTCTGCCCCGAACCACGGGAATACCCATCGTACGGAAGTAGCCAGGCGTGACCATCACGTAACGTTTGCTTTCCACCTCGTCTCTCCCGGAGGGCGCGGATCGATCCACGGGCCAGAACCAGCGGTCCCACCCACCGCCGAAGAACGGTGCGTACGGAGTGAGCGCGGCGGATTCAACTTCAGGCAGGGATTCCACTTCGTCCTTCACCTGAGCCAGGTACCGAGAAACATCTTCGGCGCCAGGGTACGACCGTGAGGAAGTCGAGATGCCGAGCACGGTGACGCCCGTCGGGTCCAGGCCCGATGCAACTGAAGAGATTCGCAAGTAACTGCGCAAGAAGAGGCCGGCTCCGCTCAACAACAGGAGTGCCAAGGCTACCTCGGCTACAACGAGCGCGTCTCGGAGTCGACGTCCTGCCTGCGGTGCCTTCTCTCCACGTGAACCAGATGCCAACGCTGACGAAAGGTTGAAACGCGAACATCGGAATGCGGGCACCGTGCCGCTGACCAGGATCACGAGCAACGTTCCAAGTGCGGCAAATGCCACGACGCGGATATCCAGTGTGAGATCTGCCCACTCGCCTAGCCAGCTTTGGGTGAGACCTTTCACAAATCTCGCCGTGAGAAACGCGAGGCCCACGGCTATCGCTCCGCCAATTGTTGCGAGGAGCACGCTCTCGAGAACAAGCAGGCGAATCAAGCGTGCTCGTCCTGCGCCCAGAGCCGTGCGAATGCCCATCTCATGTGCCCGTCCGCTGCCTCGTGCGAGCAACAGATTGGCGACGTTCAAACATGCTATCAGAAGGAGAAAAACCACCGCACCGAACAGGACGCTAATAGAACGATCTATCGTGCCCAATGAGGCCTCGCGCACCGGCTTCAAGAGAACGGTTCGTCCTCGATTGGCATCGTGTTCTTGCTCGATCCTCGAGTAGACGGCTTCCATGTTTGCACGAGCCTGATCTACTGTCGTCCCCTCGCTCAGCCGAGCCACGACTCGAAGAAACCGGTCGGATCTGGTGTTGTACCTGAAGTACCCCACTCGAATCGGCAACCAGAGATCCTTGTTCTCGAGCGGACCGAACCGAAACCCTTCCGGCATCACTCCGATCACCGTGTAAGAGTTGTCTCCTCCATAAACGCCATCCAGTAGCACCTCTCGCCCGAGCACTTCATGTTCGCCGCCGAAGCGACGCTGCCAGAAGCTGTGACTAATCACGGCCAGTGAAGTGTGCTCGACCTGCTCTTCCATCGTGAACACCCGTCCCAGGGCGGGACTCACACCCAGCGCGTCAAACACGGTGGACGTGACGTAGCTGGCGTTCACACGCTCGGGTCGATCGCCGCCTGAGATGTTGATCTGCCTGCTGAATTCGGCTCCAATCGCATCGAACACCTCGTTCTGGCGCCACCAGTCGACGAAGTTGATTGGGGACACCGGGCCTTCAACGTCTGGTCCGTCTGGGCGGGTTTCCCACAGCCACACGATCCTCTCCGGAAAATCGTATGGCAGGGGTGAGAGCAGGACGGCATCGACCACTGTGAACGTGGTTGCAGCCGCGCCCAAGCCGAGGCCGAGTGTCGCCACGGCGGCGACGGCAAAACCGGGAGTTTTCCGAAGACCACGTGCTGCGAAGCGGAGATCGCTCCAAGGAGAACTTGTTCTCAATGAAAGCGGGGCGTTTGCCCCGTTTCGAACCGAACGCCACCTGAAGGCAAATCCGAGAACCTGGCGCCAGTACCAGCAATGCGCGGCCAACCTGCCGTGGTTTTCTGCGCGAATCCTGAAGAGCTCTTCGATGCCTGCTTCCGTATCTGTTTCCCGATTTGAGCCTAGCAGGAGACACAGGAGACGTTTGGCCAGGCGTGGCGGGCGCGTCTTTTCGGCCATGTGTGACATTCAGGGCCTCCTCACGACTCGTCCAGTAGTGATTCGACGCCGTCCCATAGGCTTAGCAGACTCTGCCGGGAACCGCGCAATGCAACGAGGGCTTTTTGCGTGAGTCGGAAGTAACGCCGGGCATGGCCACCGTCCAGGGGCGGGTCGACCATGCGAGATTCCAACAGGCCCTTATCGCTGAGCCGCCGCAACGCTACGTATACGGCTGAGGTCGCGACCTCTCGCCCGGTGCGTTTCTCCAGCTCGAGTACAATCTCAACGCTATAGGATTCGGATCCTAGCCTGAGGATTGCGAGAAGGACCTGGTGTTCGAATTCGCCGAGAACGTCGCGTGGCATGTGTGCTCCTGAACGGAGTGCCGGTTGTATAGTTATGCTACACAATAAGTATAATGTATGTGTAGTTGTATAGCAATGCTATACGACCGGGCGGGAGTGGGCCGCCCCGGCATTCCTGGCTATTCCTGCAGTATCTAAGGAGGTGTGTTCAACGAGTTAGCGTCGCCACCGCATGCGCACGCTACTCTCAGTTCACCGAGGGGTCGAACGGCATCCGGGACAGCATATCAAAATCCGGGCCTTTCCGTTCCAACACGCTCCTCCACAATTGGTCAGGGGAATCGGTGAATACGTCATTCAGCTGTGCCGGCTCGATGATCCAACTGTCAACGGCCATTTCCGCCTCGAGCTGGCCGGGGCCCCAGCCCGAGTAGCCTGCGTACACACGTGCTCTCAGAATGTCGGGCTTGATGTCCGCCGGAACATCACCCACGAGAAAACCCACCGACTCGAACACCAGGAGATCGGCTAACTCGGGGTGCGCAAGCTCTGCGAGGAGCACGGGGGCGGTTGGCTGCACCGGACCTCCCTGGTATAGCTGCTCACCTGGCGGCACCAGCTCGCTCAGGGTCGGAATGGCCTTCTCGACCGCAATGTTCGTAGTGCGGTTCAACACCACGCCCAAGGCACCGTCGGCGTTGTGCTCACCAATGAGGACCACCGTGTGACGGAAGTTCGGATCGTATAGGCCGCCGCTCGAAATCAGCAGTTTGCCCTGAAGACTTTCCATTTTGTTGCCTCCCGGCCTGGCTTTTCAATCTAATGGGTGCGGTCACGCCTCATGATGCAGGCCGCCGATTACGTCCCCCCTGCACGGGCTACACCTTTGAGCATGCGACCTACAACTGCCGTAGCCGACCTTCTTGTCGTAGCCGCTGCGGCGATCGAGGAGGCTTCAATTTGAAATTGGAGTGAAGATGACCAAAGAAGAAATCTTGAGTGTTTTCGAGTTCAGACACGCCTGCAAGGAATTCGATCCAGAAAAGAAGATCGGTGATGACGACTTCGATTTCATAATGGAGACAGCGCGACTGTCACCCAGCTCATTTGGTATCGAACCCTGGGAGTTTCTGATTGTCCAAAACCCGGATATACGCGAGGCGTTGAAAACGTATACCTGGGGAGGCCAGAAACAGCTGCCGACCTGCAGCCATCTCGTCGTGTGCTTGACGAAGAAAGCCTGCTTCATGAAGCACGACACGGAGTACGTACACACGTTCATGAAGGTGATTCAGAAGAACCCAGATGATCTGCTGGAGAAGAGAAAGCAGATCTTCAAGAAGTTCCAGGAAACCGATTTTGAGCTTCTGGAGAATGACCGAACGCTGTTCGACTGGTCGTGCAAACAGACCTACATCGCAATGGGCAACATGATGACGGCGGCTGCTATGATAGGGATCGACAGTTGTCCGATCGAGGGCTTTCAAAAGAAGGAAGTGGAGGACGTTCTCATTCAGTCGTGCGGCTTGGATTTGGCCACGCATGGCATTTCCTACATGGTCGCATTCGGCTACCGAGTGAACCCACAGCGACCGAAGACCAGGCAAGCCACTGAGGACATCATCCGCTGGGTCAACTGAGGGGTGTGCTGTGATTTGATTCCACGGTAGTGCCGAGCGCTGGCCGTTATGTAGCACAACAATCGGGAGAGGAGAAGGAGTGGCAACCTCTTGCAGGCCATGGTGGCGTAACTGTGCTCTAGAAGCTGATTCAGACATTCTGGGCATCGACAGTATGGAGGATAGCATCGCTCCCATCGGTCCAGATGTATCCAGGGTACGCGAGCTCATCTCGGGCCTCGAGTTGTGCCATCACAAAGCCGATCGATGGGTTCACAACATCATAGAAGCCATCGGTGCAGGGGAGACGTCAAAGGGGCTGGGCACCCGGTCGCCTGGCCAGCGACACCCTACCGAACAAGTGTGGCAAAACGCCTGTGAGTCTCTCTCTGCGTGGTGTGCAGGATGTCCGAGCACAAAGGTCGAGTTGTCCGTCGGCACGGTTCCAGCGTCTCGAATCCTTGGTTGCATTGGGGATCGCTCACCGTTGAAGGAGTGGCAAGTCCAGCGGGTGGTTGAGAAGATCCGAAGCGGCATTCATTGGTCGCAATCTCTGGAAGATCCAACGGCACGGTACGTGTGGATTCTGCTGAACGAAGACGATTATGACGTTTGTTACCGTAACCGCTGCCCGGACCACTACGACGAGCACCACGATTTCTGGGAGAGGACGGTTCGTACCTTCATTCACGATACCGAGAATGACGAAGAGGCGAGTATTTCGTTGGGCCTCGCCATCGACATGCTCATGCCCTGCCACTGGAGGTTTGTCGAGAATCTCGAAGTCGTTCTCGGGGCAATTGGCGGCAAGCTCAAACCGGAGACGCCATTTGCAGCATGTGGCAGGAACATAGGCCTGCTACCTAATCGTCGTCGGATGGAAGTCGTTTGCGATACTCTGAATGCCTTCTGGCAAGACGCGGCATCAAACGAGGAGGTGGACGGGGAACTTCTAGAGCTGTTGGGTAAGAGAACGGAAGTGAAGCAATGGCTTGCCGCTTCGTTGGAGAAGACGATGAGGCTTCAGTTGAATCCACCGCCAGACCTAAGGGAGATGGCAGCTTTGGCTGGCCCTGATTGGATAAGGCAATGAAGGTCCTCCCTCTGCCCAGATGACCAGGCGCCTCTATTCGGACGAGCCCGGTGATGCTGGGGCCTATCGCGAGGATTTCGATCGAACTTACACCCGCATTGCGCGAGTTTATGACATCGCAGTCAAGGCGCTTCCGATATGGAAGACGTGGCTCGAACGCGCGGTATCACACATAAAGGGCCGCCGAGTACTCGAGGTGTCGTTCGGCACCGGATACCTCATGACGCGCTATGCGGGTCGCTTCGATGTACACGGAGTCGAACTGAACGCACGGATGTTGTCCGTTGCGATGAAGAACCTCCGACGGCTTCAACTCCATGCGCACCTGCTGAGGGGGACGGTGGACGAACTTCCTTACGAAGACGGTTGCTTTGGCACCGTGGTCAATACGATGGCGTTCTCCGGTTACGCAGACGGCAATAGAGCGATGGCGGAATTGAAACGTGTCCTTGCATCTGATGGGCGGCTGGTACTGATCGACATCAACTACCCAGCCAATGGCAACTGGGCCGGAATGAAGTTGACTCGCTGTTGGCAGGTGGCTGGCGACATCATTCGCGATATGGATCAACTGTTGCCCGCTCACGGCTTCGACTACGAGGATATAGAGATCGGTGGCTTCGGAAGCGTCCACATGTACATTTGCCATAAGACCTCGAGAGGCCAGCATGATGACCAAGAGTGATCAACCGTGCCTCAGTTTGCGCCTAATAGTGACACGATTACGATTGTCATCGTGGAAGACGATGGCGGTAGAGGGCCTATGGCATTCCGTGTGATCACGTGTGCCACAGCGATTATTCTGTCTTTCTCATTGTCGCAGGTCGCGGCTCAAGCTTACACCTGCGAGCTGGGCCAACCACACGAATTGTCTCATGATATCGAATGGGTGGAGCCCCATCCCGTCAGTGTTGTCGCACAGCAGGCTCGTGACACCCTGACCGGTCTCGGATACCGGTTTATCCGATCTCCTGAGGGGTACGGCACATTCAACACTGAGGCGAAGTGGAGCTGGCCCGATCATTCGAGCCTGAGCGGGTGGAGACACCTGGTGTATCCAGGAGCTACCCTGAGTTTGACGCTCGAGCCTGAAGAGGTGTGGACGAGAATCCGCCTGGAAGCCCGGCTGCTTTGCGTGACAAATCAAACCCCACCAGACACGCACCCACAGGACACTAATTTCGACTTCTTCGTACGCGATCGAACACTCGACGAAGCGTCGAATGCAGTGGCGTGGCCATTGCATCGCAGGCGCGTCGAAGTGTACGCCTCGAGTTGTGCACCACTGAACACGGGCGATCGAGCAATCGAAGTCTGCGAGCGCATCGCAAAACGCGACCGTGACAACGCTCAGGCTCACCTTGATCACGCGCTTGCATTGATCCGCTTCTACAAAGCCAAGGATGCGCGGAAGCCGATCGAGCGCTACTTCGATCTCGCCGGGGAAGATCGCGAGACGTATGAGCTGCTCGGTGCCGAGATGCTGGGAAAGGGCAGCTACAGAGAGGCAAGAAGGCTGCATGAAAGCGCCGTGGAGCTATGGCCGGAAGACCAGCTATTCCTGCTCAGGCTGGGCAGGGCGGAGGCTGGGACGGGGAGAGAACGGCAGGCGTTGGAGGCGTTTACTGCCGTGATCGCGCTCGATTCGAGTTTTACCGACGCGTTCTACTATGCTGCGCTCGTTCACGAACAGCGAGAGGACGAAGAAAACACTCGGCAGCATTGTACTGCGGCGACAGACTTACTGCAGGGGCAGTTGGCGGGCCGACGCGACGATGTTGACGCTTGGATAATGCTGGCTCACTGCTACGCCTTACTCGACCAACACGTGCTTGCAGTCTCATACTTCGCCAGGGCGTACGAGATTGATGCATCAGCGGCATCGCTGAAGCGCCGCGCTCTGCTTGCAGTAAGCCGCAGTTTTTCGATCGTCGGCGAACAGCCGGCGGCGCAGGTTCCTCGATAGCGCTGAATCAGAACGCCACGGTTACGGTGAGCGCAGCGCGGCCGTTCTTCTGTGGAACGATGCTCGCTTGCACACGATCGCCGGAGCGTTTCGACCCTAGGAGGTAACCAACGCCCCCGCCGATGGCCGCGGAAACCAGGCCAACGATGATGCCGCGGGCCGCGGGCGTCATACCCGAACAGCGCCGTTCCCAAAACGCCTCGCCGTTCTCGTACCATGAAGCTTGAATACAATTTCGACTCGTCGTCACCGCGCCAAGCACACCGCCGACCAATCCGCCACTGAAGGCGCCGATTGCCAGACCGCGTTTTCCCAGGTGCATGTCACCTCGTGGCGCATTCAGCGATGTGTTGTCAGCCTCCCGTTCGTCGCCATAACTGACGCACATCCATGCGCCGTCGAATCGAGAGATTCCAGCCTGAGCGAATCCGGTAGGGCCGTCCTCAGAGGTGTTTGCGGGTACCGAATGGCTTCCTTGGGATACCGAACCTCGAACCTTGTCAACACATGCACCTGGGTTTTGGAAATGCACCCAATATGAAAATTCGACTTCCAAACTCGAGGGGTTGTCCCATTTCCAACGTACTTCAACCGAGCGTTCGGTTTGGCAGATTTGCCAACTCACCGCCACGATGCCGAGTTGGTTCCAGCCGGACCATTCAGAGCAGGGGTCGGATTCCGATCTCTGAGCTCGAACTGTGCCTTGTTGTACCCCAGCAAGCAGAATCGTCAGACATAGGCAGGTGACGCATTTTCCACCGAGACGCCCCATCTACGCTCCTTTTTGAGGTTCAGTGACAAGACTTCTACCTCAAAAACGGCTGTTGTCAACAGAGCGAGTTCGCAAGGAAGACCTCACACAACGAGCATCAGTGTAGGCGAGGTCAGTACTTCCCTTCGCGCAGTTTGTCGGCCGGCACTTCCCCGTCATACGGGTAACCCTGTTTCACCCAAAATCCCTGGATAGGCGTTTCGCTGAGCTCCACCCGTTCTACGTACTTGGCGCTCTTGTAGCCAAACAGCCTGGGAATCACGATGCGGGCTGGGAACCCGTGTCTGAGCGACAGGGTGGAACCGTCGACTCCGTAAGCCAAGAGAGTGTTCCGCTCCAGAGCGACGTCGATCGGGAGGCTCTCGTTGTAAGCGTCACCGATTGTATAGAAATTCACGAAGGCGGCAGAGGGTTGCACAACGGCCTCGTCTAGAAGGTCGCCCACGCGCACACCGTTCCAGGGCACGTCGTATACCGACCAACCCTCGACGCAGTGGAAATCGACGATCGGATTGTGAGGCCTGAGCTCAACGAGTTGATCGAAGTTAAGAGTGAATTCGTTCTCCACCAATCCTCCCACGCTGAGTTGCCAGCTGGCGAGGATGTCTTCCAAGCTTTGTGGATCAACGGTACGCTCACCCCACGACAGGGTGGTGCATTCGCCAGGCTCGAATCCGAACCCTTTCCCCGTGCAACCGCGCCATCTGGCGGTAGGTTCGTCGACGTCGGTGGTGTTGGCGCATGCGGTCACGCCCTTACCAGCGAGCGCAAGTGCGCAACCTTTTCCTAGCCACGAAACCAGAGATCGCCTGCTCCAGTTCTTGGATTCAATTTTTGCTCTGTACTGTCGGGCTACTTCCTGTCTGTCCATGATCGGGCCCCTCGATTCTGCGGCCAACACCCATGACAAGGCAATCACATACCACTTTGCTTAAATATATACACAAACTGCAGCGTTGAGGAGAAGGACGTTTTGGAATTGGCGTCTAGCTGGCCGGGCTCCGGGGCCGCGTTTGGGCCCCGGACTTCTACCGCCGCCCCTTACGATATCGGCCTGGTGTAGACCACCTCACCACCGATTACAGTCATGTCGGGTTTGATCTTCCAGATGTCCTTTGCCGGGATGGTCATGTAGTCGACTGGGATCACCACAAAGTCGGCGAGTTTCCCTACTTCAATTGAGCCCATCTCGTCTTCCGCGAACATGGTGTAGGCGCTCTCTATGGTCGCGGCTCGCAGCGCCTCCTCGCGGGTCATTGCTTGCTCGGGTATCCAGCCCCCGGGCGGGTTGTTGTTCCGGTCTTGCCGCGTGATAGCGGCGTGGAGGGTGTAAAAGGGATTGTACGGCGACACAGAGTAGTCTGTTCCCGTGGGCACATGCACGCCGAGATCGATGAGGTCGCTCCAGATGTAGGCGCGCGTCAGGCGCTCGGGCCCCATTCTAGCCTCGGCGAAGTTCATGTCTTCGGTGGCGTGCAACGGCTGCATGGAAGCGATTATTCCCAGTTCCACCAGTCTGGGAATGTCTTCAGGGATGAACATCTGCGCATGTTCGAGAGCGAAGCGCGCATCATTACCGTCGATGCCCGTCGCCTGAAGCGCTCTCTCGTAAGCATTGATCGCGATATGGTTGGCACCGTCGCCAATGCAGTGGACCCGCAGGTTGAACCCCATCGGAAGCAATTCGGTGGCTAGTTCCGCCAGTTGGTCTTCCGTGCGTCTCGGTTCTCCGATATAGCCGGGATAGTCGCTGTATTCCTCCACGAACAGGGCGCCTCTCGATCCCAAAGCGCCGTCGGCGAACTCTTTGACCGATCGGACGAAATATTGATCGTTGTGGTTGAGCGGCTCACCCAATCTCCTGGCCGCCGACGGATGCACCATTTCGTTTATTCTGATCCGGAGAAGGCCCACGTCGTAGAGCTTCATGCGGCGCTGCACCTCTTCATAGCCAGTCATGCTAGCGCCGTGGATGGTTGTGAGACCGCTCGCAATTGCCAACTCGGTACCGTCCACGAGGTTCCGGCTCCGTTCGTAGTCGGTGAGGGGTGGCAAATTCGGAATCAGTCTGGTGAGTTGCGGCGGAGCGCGTTCGACGAACTCTCCCGTGGGCTCGCCGTTCTCGTCCTTCTTGATGTGGCCACCATCAGGATCCGGGGTGTCACGAGTGATGCCGGCGAGTTCCAAGGCTTTGCTGTTTGCGCCGCTGCCGTGTGTGTATCGACTGATGAAAACTGGATTGTCCGGTGCGGCGGCGTCGAGCAACTCCTTCCTGAATACCGGCGGATCCCAGACGTCCGACATCCACCCGCTCAGGACTATCCACCGCGGTTCCGGTCCCGGGCGCATACCTTCCCCCGTCTCTAGTGCGCGCCTGATCACCGCCTGCATCCGTTCTACCGACGCCCACTCACCGATCCCCTCGCGAATGTCAGGGACCCGTGGATAGAGCTCCCGTTCTCCATACCTGATGTGAACGTGCGCATCATGCAGTCCAGGCAGGATTGTCTTTCCGTCGAGATCCGTGACGTACGTGTTCGTTCCTATGTAGGCCTGCACACCATCGTCGTCACCCACATAAACGAATCTACCGTCCTTGATTGCCACAGCTGAGGCCGTGGAGAAGGCTTCATCAACCGTGTAGAAGTGTCCGTTGATGTACGCTCGGTCGGCTTCCTGAGCGTAACCGGCATCAGCGAGCGTCGCGAACGCCAACGCGACGAACAGACCAATGGAACAGATGTTGAGCCCTCTGTTGCTATCAGCCATCTTCTCCGCTCCTTTGCTTTCCTGATTGTCCAGCCAGCCTCCCCGATTCAAACGGAAGCTGTCTCTCGGAAGAGGTTTGTCAACATGGACTACACTTCAATCCAACAACTCAGCGGCCGCGAGACTCGCGGACGTTCGCCCGAGTACGTTTGGAGGGAGAAATGGGAAAACTGGCGGTGCCAGGGGCAGCGTTCAGGCGCTACAGCCGAGCCAGTCCAATGCACCAGCCAAGTCGCGGAACACCATGGTGTCCCAAGGCAGACCGTCTGTGTATGCCTGATAAACCCTGCAAATGCCATAGTCCAGATCGCGCGATACGACGATCGCAGACATACCGTCGCCGCGTGCGGCCTGGAACTTGGCATTGTGTTCGATGATCCGTTGAATCTTTTCGTTTGAGAGCGTGGAGATGCTGGCGTTCCGGCAATCCCAGAGAACCTTCATGCCCGGCCGAAAATTCGGCTCCTCTAGACGTTGTTCAAAAGCTGTCTCGAAATCTTCGACTGTGATGTCACCGCTGCACGTATAGGAAACCAATCCCGCCGATCGATCAATGCGCATGCTGATCATCGCCACCTCGTACCAAAGCCAGTGCTACACAAACGTACGCCGCTCGCCGCACGGCACCAGTGCGCTGTTGGGGCACGACCCTACGGAATTGGGACATTTGAAAGACACGAATGCGTGCGCCTCACGCACATTTCGGTTTTGTGAACCAGTGGCCCGGATCTTTCTGTATTTCATAGCAGGAAGGGGCTCCATGAAACGAATCTCTGCGATTCTGCTAGTGTTGATCGCGATCCCAACTGTGGCGACGCCGCAGGCTCGCGTGAGTGGAGATTCGGGTGCCCGAGTCGTCCCACCGGTGGCGCAGGAGAGCGTGTCGGTAGACACGCGGACTCTGGCTGAGAGTCGCAAACCAGCGGTAAAACGGACGAACAGGCGAGGCTGGTATCAGCGTGGCCCCGCAGCACGGCGGCTTCGAGCCTACCGCCGCCGATCAATCGACCGACGCAGGTATACGCAACGGCGAGTCCGCAGCCTGCGCAGACCCCGTAGGCCGTAGCGTCTTTTCAGTTAATCTGCCTGCCAAATCGACATGCCGTTTTGGCGGCACTAGAAGGTCAATTGCGTTGCGGTGGTGCAACGACTTTTCCTCGCTGTGGACTGCGCGCCATTGACGGCACACCGGCGAATCCGCCGGAAACAGTGGGAAAGAGTGCCCAACAAGCATCCCTCCATTTCGGAACATCACTTGCTCATTTGTGATCTAGATCACAATTCTCGGCTGGTAGAAACAAGCGGGAGGTTTTCGACACTTGTCAGTCACCCCGATCGGAGCCACGAACTGCTGGGATTGTACGGCGTTAGTGTCACTGCTGAGGCCCCAGTACTCAGGTGGGTCGGGGCTCCTAACAATTGTGAATCAGAGCCGAGCTCAAGCAGCTAATAACCAGCTCTGGTGGGCGGCCGATAGTGATCGGAACATCTTCGACCATCTGATGTCGGTTTCATTGTCAGTGTACCAACAAGGGCACCAGAAGGAAGAAAAGGTCTTCTCTCCAGTTTATAACCGTATCTACCTGCAACATCCAAACGAACGTATGCAGAGGTTGGCAGACGAAATCACTTACGGGATTCGCGACAACGACGACAAGGCTACCGCCACAATTCAGTGGGTGCTATTCAACTTCCCGTACGAAGAAGACATCAAGAACTACGGGCACGAGGAGTTCTGGGCACCGCCCACGTTTGCTTTACGGAAGGGAAGCGGCGACTGTGAAGACGGGGCGTTCATAGTTCACTCGCTATTGTTGCACACCGGTATTCCGCACGACAGGATACGCACTTACGGCGGATTGGTGAAAGCTGGCGCAGGTGCCAGAACTGGAGGCCACGCGTGGACGGCGTATAGGCGTGAGTCGGACGATCAGTGGGTAATACTCGATACGTCATACTACCCGACGCTATCGCACGTGAACGACCGGCCGCTGATGAAAGACGCGACCCGGTACGTCGACAACTTCTTCTATTTCGATTCCCGGTATTGGGTGAATCTGGAGGATGTAGACAGAATTCACAATCCAGGTGCCGTCTTCGCATACCAGCTCGACGGGTTCGTGAAGAGAACGCAATACGAGACCAAGGGGTATTTGCTCGACGCTCTTGCTTGACTCAAAAGAGCTGTTTCATCTCCATCAGGTGATCTTCCATCTCCACCATCATCGTGGCAACGGTCATGTCGTCCAGGCCCAGGTTCTCAATGAGCGGATGCTCGACCACTGACATCTCCGGGTCCGGATTGAGGTGGAAACCCAATTTCCGCGTAATCAAGCTTGCGGCCTTAACACAGGCCAAGAGTGGATCGGCGGCTTCCGTCTCCGTTTCCTCGTGCGTCTTCGCGATGGCAGCGATGTCACTCGGAATCTGCCATTCTGTGAGGACCTTGTACCCAAGTTCAGCGTGAAGCTCGTCCATCAACTCTATTAGTACGTCTCTGGTGGGAGCTTCAGCAAATCCGTGTTCTTCGAGCTTGTTCACGGCAGTGAGCACAAGCACCTTGCCACTGTCGTGTAGCAATCCCGCAAGGAACGCCTTTTCGGCTTCACCACCGACCAGGAGCGCAATGGCACGGGCGGCAAAACCGCTCGTGACAGAGTGGTCCCAAAGTACTCCCAGCAGCTCCTTCTTGACTCCCGAGCCACAACTAAAATGTCCTTTGAGACTCAATCCGGTAACGATCGCTCCGAGCTGCCTGAATCCGATACGCTGAATCGCCATCGAGAGGTCTTCGACCCTCCGCAATCCGCCAAATACGGCGGAATTCGCCAGCCTCAGCAGAGCCGCCACGATCGCCGGATCCTGCGATAGGAGCTGATTCAGTTCCCGCACGTCGGCTTCGTCCGAGGAAAGGATTTGTTGAACACGCGTGGCCACTTCCGGCAGCGGAGGTAACTGTACGTCGTCAGCTTCGACTAGCGCCCGAACGCGCGATGCTAGCGAGCGACTGGTTTGTTGCACAACGCCGGTCATGAAGCCCTCCAGGACTTTGATATACCTCTGAGCACGGACATCGGTCGTGGCTCCGTATCGCGAGGCGCATTAGATATGATCTCAGCCAAGCTCGTGAGCCCGGACATAGCCTTGAGTAGGCCGTCTTCCTGCATGCTCGAAAACTCGGGGAGATCGCGGGCTATCTTGCGGAGGTGATCCGCCTGAGCGCGGTCAAACACCGCTTCTCGGAATTCGTCGTTGGGGATCAACACTTCGTGTACTGCCATCCGACCTTTGTAACCGACAGCACTGCATTTCTCACAGCCGCCTGGGCCGAACAACTCCAAGTCGGTCAGATCTGAACGACTGACCTTGAGGAATCGGAGTTCGTCTGTTGTTGGCCGGTGAGGAACTCTGCAGTCGGGGCACAGCCGGCGAACGAGCCTCTGGGCCACAACAGCAGAGACTGTGGATGAAACGAGGAATGGATCGACGCCCATCTCCAGGAGTCGAACGCATGCTCTCACGGATTCCTCGGTGTGGAATGTCGAGAACACCTTGTGTCCGGTTAGAGCTGCTTCGACAGCCAACGAAGCCGTGATCTTGTCGCGGATCTCACCGACAACGATCGTATCGGGATCCTGTCTGACGATGGCGCGGAGGGACTCTCCAAATGTGCGCCCCGCCTCGGTGTCTACTGTGCATTGCACGATTCCATCGATGACGTATTCGACCGGATCCTCACACGTGATGACCTTTTGGGAGGGATCGTTGGCGTGATCGATGAACGAGTAGAGTGTGGTTGTTTTGCCGCTTCCGGTGGGGCCCACGACTAGAACCATACCGGATGAAGTTCGCAGTACCTCGTTTTTCAGCGCAGCGTAGACACGGGGCTGAAAGCCGACCTTCTCGAGCGGAACAATTCCACTTTCGCGATTCAGGAACCGCATCACGATAGTCTCGCCGAACACCGACACATAGGTCGACACCCGAATATCGACTTCTTGGCCGCCGACTCTGATGTGGATTTTGCCGTCTTGGTGGTTTCGCTTCTCGGTCACGTCTGCCCGCGCGAGAATCTTGATACGTGCCGTCACCCGAGCCGAGTAGTCTATGGGTAGATCCGATAGATGCTGCAGTACTCCGTCGATCCTGGCCCGTACGCGAACTCGATTCTGTGTCGGCTCAATATGGAGATCGCTTGCACCCAACTGCACTGCTCTGCCGAGTAGATAGTCGACGAGTCGAATGGCCTCATCACCGGTGTCGTCTGGCCCGTCGGCGGTACTGTCCAGCTCTCTATACTGGATCTTCATTCCAGCTGTGTCCGCAGGCTTCCCCTTTAGGCGTTCTAACGTGCGGAGCGCCTCACCTATCCGAAAGCTCGAGGAGCACAACAGCTTTGTGCGACTCCCAAAGGTGCGTTCGATCTCTACTATTGTCTGGTCTTCCTCTGGCTGAGCGACTATCAGTTCCAGGTGCCCGTTTTCGACGCGCACAGGCATGACGAGGTTGTTGAGCAGGTATGCGAACGTGATCTTCTTGTAGAGACTGGTGTCGACGTCGCTGATCTGCGGCTCGACGAACGGTATATCGAGCTTGACGCACAGGGCCTTCAGGTACTGCTCTTCCGAAACAAGGCTCCCACCCACCAAAACTTCTCGATCAGACGGTACAGGGCGTTCCGCGACTCGCTTCTGGTAAACTTCAACTGCCTTGTCAGTGAGTTGACCTCGAGCGTGGAGTATCTCCGCTACTGACATCCGGGCCATTTGGCGCTGTTTGGCTTTTTCCAGATCTTCAGCGGTGATTGCACCCATCTTGACCAGTACTTCACCCAGCGGTCCTGGGTTCTCCATACGGCCGCGGATGCGTTCGGCCCGCTCTACCAGGTCGGGTTTTACGCCTGTCAGCTCGACCAGGGCCTTCGCACCGAGATTGCAGACATCGTCTTGCTTATGCACAGACACCCGCGCCGGTGCTTTCGCCGACGGAGCGTCTCGCTCCTGCTCAGCTACGCCGGACCTTCCCGGATCGCTCACAGTTGCCTCCAGCTCACGGGCTCCGGCACACGTGAGGAGCGCTGCCGGCAACGTGCGACTTTGCTGTTGTCACGCTCCCGCATCTGCATTACAAAAGTCCCCTTGGCAGTTGGGGTGATTCAGTCCTCCAGTAGGGAGTATCGGCCGACTGAGAAACAGCTTGAATTCCAGCACGCCATTACGCGTTTCAGAATTGACCCCAGATCATCGAATCCTGTATCGCTCAAGTTCTGGATAGCCTGAACCGACAAAGACGTTAGTACAGTTGCGAAGCGGTTTGACTAATAGCGAATGCGGAAAGTCGAGAACACATGAAGGAAAAGGCGCGCTTCACCATCCTGGTCGCGGTGGCTCTTTCATGCGTACTGATCTCGGGTACGACAGGGTACTACCTGATCGAGCCCGGGTGGACGCTGCTCGATTCGCTGTACATGACGGTAATAACGATCACAACGGTGGGGTTTGGAGAAACCCACGAGCTCTCCAGCGTGGGTCGGGTGTTTACCGTCGTGTTGATTCTGGTTGGTGTCGCTGCGGTTGGGTTCGTCGGTTCTCACGCGGCAAGGTTACTCATCGACAGCGAGTTGGAACTAGTCCTCGGGAGAGGAAAAATGGAAAAAGCGATCCAGAAACTAAAGAACCACTATATCGTTTGTGGCTATGGCAGAATTGGTAGCACCATCTGTTCGGAACTCGAGAGGTTGGGGCTCCAGTTTGTCATCATTGAGCACGACGAAGATTTGGTGAAACAGAGCGAAGACCGTGGGTTTCTGGTGAAGAGAGCGAACGCCACGACCGACAGAGCTCTCGAGTCAGTCGGTGTCGAGCAGGCGGTTGGAGTCGTGGCGGCTCTGAACGACGACGCCGACAATTTGTTCATCTCGCTAGCGGCACGCGAACTCAACCCCAAGATCTTGATTGTCTCGAGAGTCGAACAGAAAGGCGTCGAGGACAGGATGTTGCGTGCTGGTGCGGATAAAGTTGTTTCTCCGCTGACACTCGGCGGACAGCAGATCGCGCGAATCATAGCCGAGAATCATCAATCTGAAGGGATGCTGGAGACGATTGGCGATCTGGGTTCGAACTCCGGATTCAAGCTCTGTGTGTTCAACCAGAATGACGGAGTCGCAAAGACCGTGGGTGATGTGATCAAACTTTCGAATGCGATGACCGCACTGGCGCTGAGGAGATCCGACGGAACGACGGAGACCATGCCCAATCCAGACACGGTGATAGCACCTCGCGATGCAGTGATCCTTTGTATCGATGGCAGGGTCGCCGAAAGAGGGCTTGCCAAGGGCCAGACATCTCCAAAGAAGGTCCTCATTGTCGACGACCAACGAGCCCTTCGCCTGCAGCTGGTGCGGAAACTGAGGGCAGCCGGCCATACGCTCACGGTCGCTGCGTCAGGTGAGGAAGCTCTGGCCGTAGCAAGTGACGTCAGGCCACAACTGATAGCGCTGCACGCTGAGATTTCTGGGACTGATACCTACAAGACCTGCAGCGATCTCCGGCAGATGCCAGAACTGGTGAACTGCCGTCTGGTCCTCTACTCCGTTGAGGACGATGACGATTCGGATCGGAAAGGGTTGGAAGCAGGTGCGGACAGATGTCTGAGGAGAGGTTTTAGGACGTCAGAGCTGTTATCAAAGATCCAGGAGATGCTCGTCGCTGCGTGACAGAAGTTGGCGACAATCCAGCTCAAGCCTTGTCACTGCCGCGCCGATAATGAAGACATGATGGTGATACAATCCACTGCGCTATGCGCTAGAGAACCCCTGGAGGAGTGCTGGGTGGAAGTGGACGACGCAGCCAGCAAGGCGCTCTCTGATATTGCCCGTAGACTCACATCTACGAGGCGCAGCGAAAAGGTTGCCAGCGCAATCATTTCCCACGTGGCCAGGGTCCTAGGAGGCGGGTTACGCACCGTTTGGTAACCCTTGGGTGGTTGGAAAATGTCCTGCCTTGTTGCGATTCAGCGAAACCCTAACTAGTTGTCAGAGCGAGTCGGCCGGCGACACTTCGACCGTTGCCGCGGTTGAATCATCTTCTTCCGCGAGCATTGCTTCTAGTGCTGTCTGTCGTGAGTAGAACAGGTCGACACGGCGGTTGCGGGATCTGCCCTCAGTCGTCTCGTTGGAAGCGATCGGCCGGTACTCACCAAACGCTGTAACCTGCACCTCTGCCGGGTTGTGCCCCAAGTCCACCAATGCTCGTGCGACTCCCGCCGCTCTAGCCGCGGAGAGTTCCCAGTTTGACCTATATCGGATGCTGCTGATCGGAGTGTTGTCCGAATGGCCTGCCACGTTGACCGGGAAGTCGACTGCACTCGTTATGAGGCTGAGTTTTTCGATAATCCAAAGCCTATCGGGTTCCACCTCAGCAAATCCGGCCTGGAACAGCGCCGCATCGTTGATCCTGAGGTAGACGCCCTCGTCTGTACGATCAACTAGCAGGCTGGTTTCGAGACCGTTTTCAACAGCAAAGGTCTCGAGAGCGGTAGCGATCTCGTCGAGGCGGTCATCTACAGGATCAGCGACTCCCGGCGCGTTCGAATCTGTGGCCTCGGGAGTTGGAACGGGTACATAATCCCCATAGTCTATCGCAGCTGATCCAAAACCCTCGTGCAGTGACTTTGCCGCCTCACGGAATTTGTCGACTTCGATTTCGGACATCGAAAACAACAGAATGAAGAATGTCAGTAGCAGCGCCATCATGTCGCCAAAGGTGACCATCCAGGTAGGCGCACCTTCCTCCGGGGGGGGGTCTGACTTCTTGCGCTCGGGCGCCGGCGACTGCGAAATATCGGGTGCTACTGGTGTAGTGGACGCATCCGGCTCGACTTGCAGGACTGGCGCGGCGCTCATCTACCGCTCAGGAGCTCGTCGAAGTTTTCGGGTTGTTCGGCCAAATATGCCTTCATCTTCTCGCGCATGATGGCCAGGCTGTCATTGTGGTTGATAGACATCATCCCGACGATCATGAGTTCGATCTGCTGATCTTCGATTTTGATCCGACGGTCTAGTTTCGTGACCATCGGCAAGAAAAACATGTTTGCGAGGAGCGCCCCGTAGAAGGTTGTCAGGAGCGCTACTGCCATTGACGGACCGATGGAGGCAGGGTCGTCGAGCGTGGCCAACATCTGCACCAACCCGATTAGTGTTCCAATCATCCCGAACGCGGGCGCAAATTTGCCCATCTCGTTGAAGATGCGTTGCCCGGTTCTGTGGTGGTCTTCGACAGTCATCTGGTCGGTAGTGAGGATTTCCCTGAGGGCCGTTCCGTCGGTACCGTCCGCAATCAGCGTCAGCCCCTTCTTCAGAGGGTCTGATGGAGCTTCCTGAGCCATCTTTTCCAGAGCGAGGGGACCTTCTTTGCTGGCGAGCTTCCGGCTCTCCATCAAAAATTGCATGATCGCGAGCATTTCCGACTTGGGATCCTTGAATACACGCCGTACTACCGGGGGGATCAGCTTGAGCTCCTTGGTCGGGAACGCTATTGCCGTAGCCGCAAGAGTACCACCGAACACGATAAGCAGCGACGAAGGGCTCAAGAAAATCTGGACCCCTGAGCCCATGGCTATGGAGCCTCCCACGAGCAGCAAGCCAGCTACAACGCCGAACAGAGTTCCCTTGTCCACAGTGGATTACTCCTCAAATCAGTATACGGATACTCCCCCGCGTGGTACGCAGGGGCGCGCTCATTCGTCTCTAAGATCGGCCGCGAGGCCCGTTTCTTTAGCGCCTTCCCAACGATCCTCAAGAAACCCTGGATCTTGCCGATCCTTAATCAACATCCCCGGTCTCGTCGATCGGCGTGTTTGTACTGACCAAGGAGGGTGGGGCAACTCAGAGGAAGGACTAGATGACGTTCGTTGTGAAGGACCCAATCTCGTTTGCGGGTAGAGTGCTCGAGACCGTCAAGGAGGCGGTGTTGGCGGTGGACGAGCAAGGTGTGCTTCGTTATGCGAGTCCCGCTGCTGCGCGGATCATTGGGCGCCAGCTGGACGATGTACTAGGATGCCCTGTGGAGGGCATACTGAAGCCACCCGCCAACGCAGATGAGCACCCCGTACGAGGCTGCATTCGCGATGGAGTTGCGCGCAAAGGCGCCGGCGGGGCAGCGGATTCGTGCAATGGAAACGGACGTTCTTTGGACTACGCCACGGTTCCGGTGACGATCGATGGGACCGTTGTAGGCGCATTGGTCGCGCTCAACAGTTCCAGCGAACCAGATCGCCCGACGACCGAGAGCGTAAATGCGCAGAAACTGGAAGGGCTCGGACGAATTGCGGCGGGCGTCGCTCACGAGATCAACACGCCCACGCAGTACGTCAACGACAATGTGCACTTCCTCAGGGATGCGTTGGCAGTGCTAGGGGAATTGGTCCGGGTCGGTGACCGGATCGTGGAATGTTCACGACGCGGCGAACCGGTTGATGAAGCGATCGCCGAACTAGCCCTCAAGACCGAGCAGGCGGGCGTAGCCGATCTAGAGCTGGAGATTTCGGAAGCGTTGGAGCAGACGTTGGAAGGGCTGGGTCGCATAAACAGGATCGCAGCGGCGCTGAGGGAATTCCTCCATCCCGCTGCAGACGAAAAGACGGCTGCAAACATAAATAGAGCCATTGAAAACGCTGTGGCCGTGTGCCGCAACGAGTGGCGCTACGTGGCGGACGTTGAGCTCGATTTCGACGAAGGGTTGCCCAGCGTCTCATGCTGGATTCACGAATTCAGTCAAGTAATCCTGAACCTAGTTACCAACGCGGCGCATTCGATAGCTGACAAGGTGGCGGGTTCACCTGGTGAGATGGGCCATATCACGATCGCGACAAGGAAACGTGGCGGGTATGCCGAAATTCAGGTGTGTGACAACGGAGTGGGCATTCCGTCCGACCTTCTGCATGCGATTTTTGTCCCGTTCTTCACCACAAAAGACGCCGGGAAGGGTACGGGGCAGGGGCTAGCTCTGGCCAGGTCTGTGATCGTCGACAAACACAGCGGGTCGATACAAGCTGAGTCGGAAATGGGAGAAGGGGCGGTCTTCACCATCCTCTTGCCGTTTCGTGAAACGGGCGACAACGAGAAGGTGGAGATGGAAGAACGGATTCGAGGAGGGCTAGCGAGATGAGTACGAGGCTGTTGTTCGTCGACGACGAACCATTCCTTAGGGACGGTATTAGAAGATTGCTCACACGGCGCAGGCCCGATTGGGAGCTGGCGTTCGCTGATTGCGGCACGGCAGCTCTTCAGGTTATGGAAACCGCGAGCTTCGATATCGTCGTCTCGGACATGCGAATGCCCGGCATGGACGGAGCTGGACTGCTCGAGCGAGTGCGCGATATCGACCCTGGTGTGGTTCGTATCATTCTGTCCGGACAAAGCGATCGAAGCGCCGCACTCCGAGCAGCCAAGGTTGCCCACCAGTTCCTGGCCAAGCCGTTCGACGTCGTGCTCCTCGAAGCCACGCTAGACCGGCTGTGCGGTCTGAGGCAGCTGATGGCTGACACAAAGCTGCAGAGCCTAGTCGGCGGGATCGACTCGCTTCCGAGTGCGCCTAAGGTGTACACACGGCTAGTGGAACTGCTTGCGCGTGAGGAGACCTCGTTGGTTGAAGTGGCCGAGATCCTCAAAGAGGATCCGGGGATGAGTGCGAAGGTACTTCAGATGGTGCGTTCGGCGTTTTTCGGAGCCCAGGTCGATACTGCGAGTATCGATGAGGCTGTCGCGCGCCTCGGGTTCAACGTCATCAAGAGCATGGCGCTCACGGCCGGGGTGTTCGAGGCGTTCAAACAGAACGGGGATATTCCGGGTTTCTCAGCGGCCGTAGAGCAACAACATTCTTTGTGCGTTGCCCGTGCGTCAGCTGCGATACTGCGCGGCAAAGCGGAAGCGGATGATTCATTCATGGCCGGCATGCTGCATGACGTCGGCAAGCTAGTGCTCGCGGCGAAATTGCCCGAAATACTGAAGACGGTCGTTCAAAGGGCGGGTTCCGAGCGGCGACCAATGTATGCGGTCGAACAGGAAGAACTGGACACCACGCACGCGGAAATCGGTGGGTATTTGCTAGGTATTTGGGGACTGCCGCGTGCGGTAGTGGAGGCAGTAGCGCATCACCATGCTCCTGACGGTTTAGCGTCTCCGGAGCTGGATTCAGCAACAGCCGTTCACATCGCGGACGTGCTCGTCAGGGAATTGGAACCCCAGACCGAAAATGGGGCCATTGCTCTCTTGAACCATGACTACTTGGCCTCGGTTGGTGTGGCGGACCGCCTGGAAGAGTGGAGGGAGTCGATACGAGACTTGTTCGAACCCGCTGACTGACCGGCAGTATCTTCCGCTCTATGGGCTTTTGGGGGCCCGGACGAGTGCGTGAATCTAGTAGGAACAATGATGTAAATCATTGTGTGGTAATTATTTAGAGGCATGTCCGGTGGCCTAGAACGCCTCGGCACGGTTTCTGCGAAATGGGTGGCCTGAAACAATCTATTCTGAGTGAACGAGAGATTGGAGCAGAGTGTACAGATGCTATCCACAGGCCAGGCAGCGCTAAGAGATTCGATACCGTTCGCGACTTTCGTCGACGAACAAACGCCGTGCTCGCGGATACTGATCATGTCAGCCAACGATTCCGACGCGGTTTTCTTCAGGCAAATGATACAAATCTCCTGTTACGGTGACCTCAGAATAGAAACCGTGGATCGAGTCAGCGCAGGTGTCGATCGACTCGGTCGTGAAAAGTTCGATGCGGTTATGATGGATCTTAGTCTGGTCGACGTTACAGGGCTGGATTCGTTCTCGATGCTTTCTACACTGGCACAACGGATTCCGATCGTGGTCGTTGTCGGAATGGAGGATGAACCGCGGGCACAGGAGGCTGTACGCCGTGGTGCTCAAGACTATCTGATCAGGGAACAGGTGACGCCTCATTCGCTGGCACACTCACTCAGGTGCGCAGTCGATCGTCACCGTCAGGTGCTGCAGTTGCGAGACCTTTCGATGACGGACCCGTTGACGGGATTGCTGAATCGGCGGGGGTTCTGGACGCTGGCTGATTCGCACGTGCGGATGACGCGGCGTCAGCGCAAACGTTCGCTGATATTGAGTGCCGACCTAGACGGACTCAAAGAGATAAACGATACATACGGTCACGACGAGGGAGACCGCGCAATTGCCAAAACCGCCGAATTGCTCAAGTCCTGTTTCAGGGAATCGGATATCGTGGCACGGTTTGGCGGAGACGAGTTCGTCGCGCTCGCATTCGACATCGACGATTTCGGAAAGGCAGCGCTGAAGCAGAAGATCGAGGATTGCCTCGTCCGAGCGAATGAATCGGGTGAGCTCAAATATGATCTTTCGCTCAGCATTGGTACTACGGTAGTGACGGGTTCCGACGAATGCCTCGAGGATCTGTTGAGGAAAGCAGACCAGGCCCTTTATCGCGAAAAATCGAAACGGCCCTCATACAGGATTTTGGTGAAACAGCCCACAAAAACGAAAGCCAAGCGTCGCGGGCAGAGTTCGCCCGTCGAAGTCCTGGCAATGGTGTAAAACATCCTTCCTGACGTCCTGCCAAACTAGACCGCTAGGTCACTGCAGATGGTGGCCTGGCGGAACCCTTCACCCTTTGTCTGCTATATGTCGTCCGCCACGCGTTTCGCCGTCTCATCGAGAACTTCCGGTTGGTCATAAAACCCGTCTGCGACGCGCTTCACAATCTCCTGCATACGCTCAGTCGGAACTGTGTTGGCATCGATTTGCTCAGAACCGGTTAGTTCGTGCAGTTCCTGTGCGGCGGAAGAAACTTCCACCTTGTCCACGACGGTGTTCGGGATTCTCGATGCCTGTTTGGGCTTGGAGTCGGGTTGTTTTTCGGCGGCAGCGTCTTTCGGCTTGCTCGTTTTTGAAGGTTGTACATGACTTCGATTTGTTGGTTCGACCGTCATATTGCCTCCGGCATAAACTCTGACAGGCGGGTCGCGGTCCCTTTCAGCTGAAGGACGTGAACCTGCCTACTGTACTATCTACTATCGGCACACTGGACTCAATACTTTAGGTTTCCGTGATTGTGTCAACTCTGGACCAGGAATTCGTGTCAATTCGCTACGGCACTAGCCGGCAATCGAGCCGCTTGGTTTCTCGCTCAGACCTGCGGCGATATTCCGATTGATGTCGATCAGTACTTGTAGCTGGTCCGGATCGGGCTCTTTTGCCGACATGATCTCGAAGGTGCGCCGATCCACGAAACTGCTCAGGCGGAGCAGGTTTACTCGCACGTCGGTCAGCATCTCGTGATCAGGCACGGAGAGCTCAGACTGAAAGAATGTCCAGAGGTGCTGATTGTCACGTAGCGCGGCCTGGAGGCTTTCCCCGCGGTCAGGCGAGTCCCACTCACGGCGTACTGCCTCGAGCTTTCGCGCCGCTTTGAAAAGCGCAGCCGCCTCTAGCTCGCGATTAGAACTGGCGGCCTTTCCCGCCGCTTCGTACGCGTCAAGTGCTCTCGGTCCCACAGTACAGTAGCTCCTTCTCGTATTCCATGAGTGCTTTGGCGCTCTTCAGCGCCTGGTAGTGGCGACCGGCGATAACCTCGCTGTGCATTGCGCCGACCAGCGGTGTTGTGCTGGGTGCTGCGATTAGTACGTCATCGACCAGATTGTTGTAGAGCCGGCGGTGCTGCTCAATGTTGTCACCATCGACATACATGAGCTGCACCGCCAGGTAGATCTGTTCGCACGGAGTCTTCACCAATTTGGGACTCAGAATGTCGGTTTCTCTCAGGATCGGTACTTTGTTCTCAACGTGCAGTTCGGTTCGAGAGTCACCATTTTTAACCACCGCTCCGCCGATAATTACTCGCTCTTGCGACTTGAGTGTCAGTCTCAACGGCATCTGCTACCTCACTCGCGGTGGTTTAGGGTGAACGGGCGGAGGCCGTTAGGCCTCCACCCTAATCCGTAGTTAGATCTTCGGCTAAAAGAGCCTCAGGATGCTCTGCGACGCCTGAGACGACATGCCCATTGTCGCAATGCTGATTTGCTGCCTGGTCTGCAACGCGAGCATGTTGGCGCTCTCCTCGTTCTCGTCCGCGACGGTGAGCTTATCAGCACCGACCTGCAAGGTGGTGATCATACCGGTCGTGAACTCCATGCGAGAGTTGACAACGTTCAGGTTGGAGGACAGGACGCTCGATTTGCTCCTCAGGGTGTCGAGGGCGGCATCCATCTCGGTCACTACCGCGTCAACGTCCGAGAAGTCGGCAACGGTGATGGCTAGGTCGGCGCCGGCGTTGGTGCCGTCAAAACCAACGATGTCGAGGGTCGATGATGCGTCCTCGTTGAATGTGACCGTCAACGTATCGCTGCCGAGCAGGTTAGTGCCCTTGTAGCCGGAGTCGCCAGCGATTGCGTCGATCTGAGCCAGTGTCTCCGTCAGCTGTGCCTCGAGATCAGTCAGATCGGATGCTGAACGAGCAGCCGAGGCTAGACCTTTGATCGACTCGATCAACTCCGTAATGGCCTCGATGCCTTCGTTTGCGGCCTGAACGGTCTGGACAGCCTCGTTCATGCCGTCTTTGAGCCCAGCCAAATCGCTGGCGCGAGCTCTGTGCGCTTGTGCCGCAAAGAACGCGGTCGGATCGTCTACTGCGCTGTTCACCTTGAGCCCTGTTGCCAGTCTCGTGCTCGTCCGTCCCATCAGAGCGGAAGTGAGCTGCAGACTGTTCAGGTTCTGGCGCATGCCCGCGCCCAGGGTGATGTCACTGATAGCCATGGTTTTTCCCCTTCTAGGGTTGTGGTTGTCTGGCTTCTGCCAAGTACCGGATTTCCTGCCGACACTTCACTTTATCGGCAACCTTGCGGGGAACTTGAGGCTTAATTTCGGATGGGAATTCCCAGTTTTGCTGTAACTGAGGACACAATTAGGAGGATCCTTAATGTCAAATCCTAAAGATGGTCCATCAGACTCGTCTGCATGATTCGCGCAATGACTTCACGAGCCTGTTCGAGTGCCGTCTGAGCCGCTAAGAACCGCACGATCGACTCTTCCGGATCGGCCTGAGCCATGTCGTCGCGCGTTTGAAGCATAGAGTGCGTCTGCTGCGCCAAGTGGCGGTCGGCCCAATCGATCTCCTGCTGCCGCAATCCAAGCGCAGCCTGGCTGTTCAACACATCAATCCGTGCTGCCCCGAGATCGCCTGAGGTGGCCTGTATTGATGCTCCTGTACCGAACTCGAGTTCGGTGGCGAGGTCTTGAAGTGCTTGTATCGAACTCTCAAACAGTTGATCGCCGGTGTGATTCGTGTCTATCCGGAGCCCCTGTTGGATCTCGACCTGCCGGGAATTCGAATCGCCCACGTACGTGCCGTCGGCAAGGAACGGTGCCGTGTCGGTCTCACTGCCGCCGAAAATGTAGTCGCTACCCACCTGCGAGTTGCCCAGTGCAATGGCTTGATCGATGAGGTTGCGAACATGGTCCAGTGCGGCCAAACGCACTGGATCTGTTGGGGAGTTTGAATGCCCGCTCATGGCCACGCCTCTGCCCTGGTCCACAAGGTCGCGGAGAGCGGTTGAAACCTCCTCCTCCACGGCGAGACGTGTGCGAACCGACGCGGCATTACGTCTGAACTGCTCCGTTGCTCTCAGTTTCTGATCGATGCGCATTATTGCGCCGGCGGAAACTGGATCGTCGGAAATCGTCCGAACTCGTTTGCCAGTAACAGCTTCGAGCTCGGCATCAGCAAGCGCTTTCTGGCTCGTGCGCAGGTACTGAAGAGTGTGTAACAAATGTGACTGACTCGTAATTCTCATATCTACACCACCGGTAGGAGTTGCCGCTTCTGTCTAGCATCGGTAGGTTTGACGCAATTCTTAAGCCACACGTGGAGCTGCAAATAGATGGCAACCGTGCTATGTGTAGACGACGAAGCACCAGTCAGCGTAGTCCTCGAAAATGCGCTCGTCAGCCTCGGGCACGAGGCAGTGATCGCCAATAGCGTCGCAGAAGCAATGGATAAGGTCAACCACGCGCCATGCGACCTGGTCATATCCGACTACAGTATGCCCAATGCCAGTGGCATGGACCTGATCAAGCAGCTCGAAGAGGCTGGGCACGAAATCCCGGTCATCATCATGACCGGATACGGGAGCATCGAAAACGCGGTCGAGCTCATGCGCAGTGGCGCGATCGACTATCTGACCAAACCCGTCCAGACCGAGACGCTTCGCATAGCAGTGAACCAAGCCATTGAGCTAACACGCCTTCGCAAAGAGAACAGCTCTTTCCGGCGGGAATTGAGTTCTCTCAAGGGTAGGCGGGCAATTGTCGGTGAGAGCTCAGCGCTCGAGGGGGTGCTGGATATGGTTGCGCAGGTTGCTCCGACAAAGGCGACTGTTCTGCTCGAGGGCGAATCCGGTACCGGCAAGGAACTGCTGGCGCGTGCGATACATGAGCAAAGCCCACGCGCCGAGAATCCATTCGTTACCCTCAATTGCGCAGCAATGCCTGAGGGTTTGGTCGAAAGCGCGCTTTTTGGCCATGAGAAAGGCGCTTTTGCCGGGGCATCTTCCAGATCTCTTGGCGCATTCGAGCGAGCAAATCGGGGAACGTTGTTGTTGGATGAGATCTCCGAGATGCGGCTCGACCTGCAGTCGAAGCTATTGAGAGTGATCCAAGAACAGGAGTTCGAACGGGTAGGAGGCACCCAACCGATCCGGGTCGACATTCGAATTGTAGCAACTACAAATCGCAATCTAGAGGAAGAAGTAGAGGCCGGCCGGTTTCGAAACGACCTTTTCTTCCGACTGAGTGTGGTTCCGATACATACTCCACCGCTCAGGGAGAGAAGAGGAGACATTCCTTTATTAGTGCGGCATTTTCAGATGCGTGTAGCCTCCGAGCTGGATGTGCCTGCTGAGCCGATTGAAGAAAAAACGATGTTGGTCCTCCAGGAATACGACTGGCCGGGCAACGTGAGAGAACTCGCCAATGTGGTAGAACGTGCCGTCATTCTTTCGGGTGGCAAGCCAAAAATGGAGCACTTCGAGCGGGTGCGAAAAGCGGTGAACTCACAGGGTGGGCCGGGCCACGAAGAGCTCAACGGGGGTACCCAGGCTACACCCCAAGCCGAAACGCTGCCACACAATCTGGGCAAACTAGAAGAACTCGCAATCGAACGCGCCTTGAATACGACAGAAGGCCATCGCCGAAAGGCAGCTCAGCTTCTCGGCATTAGTGAGAGGACCCTCCGCAACAAGCTCAACAACCCTTCGAAGAGCCGCGACAATTAGGTAAAAGCGGCAAGGATCTCCCGCCCGCGGCCGGAACTTTCTTCCGATCGCGGGCTCATTGTTTTCCCCCGAAAAATGGTTTTCCGATCGTTGAAGCAGGCCTGTCGAACGCGGCCAAGTCATTATATGTCATATGGTTAGGGCTCGGACTAACGTGATGGAAAATGGATAGAAACCAAGCGGTACGGGGATTGCCCTAGGACCGCCGTTACGAACCGCAATCTCGGAGGTCGTAATGCTGCGGGGACTGTTTGGATCGGATACGACAACGTACATGCTGCGAGGTGCGCTGGAAGAGACCAGCGCCACCCATCGTGAAATCTCTTCACGGGTAGCAGGCGCCTCAATCGCGAGCACCCAGGGAGGGTTCGCGGAACAACTGGCGGCGGCGCAAGGAGCCCCGGAAGAGATCGATTTGCAGACTGAGATGGCGGCGCTCGCGGATACTCAGATTCGCTATGAAGCTGAAGCCAAGCTCCTGCAGATCGCCTATACGCAACTCCGGACGGCAATGCGCGATGCCTAACATCAATGGTTTTCCAGTCTGGCCGCGGCCAGTCCGATCGCTGATGCGACCGTTGGGTACGAGTGCGGCTGGGATGGCCACTCAGCAGCGGTTCCTCGAAGCGATTGCGCGAAACATTGCTAACGCCGAAACGACACGCACTCCAGACGGGACGCCCTATCGGCGGCAGATCGCCGTGAACGAACCTGACCCGGTTACCGGTCAAATGGTGACACGTATCGTCGAGGACCCGAGTGCAGGGCAGATGGTTTACGACCCCGGCCACCCGGATGCGAATGAAGATGGATACGTGGAATATCCAAATGTGGACGTCAACACTGAACTCGTAGACCTGATGGTAGCGCGGCGTATGCACGAGGCCAACGCCAGTGTTTTTCAGGCCGCCAAGAGCATGCTGCGCACGGCTCTCGAGATATGAAGTAATGGAGGCTTTCTGAAATGGTTGTTTATGGTCCAACTCTCCCACCTCTGCCTAAGGCGCCAACAACCGGTGTCGAAGCACCGGTCGCGAATAAGCCGGCTGCTTCAGCCGCCGGTGCCAGCGAAAGTGCAGGCGAGCAATCTCTCTGGGGCGTCCTGACGGAGGAGGAACGGACCTTCTTTGCGCAGCAAGCTGAACTAGGTGCGCTCACCTACGGCCCCAAGGGCGCGAGAGCCGAACACCTTGAACCGCCCAAAGGGCAGCGTCTCGACGTGAGGGTGTAATCAATGACCATCCCTGTTCGTCCTCAGTTGCCGCCAGTGGTCAGTCCGCTCGAGCAAGGGCGGGGAATTCAACTGGAACTCGGAACCGAATCGCCCTCGTTCAGCGAAGTGTTCACGAGGGTCCTCAACGACGCCAGCCAACTCCAGACCGATTCTCGTAGTCTCATCGAAGCGTTCGTACGCGGTGAGCCGGTCGAGTTGCACCAGGTTATGGCAGCCGCCGAAGAGGCAGCAATCTCACTCGAATTCCTGGTCGAGATCAGGAATAAGCTCACCGACGCATATCGTGCGGTGATGAACATGCAGGCCTAGGTGGTGTGTGAACTATGAGCGAACAGTTTGTAGCTAATCCGCTCGATGCAGTCCGTAAGATGCCGGCCACAAAGCGATTCGTGGTACTTGGGGTGGCGGCTGTTGCGCTGGTGGGCATATGGATGGTGGGCAGTTGGGCCAGCGAACCGGACTACGTGCCTCTCTATGAAGGCCTCGAACTCGGAGAGGTCGGGACGATCACCGAACATCTCTCTCAGTCCGACATCAGCTACCGTTTGGCTAGTGGCGGATCGGGAGTCCTTGTGCCGTCCGAGCAGCTTGCGCGAGCGAGGGTAACGCTTGCCCGAGACGGGCTCTCGGTGGGTGGCCGACCAGGCCTGGAGTTGTTCGATCAGCCTTCCTGGGGCATGACCGACTTCACGCAGCGAGTGACCTACCAACGGGCGCTGGAGGGTGAACTCGCCAGAACTATTGGCGGATTGAGGGGTGTCCAGCGCGCACAGGTTCACTTGGTTCTTCCGAAAACGACCTCTTTCAGGAGTCAGGAACAACAGGTTGGAGCTTCGGTCGTAGTTCAACTCGCCCAGGGATCCTCACTCAATCCAGAGACCGTTCGCGGGATCACCTACATCGTTGCGAACAGTGTTGAGCAGCTCACCAGCGACGACGTCGCCGTCCTGGACGATGCAGGGCACGTGCTATCTGTACCGGCGGCCAATGCCTCGGTGAGTGGCCTCACGTCGCGCCAACTGGACATACAGCAAAGTGTTGAAGAGCACCTGGTTTCAAAGGTAGAGAACCTTCTCTCCACCGTAGTTGGATTGGGACGAGCACGAGTTCAGGTCGCTGCACAACTCAACTTCGAACAGGTAGACCGTACGATTGAGTCATTTGATCCTGATGGGCAGGTAGTCCAGACGGAGCAGCGCAGCGAGACTGGTACCGGTACGGCTGCCGCCGGAGCCGGCTCCCAGCAGATCATAAGCAACTCATACCAGAATTCTCGAAGGCTCGAGCGAATCGTTGGCGCGGTTGGCGGTTTGACACGACTGACCGTGGCGGTACTGGTCGATGAGAACGCTCTCGAATCGGGAGAACTTGCTGAGGGCGGGACTGCGAATCGCATCGCGAGTGTCGAAGCAATGGTTCGGGACGCCATCGGTATCGATGCTGCGCGCGGCGATCGGTTGACTGTGACCGCGATCCCATTCATGCCGCTCTCAGGTGGTGATGGGCCAGCTATCGGTATGACTGGCGCGCCCGAAGAATCTTTCGACGTCATCGACATGATACAGCGGCTAAGTCGCCCGATACTAGGCCTGGCCGCGATCGCAGCTCTAATCGCACTCGCTTGGAGCGTACTCAAGACGACGCCAGTGCTACCACCCGCAGTTGCCGGTGCAAGACAACAAGGCGACCTGCCTGCCGGCGACGAACCGGATTTGCAGGGAGGTGAGGAGGCCGTGCCAGCTGCGCAACTACAAAACCACCTGAGCAAGGCCACAGAACGTCCTGAACTAGCCGCACAGGTAGTCCGCGCGTGGCTGGGTGGTACAACCTGATGCCTGAGCAAGCCACAGAAACCCAAGCCGCGCCGTCAATGAACGGCGTGCGGAAGGCCGCCGTCCTATGTATGGCGTTGGGTGCCGAGCAGGCCGCTCAGGTGCTGCAGTCGCTTTCTCCAACAGAGGTGGAACTGGTAACCAGGGAGATAGCATCGATCCAAGCAGTGCCGCCGGAAGTAGTCGAGTCTGTTATGGGCGAGTTCGGTGATGTATCACGCTCGGTCGAGTCTGTGGCTGGCGGTGGCGTGGAATACGCCAAACAAGTCCTTCAGCACACCTTTGGTGAAAACAAAGCCAAAAACATTGTTGAGAAGATTGAAGACGACCTCGAAGCATCCAGTCTGAATCAGCTCAAGGGTGCGGCGCCGGAGGTCCTCTCAAACCTGTTGCGCGGCGAGCATCCGCAAACGGTGGCTCTCGTATTGGCACATCTTGATGTGAAACAGGCTCTCACCGTCATCGAATCGATGGAATCCGAGTTGGCGGCAGATGTGCTGTTTCGAGTAGCCAATATGACGCAGGTCTCTCCCGAGATGCTCGATTCAGTGGAGGCGTGCTTAGCGCAAAAGGGCGATGTGTCGTTGTCTCAGGAGATGACATTGACCGGCGGTCCGGCAGCTGTTGCAAAGGTATTGAATCAGGCAGATCAGGAAATCGAGTCAAAACTGATGGAGGAGATCGCAGGCCGCAACGCTGAGCTAGCAGACGAGATCCGTCGTCTCATGTTCGTGTTCGAAGATCTGCTGCTCTTGGACGATAGAAGCATGCAGCGCCTGCTACGGGAGATAGAGGGCAAAGAGCTGGCACTGGCTCTGAAGGTAGCCAGCGATGAAATGAAGCAGCACATAATGAAAAACATGTCCGAACGGGCTGCATCGGCACTCGAGGAGGAGATGGAATTCCTCGGCCCGGTCAAAGCGCGCGAAGTCGAAGCTGCTCATGCACGGATCATCGAGTCCGTGCGGCGACTGGAAGATGCAGGTGAAGTGATCATTCAGGGCCGTGGCGGAGATGACGATGTCATCGTCTGAGTTCAGCCCGATGTGGCCGACCCAGGAGAGCCCATCTCTCACCGATCTTCCGTTCTTGGAGATCGCCGGTGAAAGAGAGGAAACTTCGTGTTCTTACGAGACGCACGAGCTCCGGGAATTTAGCCAAGAACCCGAGCTGGTGGCGACACTCGAGCAACCGGAAACCGCCGTTGGGCCAGATGAAATTCAACTGAGCTACGAAAGCGGCTTCGCGGATGGCAGAGAGCAAGGGGTCGCCGAGGGCTACGAGAAGATGCTGCCGGCGTTGGAAACGCTGAGCGGTTTGACTGAAGCCCTCGAACAAACACACGCCGATTTTCGACTAGATCTCGAACGTGGACTTCACGCACTCGCTATGGCGGTTGCCAGGCAGCTCATTCAGCGCGAGGTGAAGGCAGACCCGACCATCGTCAGCGATCTGATCGAGCGCGCCCTCGACCTGGTTCCCCATGATTTGATGCTCGAAGTACGGTTGAATCCCACGGATCTGGAAGTATTACACGGGAAACTAGATCAGCTGGAGATTGCGGGCCGCCCGCTAAACGTGCAGTGGATTGAGGACGCTTCGCTCGAGCGCGGCAGTTTCTTGCTCGAAACACCTCTGAGGGTGGTTGACGGACGAACCGATGAAGCCCTCCGAACGCTCTACGAACGGTTAGGCCATGATTGACACAGCGACTCCCGATATCGTAGCGAAGCTTCTGCCAAAGATCGCGGCCCAGTCTTCGTACGCCGTTCACGGAAGAGTAACCCGTGTAATCGGACAGGTGGTGGAGGTCTCGTCGTTAGAAGTGGCGGTGGGAGAGGTGTGTCGCATCGAACCCGACCATCACCAGAGCGTTCTGGCTCAGGTTGTTGGATTTCATGAGCGTGGCGTTCTACTCATGCCGCTCGGCGATCCACAAGGAATTCACCCAGGTGCGCTAGTCGTGCGTCTTGCCCGAGCTCTTTACGCGAAGGTGGGTGACGGCCTGATTGGGCGGGTCCTAAATGGTCTGGGTGAGCCGATCGACGGGCTTCAAGACAATGTGCTGTCGCGACGACGTCCATTGACCGCAGCTCCGCCGAGCCCATTGGAACGCACCCAGATCGAGAACCCGCTTGGCACAGGTGTGCGTGCCATCGACGGGCTGATCACCCTCGGTAAGGGTCAGCGAATCGGGATTATGGCGGGGAGTGGTGTTGGGAAGAGTGTTTTGATTGGCATGATCGCCCGCCAGACCACGGCGGACGTGAACGTAATAGCGCTGTTGGGTGAGCGGGGGCGTGAGGTGCGGCATTTCATCGAGCGTGACCTAGGCCCTGATGGTCTCAAACGCTCGGTTGTTATCGCCGCGACGAGTGATCAGAGCGCGGTTGTGCGCGCGACCGGAGCACTGGTTGCGACTGCGATCGCCGAACACTTCAGAGATACTGGCCGTGACGTGCTGTTGATGATGGATTCCGTCACACGCGTTGCCATGGCCTGGCGTGAAGTTGGGCTGGCGGTTGGTGAACCGCCCACAACTAAGGGCTATCCGCCCTCGGTATTCGCTCAGCTTCCTCGACTACTGGAGCGTGCGGGTACAGGCGCGAAGGGTAGCATCACGGGGCTCTACACAGTCCTGGTGGAGGGTGACGATTTCAATGAGCCTGTTGCGGATGCGACTCGTTCAATACTGGACGGTCACATCGTGCTTGCTCGGAACCTCGCCAGCGCTAAACACTTCCCCGCGATCGATGTTCTAGACAGCGTGAGCCGCGTGCGCGACGAGGTAATCGACCTCACTCATCGCGACGCGGCCAACACGATCCTGCAGCTCGAAGCCGCGTATCGCGCCCATGAGGATCTCATTTCCGTGGGCGCGTACAAACCAGGTGCGAATCCGGCGGTCGATACTGCAATCGCAATGCGGCCGCAGGTGCTGGATTTTCTACAACAACCGGCTGGTGAACCAGCCGGCCTAGTCGATGCGCGAGAGGCTTTGCTCCGCATCGCGTCAGAAGCTACAGCCATCAAGGAAGGGGTTAGCACATGAGCCCGTTCGTCTTTCGCCTAGACCGCTTTCTCAAGCTTCGCAAACACGCTGAGCGGGAGAGGGCCGAAGCGCTCGGTGCTGCGGTCGATGCTGAGGAGAAGTCCAAAGCCGATGCTGAGGCGAAGGCCGAGCGCTTGAACGCTGTGGCGGATTGTATCACGTCGGAAATGGGCGCGGTCGCAACCGCCGGAGCCTTGCGCAATCTAGGACTCGTGTTGGGTGCCGCGATCGAGCAGGCTGAAACCGCGAAAGGGCAACACGAAGACAGACAACGCGAGACCGAGCAAGAACGGGAACGATGGGGCAAGGCCAGGGTGGAGCGTCGGGTCATCGAAAAACTCAGGATGCGCAAACTGGATGCATGGGCTCACGGGGCCGCAAGAGCGGAACAGAAAGAAATGGACGAGGCCGCAGCCCGCATTCGGACAGCGACGGGGTGGAGCACATGAAATGGATGCTGCTGAGCGCGTTGGCGCTCGGTGCCAGTTCGGCGGCAGCCGCAGGTTATGTAGCGCTGCAGTCCAATAAAGAACCAGCCGCTGCTGTGAGTGATTCTTCACACGTGGTTGCTGAGGCACCCGATACTGCGGAGCAACACGCAGAGCCGCCGGACAGTGTGACGGCTACACTCGATAGTAGCGGCACAGAGACCCCTATTGAGGTGGCGATCGTCGACTCTAGCATGGCTACGCCGGACGGGGGTTGCCCGACCGTGCTTTTGGCGAGTGAGTCGCAACCAGTGTCCGCCCCGGAACCGGCAGGGCCTGATCCTGAAGCGCAGAGACAGGCTTATCGACAGGTTGCTCGAATCTTGGCGAACATGGGGGATTCAGAAGTGGCTCAGCTGCTAGCCCACATAGACGATGCGGAGATTGAAGTCATTCTGCGCAACGTGACGGCGCGTGAGGGGGCACGAATCCTCAGCCAGCTGTCGGGTGAGAGGGCGGCTGAGTTGAGCCGCCGACTATTAGTGGCGGCAACCGACTCTAGGAGCGAGAACTGATGACATTCATTCAAGGATCGACGCCGGCTGCCGGAATATGCTCGAAAGTCGGTCAGTCGAATCCACAAGACCGGGCACACGCGGAGGCCTTTGGACTTTCTATGCTGCTGGCTATGATCGCGCCGCAGTCGACTCCGGTAACTCAATTGCAGACTGACGATGCCGCACCCGGCTCAACTACTCAGCCGAACGTTGACGCAGAAAACGCCGGAAATCAGCTGAAAGTCGTGCTGGACGAAACGGGTAGCAGCCCCATCCGAACGGCGGGTAGTTCTCCTGGCACAACGGTCAGCACGGCGCAGACCGATCTAGAACCCAACACAAAAGCGACAGCGGGAACGCCGGCTCAGGTGCCGCATCAAACGGAGCACCAAAAGGTTCAGCCTGATACCCCGGCCACCCCTGCAATCGCTGCCAATGTTAAGGACGGAATCGCTCCTGTTGAACGGTCGAGGGCTCACACGGAAGCTGCGCCGCAAACGCCGCGGGGTGGAATTCCGAGTGTGCCCGAAACTGCGACGCAGGCGAAATCGGCAAGTGAAGGCGCAGGGGCTCGGCCTCCGCTGCCTGAGATAACGATCGAGTCGGCCGAGATCTCCAACGTACGAACTCAGACCTCGACCGAATCGCGTGTTGGCGGCAGCAAACACTCCAGCATACCTGCGCGTCCGCAAGTAGTAGCCGGGCCAAATGGGTACTCAGCAGTCTCCTTGTCGAAACCCAATATGGAGAACGCGCATCGAGTAGAGACCTCCACCCCACCGAAAACGTCGGTAGGCGGAGAGTCAAATCCCAAACCAGCGCTGGAAACTACTTCGGCAGAATCGCTATCGACAGCAGGCAAAGCTGTGCCGCAACAGCCTCCAAACAGCGAACATCAGCCCGCACAGAGTCGCATGTATGAGCATACGCGTGCCGGCATGCGTGACCGGGAAGGTCTTCGGGATCGGCAGGGGTTGAGACCGGCAGATTCAAGCATCGAGGACACTGAGTCTGGTCCAAGGACGACACGAATAGACAAAGTTGAACAACGAGTCTTGGCACAAGGCGATGCAGAAGCTGCGACGGGCAGAAAGCGTCAACCGAACAGCAGCATGGGCTCTGGTTCCGCAACACAGGCGGATCTGACGTCACCGGTGGTTGGCGCGCGCAATCCTGGTGGAGCTGAACGGTCGGTGGGTCACCGTCCGGTGGAAAGCCAGGTCGGACCTGCGGTGCAAAAAACCTCGGTCGAGGATGCCGTATTTCAGCCAAAACCGGAAGATAGAGTGACACTCAAGTTCACCGACGACGGTGGGGTGGAGGGCAGGCTCAGAGTCGCGCTGAGAGGTGATTCGGTTCGGGCGACGATCGTGTCCGGTGATCCAGCGATAGCGGAGCGCATCGGCTCAGGGATTTCGGAACTCCAACGTGTGTTGGACAAGCAGGGTTTTCGCGACCCACAGATAACGGTGCAGTAGGCGCGAGGTTCTGATGAAGGTGGTGGCCTAGCGATCGCATCGGGGGGGCGTGCAGGGCCCGAAAATGCGGCCGGTTCACAGGCCGCTAGAACGCTAGACGATCAGGCGAACCGTGAGCGCCAGCAGCCGAGTACGCGCGATCAACAGCAGCAGAACAGCGGTCGCTCGCAGCAACGCTCCAGAGAGCGGCAGGAAAGGTAGGCCAATCATGACCGCACCCGTCTCAACAATTGGCGTGACGGCGCCAGTGGTGAATCAACCAACCGAAGCCTCGGTGAACAAAGACACCTTCCTCACGCTCTTGGTAGCACAGCTGCGCAATCAAGATCCGTTCAGCACTCTCAAGCCACATGAGTTCGCCGCCCAGCTGGCGCAGTTCTCCAGTGTGGAACAGCTGACTGAACTGAACGATGCTGTAGCCATGCAGACCGAATCCAATCAGATGGCCACGTTCCTCAGCGAGACGAGCCTGAGTGCATCGCTACTCGGAAAGAATGTCGTTGCTGAAGGAAACCAGGTCCAGGTTATCGACGGTAGCATCGCCAGCGTGCAGATCGAGGTCGGTGGTCAGGGAGGTTCCGGCCAGCTCAAGGTGCTCGACGAACACGGGCGTGAAGTCGCCAACGTCGAGCTTGGGAACTTGCCCCCCGGTAGGCAAACAATTCCACTTCCTCCTGGAATTGCCCCGGGTGAGTACTCGTATGCAGTTGAAGTCGACGGTGGAGAGGGAGGTTCTGTCCCCGTCGTAACGTATTCATCGGGTGTCGTTGACGGAGTCTACTTCAGAGACGGCGACATCGTACTTCGGATTGGGGCGATGGAGGTGCCGCTCCACTCACTAGCAGAGATCAGACCGGCAACACTCCCGACATGACGAAGATCGATCCGATGACGGGACAACAAGCTAACCTCAAGCAGGAGTAGTGGAACAATGATGCGTGCACTCTTCGCCGGCGTCTCCGGGCTCAGGAACCATCAGACCTGGATGGACGTAATCGGCAACAACATCGCGAATGTGAACACCGTGGCTTTCAAGGCGTCGCGTGTCACATTCAAAGAGGCTTTCGCCCAGCTGATGCAGGGCGGTGCTCAACCCACGCCAAGTGTCGGCGGAACTAACCCGATCCAGATCGGTGCTGGTGTCAACGTTGGCAGCATCGACCAGATGTTCACTCAAGGAAGCCTCCAATCCACCGGTCAGAACACCGACCTCGCCATTCAAGGCGATGGGTTTTTCATCGTGAACAACGGCCAGCGCAGCGTGTACACGAGGGCTGGCAACTTCCAACTCGACGCCAACGGCCGACTGGTGACGCCTGTGGGCTTCATTGCACAGGGTAGGATTGCAGACGAATTGGGGCAGTTCCCGTCCGGTAATCAGGTTGAGGACATTCAGATCAACATGGGCGCTACTTCGCCGGCTCGCGAAACGACGACCATGGGGTTCTCGGGCAACCTGGACTCAAACGCCGCAGTAGATGACACGCACACCATGGGAATCACCGTGTACGATGCCACCGGCGGGCCTCACGTGGTGGAGATTGAGTTCACGAACACCGGCCCTGGAGCATGGTCATGGACCGCTAGCTCCGACTCGGCCACGGTTACGCCTGCTGCCGCCGGAGCGGTGACGTTCAACGGCGATGGAACGCTCGCGTCATTCACATATCCAGGTGGCGGCTCGGACCTCACGATCACGCCAACGGCTGGCTCGGCAGACCCGTTTACCGTCGCTATTGAATCTGGAACGGTAGATGGCATCGACGGACTCACTGGGTTCGCGGGGTCGTCGAGTGCAGTTGTCAATTCACAAGATGGTTTCCAGGCGGGGAACCTCGTCGATATCAGCGTAGACTATCGCGGAATGATCACTGGATACTTCACCAACGGCACGAGCACGAACCTCGCACAGCTCGCTCTCGCTAGTTTCGACAATCCGTCCGGTCTACAGAGAAATGGTGAGAACGTCTATACGGAGTCTGCTAACTCTGGTCTGGCGATTCTAGACTACGCAGGCGACGGCAGCTCCTCTTCGGTCACACCGGGCGCTCTCGAGAGTTCGAACGTAGATATCTCGCAGGAGTTCACAAACATGATCATCGCTCAGCGTGGGTTCCAAGCGAATGCACGGGTGATCAGCACGGCCGACGAGATTCTTCAAGAGCTCGTCAACATCCGCAGATAGAGTACGTAGACTGAGTGATGCCACTCCTCGTGGAGTGGCATCACTCACCGGCAAGATTCACCGCCACCCCCGGCACACTCTTCCCATCAGGTCCCGTCAAAGCTTTCCGCCCAAACGACATTTTGACCGCCCGTGTCTCTATGTGAGCCCGTAACGTGTTGTGATATATGCGGTTGAGAGCTTGCTGCCGGTCCGGATATGGGTTGGTACGGCAGTTGCTTTTTCCGCTCCACGCACAGAAGCCCAACTGGTAACTCGTGTAGCGACAGGACGAGATGACGAGCGAAACAAAGAACCAGGCTCAGAGCAAATCCGGAGACGAAAATACCGGAGCGCCGGCGAAGAAGAGGCCGCTGCTCATGAGTGTCGTGATGATCGCGGTGGTCCTTGGTGGAGCCTCGGGAGGATTTGTCATCGGACCGAAGCTCGTAGCCAAAATGGCCGCACAGGAACACGAAACCGACACGGAAGCAGGTGCTGAGGCGGACGCTGAGGCGGACGCGGAAACGCACGATGCAGCCCACGAAGAAGTCACCGGAAAATTCCTCGAACTCGAAAACCTCCTTGTAAATCCTGCTGGCTCGCGAGGGGAACGGTTTCTCATGGTGTCAGTTGCGTTTGAGGTTCCGGATGAAGAGGCACTCGAACACCTGCACGAACGCGAGATACAGATTCGCGACGTCGTCAGCGCGACCTTGGAGGCACGCTCACTCGATGATCTCACCTATCCAGGCGCACGAGACGATTTGAAAACGGATCTGTTGGAGGTTGTGAAGCCGTTGTGTGGTGGGATGGAGTGGGTGCGCGTGTATCTCCCAAGGTTTGTCATTCAATAGGTGGTGGCAAAATGGCCGTCAAAACTGAAAGAAAAAACCTGTCCGTGAAGCGAGCCCAAGGCGAGCCGAAAGAGCCTGACGTTCAGTCGTTCGATTTTGTGCGGCCGACCAGAATCACCAACGAAAAGCAGATCCTTTTCAAGATGGTGACTCATCGGATGGCAAGTTCCGTGGAAAGAAAGCTGTCATCTCTGACTAGAGTACCGGCTCAGGTCACGGTTGAAAACACGGAGAACATGCCGTTTGCCGATTTCACAGACCTGCTGGTGAATCCGTGCGCCGCCTTCGTGTTCAGAGCGGACGCTTCTGGTGCTGAAGGCGCCGTCGACATGGGTACCGACTGCGCGTTCTTCCTCATCGACCGTCTTTTCGGTGGTTCGGGCGAATCCTCGCAACAGGGAAGGCCGCTCAGCGAACTCGAACAGTCTGTAGTCAGTGGAATAGCCGAACGGGTATTGGAAGCATTGAGGACCGGGTGGAGCGAACACATCGAGCTGACACCAGAGATAACGACGTTTGCTTCTTCGCCTGAAGACCTACGTACCAAAGATCGCGGCGAGGCCTTAGTCACCCGCCTTGCGGTGAACATAGAGTCACACAGCAGCATTCTTTCCATAGCGCTCCCCATGGAAGCACTCGAGAGCTTTCTGCAAGACGATCTTTGCGGTGGAAAGCATCAATACTCCGATCGAATCGAGGCGCGCGAGTATAGGTCTGCGATCGAGGGAGATCTCAAACACGCTCGCATGTCGCTTTCTGCGCGATTGGCCCCTCTATCACTAGCTGCCCGGACGATAGCAGACCTATCCGTAGGCCAGGTGATTCAGACCAAACAGCATGTGGAAGTGCCGATCGAAGTTCACGTCAACGAACACCCGAGATTTGTGGGCACACTAGGGCAGGTTCGCCGGCATGTGGGCGTGCAGCTCACGGAGGCAGTTCCTGGCAGCCCAATAGAAAAACCAGCAAGTACCACGCGCGGGAGAATCCTGTGACTAACCCAAAGAAGACTGACGCACCAACGACCGAAAACACTGCAACCAAGACCGGCCGTGGTGCGCTCGATGCACTGCTAGATGTATCGGTACCGGTTGTAATCGAATTCGGACGCACGAGCATGATGCTCCAGGATGTGTTGGAGCTCCAACCTGGCTCTGTAGTACAACTGGACCGTACGGTTGGTGAACCAGTAGACATCTACGTGAGCGATCGGAAGCTGGCAGCCGGTGAGGTCGTTGTCGTCGACGACCACTTTGGCATCCAGATCACCGAAATCCTCTCAGACCGCAACGGCGGGGCAAAGGAGTAGGCGGAGTGGGAATCTTGGGCTTGCTCGCCGCCCTCGCCGTCACCTTGGGCGTGCTGCTACTGGGCTTGAAGCTGTTGAAGCAGTATCAGGGTGCCCGCCCGTGGAACGGGCATGGCGTTCCGCTTCAGGTCTTGCAGCGAATATCGATGGGACCGCGTCACGGCGTGGCGTTGTTACGAGTGGGAGATCGGGTGTTGCTCGTTTCGGTGAGTGAAGGTGGCACGAAGCTGCTGACTGAGCTTTCTGGCGACGGCTTGGACGCAGCGCTCGAGAGCACCGAGCTGGAGACAATCGACCGACCGGTAGGCCGGTGGCGCTTGCCTCGTCTGGGTTGGGTTGGACTCGCCGTTCTTCTAGCGTTGATGCCGATCCAAACCACGGCGCAGACGGCGCCAACACCGCCCAGTGCCACTGTGCAGGGTGGACCCCGGGTCGATCCGCCGGCACCCCCAACGATCTCCCTCGATCTGAGTAACGGTGAGAGCGACCTCCAACTGACAGGCGCTGTCGGCATAGTCGTCTTCCTGGGTGCTCTGACTCTGCTCCCGGCGCTTTTGCTGCTGATGACCAGCTTCACACGAATACTGGTAACTCTGCACTTTCTCAGGTCTGCCCTGGGTACCCAAACCACACCACCGGGGCAGCTGCTCGTTGCGATTGCCGTGTTGTTGACTGCGGTGGTCATGTCGCCGGTGCTCGATGAAGCCAACCGAGTCGCGGTTACTCCGTACTTCGAAGGCGAGATCACGCAGGCCGAAGCCTTCAAACTCGGCATCGTTCCATTTCGCAGTTTCATGCTAGCAAACACCCGAGAGCAGGATCTCTCCGCTCTGGCGGACCTCAGTAATGCTGAGCCGGTCGAGTCGGTAGAAGAGCTTTCGACGCTGGTCGTTGTCTCGGCGTTCGTGGTAAGCGAACTGAGAACCGCGTTTCAGATTGGGTTTTTGATATACGTCCCGTTCATCGTGGTCGATCTCATCGTTGCATCTGTGTTGATGAGTATGGGCATGTTCATGCTGCCACCGATCATGGTTTCTCTGCCATTCAAATTGCTGCTTTTCGTTCTCGCGGACGGTTGGACACTCGTCGTGCAGAACGTTGTGGCGGGATTCAGGATTTAACGCCATGTCAGTGGCACTTGCGATCGAATTCACACGTTCTGCAGTCACGCTGTGTCTGTTAGTGGCAGGCCCACTGCTACTAACTGCTCTAGTGGTCGGCGTTGTCGTGAGCCTCGTGCAGGCAGTCACACAGCTACAGGAGCAGACCCTCACGTTCATTCCGAAGCTGTTGGCGGTCGGACTGATGCTCGTGATCACGCTGCCGTGGATACTGGTGAAACTCTCGGAGTTCCTGGTTTCGGTGATCCGCAGCTTACCGACCGTGGTGAGTTGATGCCTGCTTTCGTCAACGAGTTCTTTGGCCCCGACCGCTGGGCGGTGTTCGTGTTCATCACGGCTCGTCTGATAGGGCTTGGACTCACAGTACCGCTTTGGTCGATGCCGACCTACCCGCGAAGTGTTCGAGCAGCCACGATCGCCGTACTCGCTTTGCTGCTGCTCCCTTCGGTGCCGGAAAATCCGCTGCCTGAGAGGGTGCTGGATATACCACTGCCGCTCGCGATGGAATTCATCATCGGCATGTCGATTGGCTTGACGGCGGCCGTAATCATCCAGGGCGTTGCGTATGCGGGCGATGTGCTTTCGCTGCAAACCGGTTTGTCTCTCGGTGCAGCGCTCTCGGGCGGTGACATCCCCGGTGCGGGATTAGGCCAGATGAAGAGTGTGACTGCGCTACTCATCTACGTGGCATTAGGCGGCCACCTGATCATGCTGCAGGGGTTGGCGGAGAGCCTCCGAGTCCTGCCCCCTGGTGCACCAATGAACCTCGAAGCGGGCGGTGCGACCGCGGCATCTGCGTTCAGCGTGGTTTTCTCGAGCGCAGCCCGAGTAGCGGCACCCGCGATGGTTGCCCTCTTGCTCACCAACATAGCGCTGGCAATTCTGTCGCGGGCGGTACCGCAGCTAAACGTCATAATGGTCTCGTTTCCGATGACGATAGGAATAGGACTCCTGATGATCGGGGTATCGCTGCCGATCATCGCGTCGGCGGTCAATGGCTGGATACTGGATCTGCCCGTGAACATCACGACGGTCATTGATGGGTACACCCTTGAACCCGGGGTACGCTGACAATGTCTGAAGAGCGCACGAGCAGTCAGGAACGCACAGAGAAAGCGACCCCGCAGCAACGACAGCGGGCGCGCGAAGAGGGCCGTATTGCTCGCAGCCCGGAGCTTTCGGCGGCCGTCGTGTTACTGGGCGGCACCCTGGCACTTGCGCTAGTTGGTGGCGGTGCGCTGGCTTCTCACTTGCGCCAGCTGATGGTTGAAGCAACACGACTGATTTCCGCACGCCCGATGACTGCCACCGCTGCAATCGGCGTTATAAGGGAGGTCGCATCGACAACGCTCGTGGCCATCGTGCCATTTACCGTGGTCGTGCTCGCCGCTGTTCTAGTGGTGAATCTGATACAGGCTCGGGGTGTCGTATCGGTCAAGCCGGTGACTCCCAAATTCTCAAATATGAGCCCGCTATCTGGCATCAAGCGCATTGTGGGGTGGGATTCTGTAGCAAACCTGGTTAAGGCGGTCTTCAAGATCGCGACGCTCGGTCTGATTACTTATCTCGTTCTTTCAAATAGTTGGCCGGAACTCGTTTCACTCGGTGAGACAGGTGCTGCAGAAGCCGTTTCTGTGCTAAAGAGTCTTGCCCTCAAGTTGGCTGTTACAACCGGATTCTCGTTCCTGATACTCGCGGCGGCCGACTACGGCTACCAGGTCTACAAGCTCGAGAAGAGCCTTCGGATGACCAAGCAGGAAGTCGTTCGGGAGCACAGGGAAACCGAAGGCGATCCTCTAATCAAGAGTCGCATTCGATCGATCGCGATGTCGATGGCCCGGAAGCGGATGCTACAGGATGTTCCGACAGCCGACGTTGTAGTGGTGAACCCCACACACATCGCAGTCGCATTGAAATACGACTTGAACGTTGCTCTTGCGCCCGTGGTGGTCGCGATGGGTCAACGCAAACTCGCTGCACGCATCAAGGAACTAGCACTCGAATCACGCGTGCCGGTAATCGAAAACAAGCCGGTCGCTCGCGCGTTACTCGCGACAGCCACAGTCGGGAATCCCATTCCGCCGGCCTTGTACGCGGTGATTGCCGAGATCCTCGCATTTGTCTACCGTCAACGCGCCGACATTCCCATGGGTGGTTTGATGGCCGGTAAGGAGGTCAATTGACCGCTCCGAGTGCACCGATCGCTGCATCACCGGCGCCGCCATTCGTGGGAAACAGCGGATCCCCGTTGAATGCCGGGACCACGCCCGCTCACGTGCCCAAGAGCGAAGCGGTCGTAAACCGACTCGTGTCGGCATCGGCTGAGACGTATTTGGCTTTGGGAGTAGTAGTAATTGTGGCGCTTCTGGTAGTGCCGCTGCGCCCATTCGTGCTCGATGCACTGTTGGCGCTCAGCTTTGCGATTTCGATAGTAGTGCTGCTTGTTACGCTGTCGGCCCGCAATCCTCTCGAATTCAGCATCTTCCCGAGTCTACTGCTCCTGATCACGCTATTGCGGCTAGGCCTGAACGTGAGCAGCACACGCCTGATTCTGAGCACGGGGCAGGCGGGCGAAGTGATCAGGGCCTTCGGTGGATTCGTGATCGGGGGCAACTACGTGGTTGGCCTCGTGATCTTCCTGATTCTGGTGGTAATCAACTTCTTGGTGATCACCAAGGGTGCTGGGCGTATTGCTGAGGTGGCCGCGCGGTTCACACTCGATGCCATGCCGGGTAGGCAGATGAGTATCGACGCCGACCTGAGTGCAGGCCTCATAGATGAATCTGAAGCACGTCGACGCCGCGAAGAAATAAACCAATACGCAGACTTCTACGGCTCCATGGATGGTGCCGCGAAGTTCGTTCGTGGCGACGCTATTGCCGGATTGGTCATAACGGCGATCAACCTGATCGGCGGTTTCACCATCGGGATGCTCCAGAGAGGCATGAGTGCGCCGGATGCTTTGGCGACCTATTCGTCACTCTCGGTTGGTGACGGGCTGGTGACTCAAATTCCCGCCTTGGTTGTCAGTACGTCCGCGGGCATTCTCGTGACATACGGTTCGAGAGGCCTCACGATGGCTCCAGCCATCGCTTCGCAGCTGACCGGCAATACGCGAACTATCTGGATGGCTGCGGGAATCCTCGCTGTGTTCGCAGCCGTTCCGGGATTGCCGGCCATTCCGTTTCTTCTCCTCGCTGTCCTTTCGGCCACGATCGCGTATCGAGTGGGCCGGCGGAAGCGTGTTGAAGCCGAAGTAGAAGCAGTAGAAGTGGCGCAGCAATCTGAGTCTCTTGGTGAGCCCGCTACTCCGCTGCAGGACCTCCTGGCTGTCGAGCCTCTCGAGCTAGAGGTGGGATACGCTCTTGTGCCGCTAGTGGATGAGGCCCAAGAGGGCGACCTGCTTCAGCGAGTGGGGATCATGCGCAAACAACTCGCGCTCGAACTTGGCATCATTGTTCCCTCAGCGCGCATACGGGACAACATCCAGCTCAAAGCCACAGAGTACCTGATCCGGTTACGCGGAGTCCGAGTTGCGTCGGGTGAGGTTATGCCGCGCCATCTCTTGGCTCTCGATATGGATGGGAATGCCGTTTCCATCGAGGGCGTGCCGACCAAGGATCCGAGCTTCGGCATCGACGCCACTTGGATCACTCCCGATCGGCGAGTTGAGGCTGAGTCGGGAGGCTACCATGTGGTCGAGCCGCAGACAGTGTTGGCAACTCACCTCATGGAGACGATCAGGGGACACGCTTCCGAACTGATCAGCAGGCAGGACACGCGCGAACTGCTCGATGGCCTCAAAGAAACACACCCGGCGCTGATTGAGGACGTGGTACCTGCAAAACTATCGCTGGGAACGGTACACCGCGTGCTTCAACGTCTACTTCGCGAAGGTGTGCCCGTCCGGGATTTGGTCACCATACTCGAAGCGCTGTCAGACGCCTCCGATCAGACGAAAGACCCCGAGATGCTCGCAGAGAATGTTCGGCGCGCGCTCTCGCCGGTGATCGTCGAGATGTTCAAGGACGCCGCAGGAGTGATTTCCGCCATCACTGTCGGCCCGCGCTTGGAAGCGGCCCTGATGCAGCTGTTCAGCCCTCGGTCTAATCCCGACGGCTCGCGGATTCTGACTCCCGAAGAGATAACGGAACTACTCAGGTCGCTTGCCGCCTTGTCTGATCAGACAAGGCGCGAAGGCGAACAGGTTCCTTTGATTGCGCCCCCCAGTCTGCGGGTGGGCATCCGTCGTTTGGTTGAGCCGGTAGTGCCGCGACTCCCAGTGATTTCACTGAGTGAATTGCCCACGCAGACCCCGGTTCAGAGCCTCGCCATATGGGAGCTCGACAATGACTCTTGAGACTTATGCCGGACCGCGCGTGCCAGCGTTGCTTGCCCAAGCACAAGCCGAACTCGGTAGCAACGCCGTTGTAGTGAATGTCAATCGGACGAGGTTGCCAAATGGGCTCGCACGCTTCGAGCTCACAGCAGCCGATGAAGCCTCGGCCCTGGCTTTGGTGAGTACTCCCGCCCCACGTCCGGTAGAGGCTGCAACCGAGCCGCATCCACTCATCGAACAGCGTTCTGTGCAGCAGGTGATTGCTCTGGTCGGGCCTACGGGATCTGGAAAGACAATGACGATTGCCAAACTCGCGCTCAACCCGATGGCGTTCGGAACCCAGAAAGTCGGGCTGCTGACCCTCGACACTCATCGAGCGGGAGGCGCCGATCAACTCAAGGAGTACGCGAATGCCGCAGGCATCCGCATGGAACGTGTGTTCCAGTTGAAGGATTTGGCCAAGGCAAAGCGACGGCTGCGCAAATGTGATGTGATCCTGGTCGACACTCCGGGAAGGGGCCCGGCGAAGAATCAAGAGGCTGCCGCAGTTATGGAGTTGTTGAAAGGGATTGACCCTCAACAAGTGCATCTCGTACTACCCGAAGGGATGATGACCGAACACGCCGCGCGGATAATCGCTGAATACAAGTGGCGTGGAGTGACTCATCTTCTGGCTACAAAGTTGGATGAGTATCCCGGCGAGCGAACGGTTGAGGCACTCGCCCGCGACAACGACCTACCAGTACGCTGGGTCTGCTTTGGCCAGGATGTACCGAACGACATTGTCACGCTTTCCCAACAGGTTGCTCCAGATTCGATCACGCTGGACGGTATCCTGTTGCACGGAGCTACGGCGGCATGATGCAAATCGGTCAATCAGCGAACGATAGCGCCATGCTGATGGATTCGGCGCTTGCGGACAGGGACGCGGGGCCGGCGGCCGTAGTGCTCGCCAGCGGCAAAGGTGGTGTCGGCAAGTCGGTCCTTGCGGTAACACTGGGTTCGGTACTGGGCGACAGCGGGAGACGAGTGTTGTTGTTGGACGGCTCTCAGAACCTCGGCAACCTGCACATCCTACTAGGCTGCTCGAAATTCGGCCGCCTAGATGCGTTGCTCGCGGGAGAGGTTGGACCCGAAGACATGATTAGTGCTGTGGGCGAAAACCTCTGGCTCCTACCCAGCGACTCGGGTGTGGAGTCGGTGTACTCGCTCAACTCGATCGACCGGGCAAGACTCCACTACAGCTTGAGCAACCTCTATCAGGGCTTTGATTCGGTTGTCGTTGATTCCGGTCCCTCAATCGAGGACGTCGTAAGGCTCTGTACGATCAGGGCGTCAGGTCTGGTGATTGTCACTATGGCCGAGCCAACCGCGCTCGCAGATGCGTACGCCGTGATCAAGATAGTGAGCTCCCGAGTGCCCGGTTTGAGGATCGGCGTACTGGTCAACCAGGTGAATGACGAGAGCGAAGGGCGAGCCGCCTTCGACAGACTCGCCCACGCGGGTGAGCGATTCCTCAACCTCCAACTGAGTTACATCGGAGCCGTGCCAGACGACCCCGAGCTGCAATCTGCAGCTAGGAGTCCGGACAGCTCGAGGCGGTGGGGTTCGCTAGGCAAGGCAGCGCAGACGTTGCGCGGCATCGTAACTGAGCAGCCCGAATTCTTTGCAGGGTCAACCACGCACAGTTGATTTGCGTGGGGAGAATGCCATGACGACAGTGACAGACGAACTCTGGAAGAAATACAAGGAAACCGGTTCCTCGGAGGCACGCTCCAACCTACTCGATCAATACCTCGGGTTGGTTCACTACAGCGCCCGGGAACTGGCGGCCAAGATACCCCAAACCGTAGAGCTGGAAGATTTGGTCAGTGCTGGAACACTGGGCTTGATCCAAGCGCTAGAGGGTTTCGATATATCGCGCGGACACGTGTTCAGCACCTACGCGATGCAGCGCATTCGCGGGGCGATGCTCGATGACCTGCGGAGTCGCGATTGGGTACCTCGTACGGCACGCAGCAGGACGCGGAAACTCGCCGAAGCAACTGCCCAGCTAGAAGCACAACTGGGTAGGGCGCCGTCGCATACGGAGATAGCTGCGTTCCTGGAAGTTGACATGGATGCGTATTGGCGTCGGTGGGTGGACGGCGACCGCTCACAGACGATCCCGCTGGATAGCTCCGCACCAGATTTCGCACCAGGGTCTGTTCGATTGGACGAAATAATCTGTGATCCCGATGCAGAGGACCCGTCCAGCAGGATTACCCACGACGAAAATCTTGCCTGTTTGAGAGAAGCGATCGCAGGGTTGCCACAGAAGGAACGAATCGTCCTCTCGCTCTACTACTACGAGAATCTCAATTTGCGACAGGTAGGTGAGGTACTGCATCTCACGGAGTCGAGAGTCTCGCAAATAAGGAGCCAGGCGCTGGGTCGTCTCAGAGCCAACGCTGAACTGTTGGAGGCGGTGACATGAGGAGAAGAGTCTGGACCACAGTGGTCGTCACGACGGCGACGTTGCTATTGGCGTCGAGCGCGGTCAGTGCATGGCCAACGATGGCCGGCCTAGTCGGACAGATTCGAAACCTACCCTCGACTGTGGTTGTGCTTTCGACAGTGTCTTGCGTCCTATGGCTAGTTTCGCTTGTGAAGCTCTATCGCACCTGGGTGGTGCGCCGCAATCTGGTCCGAGTGCTAGCTCGGTTCGGTACGTCGAGCTCCACGATAGCAAATACGGCAAACCTATCTCAGGATGCGGTGGCGTTCTTGACTGCCAGCTCGACCGGCAACGGCAGCCCTCATCAGCGGGAAGTTTTTGCCGGTAGCGGCAACGAGTACATTCCTCTCCAAGCACTGCACCAGGCTGGCACCCAGCTCGTAAACTCAACACTAGCAGAGACTTAAGCCGTCAGTACGCGATGGCTAGGTGGCGGCATAGCCTTTGCCATTCCTACCTGAGGAGAGAAACGCACTCGAGGGAGGCACGATGCCCCTGAAGGGAATAGTAGAGACCGCCCGAACGTTGTCGTACTACACGCGTATGCAGCAGGTGGTCGCAAATAACTTGGCAAACGCCAACACAGATGGCTTCAAAGTGGATCGTGTGACAGCCCGGGTATTTGACGGGAGTGATGCTCCGATTCCCGTGCAATTGACAGACTTCCAGCAGGGTGCGCTGCGTGAGACTGGGCGCACACTCGACCTCGCACTCGAGGGTGAAGGTTTCTTTGTGGTTCAGACCGAGAACGGAGAGCGGCTGACGAGAGGCGGGTCGTTTCGGTTGGATGCGGGCGCCCAGTTGATCGATGCATTGGGTGCACCGGTGCTCGGGAGAGATGGTCCGATCGTGATTGCGGGCGGCACGATCGAAGTGTTGAGCGACGGGGCAGTGATGGTAGACGGCGCTCTGCTCGACAATCTGCGCATTGAGACGGTGGAGGATTTGTCGGGTCTAATGAAGGAAGGTGCTGGCCGGTATCTCTCTTCAGAGGCAACCCAACCGCCAGCAATCGGGCAGTCCGAGATACTGCAGGGATATGTCGAGGAGGCGAACCTCGATCCCGTCTCGTCAATGGTAGAGCTCGTAAAGATCCAACAGTCATACAAAGCCAACGTCGACGCGCTTCAAGCTATGGACGCCGTCCTTAGCTCGATTGCAAACGACGTCGGAACTGTCTGATGACAACTGCAAGTGAGAGTGCCGTATGAACCCGAGTCTGAGAACATCAGCGTCCGGTATGATGGCGCAGCAAAAGATGATCGATGTGATCGCCAACAATCTCGCCAACGTCAATACGACTGGCTTCAAGCGTAGTCGGGTGAGCTTTCAGGATGTCCTATATCAGACGGTGAGAGGCGCAGAACTGGTGAGCTATCAGGGTAGTGAAGTGGTAGCTCCGATTCAGATCGGAAAAGGCGTCAGAGTCGCAGGTGTGCTACGGCTCCACAGTCAGGGCGCTCCGGAGATGACCCAACGCCCGTTGGATCTGGCCATTGACGGCGCGGGGATGTTTCAGGTTGAGCGCCCCGACGGGACAATTGGCTACACCCGTGACGGTGGGTTCACACTTTCTGACTCGGGTACCCTCGTGAATACGAGCGGTTACTTGGTACTACCTGGAATCACGATCCCCGAGGATGCCACGAGCGTGTCAGTCTCCGCAAACGGCGTCGTGAGCATCACTGCGGCAGGAGCGAGTCATCCTGTCGAAGTGGGCAAAATCGAACTCGTGAGGTTCCTGAATCCAAGTGGCTTGGTTGCAGTGGGTGAGAATCTTTATGCCGAGACGTATGCGTCCGGCCCACCGATGGTGGGATATCCGCAAGAGGAAGGATTCGGGCGGATTCTGCAAGGCAGCCTCGAAAGCAGCAACGTGGAAATCGTGCAGGAAATGACCGACATGATTGCCGCACAGAGGGCATATGAAATCAACTCAAAGGCTGTCCAGGTAGGTCAGGACATGGCTTATGCAACGACCGACATCATTCGGTAGAGTTTGGCTGCTGTTCGGTTTGTTGGCCGCACTGGCAGTACCTACGGCGCAAGGCCAATCTGCCGCCATACCGCTGGAGCTAGAGCTTCGGGTGCTCGAACGCGTCGCCGACGATTGGGACGTTGCTCTGGAGCTGCTGCATCCAGAGTGGGGGCGCCTCGAGTTGGATGCTCCTTTGGATGGAGACACTCCGTTTCGCTTGATTGGTAGCGGAGCCGACGGGTGGTTTGTCGCTTCATTTGTGAGAGACAATGGGTCCACCGTCGCAGCACGTGTCCGTGTGGGTATCGAAGATACAGTTCTGGTTGCTTCACGACCGCTCGATGCGGGCAGTGAACTCGCTGCAGGTGACATTCAAAGTGAGCTCCGGGTGGTTTGGCCAAGGCCGAGAAGAAAGCGGATTGCGAGACCGGACGTGGGTTGGGTTGTTCGTCGCCCGATCGCGTCAGGCCAGGAACTCACCTTTCCAGCAGTCTCGCAACCATATGTCGTATCGGCAGGCGAACCGGTCCAGCTCACCTGGAGCCGGGGCGCGGTGCAAATAACTCTGACCGGTGTGGCTCTGAATGCCGCGCGGGTTGGTGAAAGAGTACGGGCCCGGATTTCGGGTCGCTCGTCCACGCACGTGAACGGAATCGCTACCGGCCCTGGAACCGCAAAACTCAGAGGAGGTGGCGAATGAGTCACCACCACGCAACACGGATTTGTCTGATGCTCTTACTACTCGGCGTTATCGCTGAGTTGGCTCAGGCACAGACTCAAACTACCGCCGTGCCGGCCGCCGGCAGGGCATCATGGCTGTCGGATCGAATTCCGCTTCGCGTTGGTGACATACTGACGATTGTGGTTGATGAACAGTCAACCGCAAGAGAACGGGTGTCACGGATTGCGACATCCGACCGCGAACAGACCGCCAATCTGTCGGGAAGTGTAGATACGAGTCCGATATCGGGTGCTGGTTCGGCCGGATTTGGAACCGGGATCGGTGCTGACTCGAAGGACGTTGGCGAGGCAAACCGCCAAGGCGATCTGGCTGCTGTACTCAGTGTGCGCGTCGTCGAGATCGAGCCGAACGGTGTCGCACGCATTGAAGGTGAGAAGGTGGTGGCTGTGGACGGGAGGGACCAAGAGGTAAAACTCGAAGGTTTTGTGAGACCGGAAGACGTCTCATCCACAAACCTGGTGCTTTCGAGCAGAATAGTTGGTGCGTCCATCAGCTACGACGGTGATAATGTTGGCCCGAGACGCGGTATCCTCGGCAAGATTCTAGGGATCTTCTGGCCATGACAAATTCCAACGCAGCAACAGGATCAATACTGCGCATAGCCGCGGCTGTTGCGCTGCTATCGCTGGGATTCGCGCTTTCTATCGAAGCGCGCATCCATGCGCAAACCAGCATCTCCGATCTCACGGTTCAACAAGGTGCCGTTCCGCGAAGACTCGTGGGTTACGGGCTCGTGGTTGGCCTCGATGGTACAGGCGACCGTAGCTACGGCGCCAACTATGGCGCGGTGCATACTGTGCAGTCGGTGGTGAATCTGCTCCGGCGCTTCAATATCGAAGTGCCTTCAGATCACCTTAGACTTCGAACGGCAGCTGCAGTGCTAGTGACGGCGGAAGTCTCGCCGTATTTGCGCGCTGGAGGGCGGTTTGAGGTGCAGGTCGCCGCTCTTGGAGACGCGGCATCGCTGCGCGGCGGACTCTTGTGGATGACACCTCTCATTTCAAATCCAAATTCACCTCCAGTGGCGACTGCACAGGGCCCCTTGGTCGTAGCTGACGATCCCCAGAATGTGGGCTCGTATGCGCGACGAGGTAATTCTGGGCGGCTTCCGGACGGTGGGGTGATGGAGGTCGATCCACCGCCTGTTGTGCTGGGAGCCGAACCGCGCTTGATCCTGAAACAACCGGATCAAGTCACCGCCGTCAGGATTGCGGAAGCCATCAATGGGTCCTTAGGAGATGGCACGGCAATAGTTGACGATCCCGGGTCAGTGGCACTGCGTCCTACTGCTGATTTCACCGATAATGTGAATGGTTTCCTCGCCCAAGTGTACACCTTGCCAGTGCAGGTACATGTACCGGCTGTGGTCATCATTGATGCTCGTGAGGGAACTGTTGTGGCTGGTGGTGGCACGAGAATAGGGCAGGCAGCAGTAAGCCATCATGGGTTGTCTCTCCAGGTGGGTCAACCGACCGGTGCCGGAGACCCCACTAGTCCCGGAAGCGTATGGCTAGGTCCCGATGCTACGGTCCAGGACGTTGCGGCAGGGTTGCATGCGGTTGGCGCTGAACCCAGGGAGATCGCTGCCGTATTCGAGTCATTGAAGGCAGCCGGTGCACTGACTGCACGCGTGGTTGTGCGATGAGTGGCGTGTCTGGTGTCAACGCGAGCGCACTAACCGCTGCGCCAACCAACAACGATGCCAAGTTGCGTCGTCTCGCCGATGAACTAGAGAGCGTATTCCTCAATCAGCTATTTCAGGCCATGCGTCAATCGGTACCAGACGGTGGGCTCGGAGAGGCATCACCTGGTGAAGAGATGTTCACTGCGATGCTTGACGAACAGCTGGCGAAAGAGGCGGCGTTCAAGTGGGAGGGCGGGCTGGGCGAAGATTTGTATCGGCAGTTGAGTCGTCGATTGACCGAACCAGGCACTGCCGGGTCATAGCCGATGGTCTTCCAGACTGAAGAAACACCCGATTGGCTTGCTGGCCTTTCACGCGCACTCCGCGACGAGGCTACTGTACTGGACCAGTTGGAACGTGCAATGGCATCTCAGCGTGCAGCCGTTGCCGCGAACGAAGACGAAGCGTTGCAATCGAGCTCTCAGGCCGTCGGACGAATCGTACGAACGCTCGAAGAAGCAAAGAAACGGCGAGCATCCATAGTGCACTATCTGACCGGGCGCGAAGATCTCGCGCTCAATCAGCTAGAGTATTTCCTCGGCGATCCACTACCGCTCGACTTAGACACCGCTCGCGCTCAACTCCGATTGGCTGCGCAGTCAGTGGCGCGTGAGGCTGTCGTAAATAAAGCGGTTCTGCGACGTGCCAAAGACGCCAATGACGCTTTTCTCCAAGAACTGTTCTCTGCAGTAGCACGCTCGGATTCGGTATATGGTCGTGGACCGGGGGAGAATGAAAGGGAGATGTCAGGAAGGTTTTTGAATCGAAAGGCATGAACTGATGACACTGATCAGTCTTCTCGGCATCGCGCGTAGCGCCCTCATTACGCATCAGAGGGCTCTCGACGTGACCGGGCATAACGTGGCAAATGCGATGACGCCAGGGTACTCTCGGCAGCGTCTGGACCTTGCGGCTGCCGATCCGTCGGCATCGCTGTTGGGGCCAATGGGGCGTGGTGTGTCAGATACGGGCATAACCCGAATTCGTGATTGGCTGCACGACTCCAGCCTGCGTAGAGAATCTGGTTTGCTGGGCCACTCGCAAACACTTGGCTATTTCCTTGGCCAGGTCGAAGCTGCCATCAACGAACCGTCAGAGTACGGCATCGGTGCAGCGTTAGACGGGATGTTCAATGCCTTCAGTGAGCTTGCGAACGATCCTTCGAGCAGTGTGCATCGTGGGTTAGTGCAGCAACACGCGCGCCGGCTGGAAGATCAGCTGCACCTCTTGGATGAGAACATCGTAGAAACGGAGCGCAATGCATTCGCCGAGATGAACGCCACTGTTGAAGACGTGAACAGCGTTACCTCCGAGATAGCCAGGCTGAACCAGTTGATCCTTGCGTCGGGCGGTTCTACGCAGTCGGCGCCCGATCTGGAGGATCGGCGCGACGTGTTGATCGATCAGCTTTCAGAGTCGATGGGGGTGAGGGTGCTTCAGCGCGACGATGGCACCGTAGGAGTCGCCGCAGGAGACACTCTTTTGGTGGATGGAGGCATGACGCAAACTCTGGAAGTGCGCGTTTTGGCAGGAGGTGGAACCGGCGTAGGGGTTGTCGGCGGCGGCGATGTAGATCCTAGATCTGGTAGCCTGCTTGCTATGACAGAGGTATTGAACGTTGAGCTTCAGGGGCTGCGCAGTAGCCTAGACGAGTTCGCAGAAGCACTGGTGACGGAAGTGAATGCCATTCACAACGGTGGGTTCACTGCAAGCGGTGCAACCAACGTGGACTTCTTCGACCCAGCAGGTGTGACCGCTCACACCATAAGCTTGTCTGCAGCGGTTGAGAATTCCGTCGATGAAATCGCCGCCGGTAGTACGACCGCCGCTGGAGACGGAGATGTTGCGCTACAGATCGCAGCATTGCGATCGACGTCCATTGCGGCGCTCGGCGGCAGTGAGTTCGGTGATTTCTATACGAGTACGGTCACATCCTTCGGGTCTACGGTTCTAAATGCGCAACAGACTGCGGCAGTACACGAAACCATGGTCGATCGAGCTCAGATGATGCGTGCCAGCTCGAACGGTGTGAACGTCGACGAAGAGATGATTATGCTGATAGCGCAGCAGCAGGCGTTCGCCGCAGCGTCTCGACTCGTAACAATTGCCGACGAAATGGTGACAGAGTTGTTGAGGATGGTCTGAGGTATTGGACTCTACGCAGTGGACGGTTGATTGGACCAGTAGGGCAGGAGCAGCTCCGCCCTGGTGCCGCCGCCCTTCGGCTCATCGATAGTGAGACTTCCACCCCAACTCTCTGCTGATGCGTGAGCCACCGTCAAACCGAGGCCCACATGTAGCTCAGGCTCCTTTGTGGTGAAAAATGGGTCGAAAACCTTGGCTCTAATGTCGGGATCGATGCCGGAGCCGGAGTCTTCTACTGCTATTGTCACTCCGCCGTCCGTTGGATTTGCCTCCAGCAGTATCTTTGCTTCCTGCTGATCCTCAATCGATTCCTTGGAATTGGCAATCAACGCGAGAAGGATCTGGCGGAGTCGTCGATCTGAAGCTCGAACTGGGCGCATGTGTGGCGCCATCTGACATTGGATGTTGCCGACCGGTTGTGCTCGTTGAAGTTGCTGCCAATCAAACACCGTGCTGACGACCTCATGAACGCTGACAGGATGTTCTTCGTCGGCTCCGAGAGTTCCAAAGTCACGCGCTACTGCAGCGGCGCGGTTCATCTTCTCGTCAACCCAATGCGTCATCGACAACCATTTCTCGGCTTCGATATCTCCGGCCTGAACCGCGGGCGCTCCCATGGAAAGCGCCTGTGAGGCATTGCTGAGGTCGTGTGCAACTCCTCTAAACATGCTGTGCCCTTGGTTGGTGCGATCCAATTTGGCCAGCATGTCTCGGATCTGGTCGTTGCTCAACCCAGACAGATATGACGTGAGTTTATCGGGTTCCAACATTGCCGGCACGACTCCTAACGTGCTGAAGATCCAGCAAGAATGAGGGGATGCCGTGCCAGAGTAGGCGGTTCCAACTCAAAGCGCAAGGTGCTGCGAATACCATTAGCAACACACCGACACTCCAGAAACGACAGGATCCACCTGATTGCGGTACTTGATGACTTCCAGCGTAGCATCTGTCAGCACCGCTCCGCGTGCCAGGAGCATCACCCCTGAGCTCGTGAACATGTCTTCGGCGAGCACCATACCCTCCTTCAGGTCCGCCACAGTAAGCTGGGTGTTGCCGTCAGCTATATCTGAACCGTCCTCATCTCCGAGCACCGAGCGAAGGTGCACTATCACAAGTGGGTCGTATAGAGTGCCGCCTTGGGCCTTAAGCTGTGAAAGGACGTTTGCCGCCTTAGGCAGGTCGGGGTCGGGCATTTCGTCGAGGAAATCGGCGAGGACTCTGAGAATCCTAGATCGAAGCGGGATCTGTCCTTTGCGGAGTCTGTCAGGCAGCCCTGTGCCGTCCCAATTCTCGCACATTGCGCCGACTACCTCAGCCGCTCCAGAAAGCAGGTCCAACTGAGCCAGCACGGCAGCCGATACGACTGTGTAGTAGGGGCCGGTGCATGCAGGTCTATGTTCGAGCGCCACGTGCGGCGCATTCGCCGGGTCAACGATCTTTCCGATCTCTTGTAGGCGTGCGGCGGTATCGAGGTCCTGGAGTAGATGAGACGGTATCTTGAACCTGTCGGCGATCTTGCCTGCGAGGTTCGCCAGGGTCTCGCCGCGGCTGGCGGCACCGGACATTTGGGCCTCAATGAGGCTGACCAGAAAAGTCACCAGCTGCTCGGTGTCGCGGCCCGCGGTCTTGAGTCGGACATCGCTCTGTAAAATCTGGTCACGTTGGGATGCCAACCGTTCAGCCTGCTTGAGCATCGCGCGTACGTCTTCGGGGTCCAGCGGCACGGTCAAGAACGCGTCAATGCCCGCCTGCAGCGCATCGTCTTTTGCGTCCCGATCACCATGAGGAGCGAGGAACACTAAGTGCGCATGCGCGATACGGCCGTCGGATTTAATGGAACGGCAAATCTCGAGGCCGTCGGCGTCGCCCACTGTCGCTCCGCATATGATTAGATCGGGGGACAGCTCCAACACCAGGTCAAGGACACCATCTCCGTCGATTGTCACCGTTAGATCCATATCCTGGATCTGACGCACCTCCTCCGAGAGTCCTCGCGTTGCGAAGGGATCGTCGCACGCCAACAGTACCGTTACAGCTGGTGTCATGGCGCGCCCCGACGAACTCGAATGGAGGTAGCACTGGAGTCGGGAGGTTGGCCTTGCCCGATCTCTTGAATTGTTATGGTGACCCGTCGGTTGCCGGGGGACAAGGGGTTATCAGGGTCCCGCAGCTCCCGGTCTGCAAGACCACGAATTTGGCCAATCTTCGAGTCATCCAATCCGTTTGCGGTGAGAATACGGCGAGCGGCGTTAGCACGGTCGGCGCTCAGCTCCCAGTTGGTATACCGGTTACCCATAGCATACTGGCGGGAGTCTGTGTGACCTTCAATGACAACGGTGTTTGGAAGCAGGGCCAGCTCTGTCCCGAGGATTTGCAGCACCTGCAGCCCTTCTGTCTTCGGATCACTGCTTCCAGTCTCGAAGAATACGCCGGACGAATCCTCGAGCAGTTGAATCCTCAATCCCTCATCAACCATCTCCATTTCGATGTTTGCCGATACTGACTCCAATCCGGGGAGGTCGTCCATTCGGGTGCGCAACCTCGCCTCGAGCTCGCGCAGTTGAAGCCGACGCAGGCTGAATGTTTCCAGCAGCACCGGGCGGATATCTGAAGCCACCGTTCCGTCCGCGGGCAACAGTGAGCTTCCAGCCTCACCCGGGAATCCCATTGGATTGGCGAAGTAACCGGCTATCGACGACCGTACTTCGGAACTCTGGTTGACGAGCCAGAGCACGAGGAACAGTGCAAACATTGCGGTCATGAAGTCGGCGAAGGCGACTTTCCAGGCACCACCATGATGCCCACCATGATCGCTGCGCTTCTTGCGCACGATGATTCGTAGCGGGGCTTCACGGTCCTTGTTCATGTCGCTACTTGCCCCTCGTGCTCTTGCAGGCGGTTTCCATTTCCTCGAACGATGGACGCACCTCGGCAAAGATCGCTCTGCGGGCAAATTCCGTTGCGACTATTGGAGCGAAACCCTTTGCGAATGCCACTACGCTGGCTTTGATGAAATGATGAAAACGCGCTTCCTCGGCGTTCTGGTGTTCCATGCTACTAGACAGGGGAGTAGCGAAGCCATAAGCAAGCAGCACACCGAGGAATGTGCCGGTCAGAGCAGCGCCCACCTTCTCGCCGATATGTTCTACGGGCCCGGCGATCGCGCCCATCGTGACGACGATGCCCAACACGGCCGCAACGATACCAATTCCCGGGAGGGCGTCGCCGACCTTTTGCAGCACGTTCACAGGCCGCGCTTCCTGTTCGTGATGAACATCAATGTCCGCATCCATCAATGCTTCCAAATCGTGGGGTGGCACACTCCCGACGAGGACGAGGCGGAGGGAATCACACAGAAATGTGATTGCATGATGACGTGACGACACTGCGGAGTACTTCTTGAATACCTCACTCTCTGCTGGGCGCTCGATATGCGATTCGATTGCCACGAGCCCGTCGCGCCGAGCAATTTGGAACAACTCGAATATCATCTTCAAAGCTTCGAGGTAGAGGTCCTTCGAGAAGGGAGTCTGCTTGATCACCCCCGTGAGTTTGGCGAACAGCTCCTTCAGAATGGACCTCGGCGTCGATATCATAATCGTTCCCAGCGCAGTACCACCGATTACGACGAACTCCGATACGTGGAATAGCGCTGCGAGGTGCCCTCCCGCCAGGCTGAACCCGCCGAGTACTGACACAATGACGACCAACACGCCGATGATGGCGAGCATGTTTGCGTCCCTGTCCTCCGTTAAGAAATCAGAAAAAATCCCTGTCTAGGGGAAGTATCGGACCGAACGCTGAGAAGCTTGAGATAAGACGTCTTAGAGATTGCTACCTGCGGTTAAAGGAGCTGATTAGCACAGCCGATAATTTGAGTTGACAAGGAACGCGACGTCCGCCGTGAGGGGCTGTCGCAATGAATGGGCTGGGCGACGCGGTCAACTTGGCTCAACCCTCGAAACCGAGGAGCCGTCATGGGTGTGATTCGGTTAGAGCAGGCGCATCCTGGTATGCAGCTAGCCTCAGATGCCGTTGACAGAAACGGCCAACTGCTTGCGAAGGCGGGCAAAGTACTCGCCGAGAAGGAGTTGCGGTTGTTCAAGATCTGGGGGGTGCAGAATATTGAAATCGTGGGTGGTAACGGTCCCGCAGAGGAATCCCAGGACACGCCTCAGGACCTCGTGGTCGAGCCACAGCATGCCGCTGCCGCACGAGAACTGTTCAAGCACTGCGACATAGATCATCCAGTGGTGGCGCTCTTGCTAGACGAATGCGCGCGCCGCATAGCCGGCAGAGGCAACAATGGCGCCTAACATCGATGACCTCGTTCGTAAGTCTACGAATATCGCGTCCCTACCGGCGATCTACACGAGATTGGTAGAGGTGATGGAAGACCCGTACAGCTCAGCAGATGACGTTGGAGCTGTCATTAGTGAAGACATCGGCCTCACGGCCAGACTGCTGCGTCTCGTGAACAGCGCCATGTATGGTTTCCCCTCCACGATCGAATCTGTGAGGCAAGGGTTGACGGTTGTCGGCACTCAGCAGATACACGACCTAGCTCTCGCCACATCGGTTGTGGACATGTTCAAGGATGTACCTCAAGAACTGGTAGACATGTCCAGTTTTTGGCAGCACAGCATTGGGTGCGGGGTATGCGCAAGGTCACTTGCTACCGAGTTGCGAGCGCCCAATGTGGAGCGGCACTTCGTCGCGGGATTGTTGCACGATATCGGGAAGCTACTGGTATTCATGTCCGACCCAGACGGTGCGCGCACCGCGATCGAGCACGCGCGAGATGAACAGATGATGCTGCACGAGGCCGAGGAAGTGGTCATGGGATACGACCATGCAGCAGTGGGTGAGGCTCTGCTGTCTAATTGGAATCTCCCGGTTTCATTGCAAGAACCCGTGTCAAATCATCACAGGCCCGCACGTGCCACACGATTTCAAGTCGAAGTGGCAGTCATTCATCTGGCAGACATACTGGCGCACTCAATGCTGATGGGAAGTAGCGGTGAGCGGTGGGTGCCACCTCTCTCCGGGTTCGCTTGGGAGCGACTAGGTCTATCCGAAGACGTTCTCACCGGCATACTGACTGACATCGACCAACAATACGCGGCAGCGGTTCGTACGATTCTCGAGGAATCCGAATGACAGCGAACCCGGCCTCGCGTCCGGTACCCGAAACTGAGGTGTCTGCTGAGTTTAGCGCCACCCGGATGAACAAATGGCTACTGGAGTGTCTCGATTCCGTGGTCGCGTTGTTCCGGTCACGTCGAGACCTCACAGAACATGCAGACCCAGCCGCGATCTGTGCCTCTGCTGCGTCGACACTCAGATCGATAGTCGACTTCGAAGCGGTGGGCTTTTGGATTGCCGATGCAGATACTTTCGACTTTTCTCCGATCGAACTCGATCCCACGGAACTCTCACCGCGACTTATCAATGAGTTGGAGAGGCACATCGAATCCGGAACGTTCGCGTGGGCTGTGAGACAAAATCGGCCGGTGATAGTTCCAGGAAAGATGATGGATGGTAGGGTGCTGTTGCACGTTTTGGCTACCCGGTCGAGGGTGGTCGGGATGTTCATGGGCGTCGTGCAAAAGGATCGTAACTACGTACTCGAAGCCTCGCAGAAATTCACCTCGATCGTACTTGCTGACTGCGCAAATGCGATCGAGAACCTGTCCCTCTATGGTTCGTTGAGTGGCTACGCGAAAAACTTGGAGGGAATGGTAGCCAAACGAACGCTCGAATTAGAACGCTCGAATGAAGAAGCGCAGGCAGCTACTCGCGCCAAGAGTGAGTTTCTCGCCACGATGAGCCACGAGATTCGCACTCCGATGAACGGCGTGATCGGAATGACCGAGTTGCTCAGGGAAACGGGCCTGAGTGAAGAACAGCGGGACTTCGTTGAAACTATTCGCGTATCTGGCGAGTCGCTGTTGGACATCATTAATGACATCCTCGACTTCTCCAAGATCGAAGCCGGCACATTCGAACTCGAGGAAGTGCCGTTCGATCTGCGCACGACCGTCGAAGAAACGGCGGACCTCATCGCTGCGCGAGCGATCGGAAAGCAGCTGGAATTGGTGAGCAGTGTTGCACCGGCGATACCGGACACACTGGTAGGTGATCCTGGGCGCTTGCGGCAAATCGTTTTGAATCTCATGGGTAACGCGGTGAAGTTCACGGAAAGCGGAGAGATAGTCGCACGGTTCGATGTGGTAGACAGCGATTCCGAATCTGTGACGATACGGGGCGAGGTGAGCGACACGGGTGTGGGTATGAGCTTGGATGCGCAAGAAAGAATCTTCCAGGCTTTCGTGCAGGCCGACAGTTCTACTACCAGAAAATACGGGGGTACCGGACTCGGATTGGTGATCTCACAGCGCCTGGTTGCGGCAATGGCTGGAGAGATTGGAGTAAGGAGCCAGCTGGGCGAAGGTAGCACTTTCTGGTTCACCGTCAGGATGGGGCGGCACAAGGGACCCGCGGCCATACCCGCTTTGCAGACGGGAGAATTCGCAAAGAAACGGGTACTCATCGTGGAGGATCATCCCGCGAGTGGCCAATCGCTACAGGCACTTCTTTGTGGGTGGAATATGGCCGCGGACGTTGCCGACGCGCCGGATGTAGCGATCGATATGCTGCTCAGCGCCATCAAGAAAGCCGCCCCCTATGATGTTGTGATGGTGGACAACTCACTACAGCAGACGAATGGCGAAGAATTCGGTCGCAAGATCCTGGCGGATCCGTCGTTGAGGGACGCACGTCTGGTATTGATGGCACCCATCGGTGCAAGTGGTGAATCGATGGCCGCGACTAATGCAGACTTCGCTGCGTGTCTGCCTAAACCGATTCGACGTGATCGTCTGTCGCGTTGTCTGGTGGCTGCGTTGGGCTCAAAGCAGCGGCGATCGGACAACGCCAACAGCGACGAGAGCGAGAATACCGGCACAGCGGCCTCAATATCGTATCGGGGCAAAGTACTGCTGGCCGAGGACAATCCGGTCAATCAAAAGGTGATGGTACGAACGCTCGAGAAACTCGGATATGTCGTGGATATCGCCTGCGATGGCAGTGAAGCGGTCCGATCGGCGCAAAACGGTTGTTACGAAATTGTCCTGATGGACTGCGAAATGCCGACCATGGATGGATACCAGGCTACCCGGGCCATCCGAGAGTTAGAAGGGGCCGCATGCCGTACACCGATCGTTGCTTTGACCGCGAACATCACGAACGGCAACAGAGAAAAGTGCCTGGCAGCCGGCATGGACGACCACGTGATAAAACCAATCAAACGTCAGGTTCTGGTCGAAGTCCTCGAGAAGTGGATCCACACCGAAGTCGCTGATCCTGTGGACAGCTAAGGTATCTGCGGCGACGCGCCGATAATCAGACGAAACGGGTATTTGCGGGATACGTAGGGTTTGGTTCAACCTGATCTGCTTTGTTTGCGGAGTAGGTGAGCATCGATGCTAAGGGGGGATGTAATGAAGATCCTCATTGCCGAAGACGACCGAGTTGCGAGGCTGCTGTTGAAAAGCACACTCGAATCTTTCGGACATGAGGTGGTTGAAACTGACAATGGAGCAGTTGCCTGGGAACGCTACTCAGAAGATCACCCCCGATTGCTGATTGTGGATTGGATGATGCCTCAGCTCGACGGCCTGGAGTTATGCAGAGCCGTGCGGGCGGAAGATCGACCGGCATATACGTACATCATCATGCTCACCGTGTTAGGTGGCAAGCGGTGTTATCTACGTGCGATGGATGCAGGTGCGGACGACTTCATCCGAAAACCGCTCGATAGAGATGAACTGGCCGCCAGAGTACGTGTTGCAGAGCGAATACTCGGATTGTATTCGGAGGTTAAGGAACTAGAGTCTTTGCTTCCTATCTGTTCGTACTGCCGAAAGATCCGCGACGCAAACGACCGTTGGCAAGACGTAGAGACCTACATATCCAGCCGCACCGAATCAACATTTACGCACGGCATCTGCCCCCAGTGTTACCAGTCACGAATCGAGCCGCAGCTGAGGCAGTTCGATACCTTAGAAACCTAGAGGGAATCACGTCATGACAGATACAGCCGGGACAGTCACGAACGACGTCAGTAACGAGATGGCATCCTTTGAGGTCGCGGACTTCCGACGGGCGATGGCTGAGGCTGAACTCGAGGACATCATTGACGAACTGGTAGAGGCATTTCTCGAAGATGCCCCTATTCGGATGGGTGCCATTCAATCGGCCGTCGAGGCCAGCGCGCCCGAAGAAGTCAGATCTTCAGCGCACGCATACAAGTCGGCTGCCGCGAGCATGGGTGCAACACAGCTTGCGGAGCTCCTACGTCAGCTCGAAGTCTCCGGAGCGGAGGGTGACAGCTCGCGTTCCGCCTCACTGCTCATCGCGGCACGCGCTGCTCACGACACCGTCGTGGCAAGACTAATAGGAGAATTCCGGTAGTAGCCCATACACCCCGAACGTTCTTGAAGATCTTCCTGCCACGGGTTATCTCTTACACAGCCGCTTTCAGGGTGTGAGGGACGCGAGGACGCTAGCCAACTGCAGGTGAATGTCCCAAAAACGTACCCTTGTGTCCCAAACAAGCACTTGTAGTCGGAGGGGTGTGTCCACAAATTAGCGGTAGCCGGGCATGTGAGCCGGAGCGGCACGTGCCAACAAGGAGGCCGAGTTCAGGTCCAACTGGCAGTTGCGAACTAAGTATCTCATATCTCATGCTGAGATGGCACGAACACAGCTGAATTGGTGTATTGTTTTCAACTCTGAACGCAATCATGGCCAGAACTAACAGAAACCGGCTCGCAAAACCGCACAACGCCCAGGTCTCTCAACTGGCAGGCACCAACAGTCTTCCAAGTCTTCCACACATTACAGCCAAGCTGCTCGAGCTGCTCGACGATCCCGCCATCGCCGTTCCCGAACTCGCGGGCGTTCTCAAGCTCGATCCAGCGCTCAGCATCAACGTCATGCGTCTGGCGCAGGATAAGTCTGGCGCAGCAGTACCGGATGTGGCCAGCGCGGCAGAGCTGATCGGCCGCGATACTCTTGCTCATTTGGTCAGATGGTCGTCAACGCTCGATGTATTCGACACGTATTCATTCTGTTCCCCCGGCGACCTCACCGATTTCTGGGCGCATTCGGTCAAATGCGGGTTTCTGGCGGAGCAGCTGGGCAAGGAACACGGACTTCACCAACCCGAAAGTGCGTTTCTAGCCGGGCTTCTGCATGATATTGGCAAGCTACTGCTGCTTACGTCCTACCCCACCAAATACAAGCTGCAGTTGTCGGGTAGTGCAGGTGCAAAAGGTAAGAAGGCCAAGGGAGAGGACCTGGTAGGCGATGATCATGCGTCGGTGGGGGCCGCACTAGTGCGTCGCTGGCCACGTCATTCGTTGTTGGCCGACGCAATTCACTATCATCATCACCCGGCAGGCGCCGTTGCTCAGGCATTTCCGCTGGTGAAAGTCGTATATGTTGCCAATCAGCTTCTGAAATCTGAATCCCCCGACCAGGAGTCGTTCGCCCGTCCCGAGGTGGCTTTGCTCGGACTGAGCAGCCCGCAGCTGGACCGAGCAGTTGACTCAGCGCTGGGCTCCTTTGCGGAAACCGTTGCGGTACTTGGCATAGACCTCTCGACTCCGTTTACGGATACCGAACAAGCGCCTCCTTCGCACGCCGATGCGCATGCCGCGGTGGCGGGTCATGTGCGCGACACCAGTCTACTGGCAACGCTGTCGTACGGTCTTTTGCACGCCGAGGAGATAGATGATGTACTGCAACTGGTTGAGCAGACGTTGCACGGTCATTTCGATATCGACCGTTTGGTGTTCTTCCTGATCGACCCTGAAGGCACCACATTGCGGGCGCACGGGAGCTGTTGCGCTTACGTCGGAGAACTTGCTGTACCGCTGTCGTATGACAAAAGCTCGCCAGTTCTTGCACTCACCGAACAGCGAGTGGTCGACTGCTTCGTAGCGTCCGAGGGTGCGGAAATATCCATAATGGACGAACAGCTCGTCCGATTCCTCGGAAAGGAAGGAGTCGTTTGCTTCCCGCTGGCTGTGGACGACCGAGCGGTGGGAACCATGACCCTCGGCATCGACGCCGCCGACCGCGCAGTCCTGTCAGGTCAGAAGCAGCTTCTAGACCGGCTCTCCCGGTACACCGCACGCGCGATACAACGCTGCAAACCGGAGGGTGCATTCGAAAGAGCACCGTCGGTGGACGCGGTCAAGTCTTTGGTGACTCTTACACGGCGCGCTGTCCACGAGGTGAACAATCCGTTGGGGATCATCAAGAACTATTTGGCAGTACTTGCCAGAAGGCTGGCTGAGCAGGACATCGCGCATGACGAGATCAGGATCATCAACGAAGAGATCACCAGGATCAAGAGCATTCTAGCAACGCTCGTCGAGTCGTCGAAGGAAGCTTCGGTGTCTATGGCGCCCGTCGACTTAAATGCTCTGTTGAGCGATCTCCTGCGCCTGATGAAAGATGATCTCTTTCATCAGGGTGGCATACAGGTGCATTCGCGCCTTAGCTCTTCGCTTCCGATGACTCTTACAGACAAAGACATCTTGAAGCAGGCGGTCATCAACTTGCTCAAGAATTCAGCGGAAGCGCTTGCGAATGGCGGCAACATCCATGTTGAGACCGAGTTTGTGCAAGGTGGCAGAGACGGTCAGCATGCCACCGCCGACTCGGTCGAGAATGGTGGTGGCAAGGCAAAGTTGATCATCCGCGATGACGGACCGGGCATACCTGACACAGTGCGTGCTCGGCTCTTCCAGCCGTTCGTGACATCCAAGGCTGAGCACGAGGGACTTGGTCTCTCTATCGCACATGGGCTTATACGGCAGTTACGTGGCACCATCTCCTGTGATCCGGAAACCGAATCGGGGACTCAGTTCACGATTTGTTTGCCGGTGGTGAGTTCCTAATGCGGGTAGCTACACCAAAGGAGCAAACGAATGAGTGAAATTGCCAACGCCGCAAGGATGTTGATTGTTGATGATGAGCCGCGGATGACCGAAAGTGTGAAGGCTACACTCATGGGTCAGGGTTGCGACATCGAGACAACCAACAACTCCATCGAAGCGTTGGCGATGCTCAAGACCTCCGTTTATGACGTGGCGTTACTCGACGTCGGCATGCCCGGTCTCACCGGTTATCAGATTTTGGACGAACTCGATCGGGAGGTTGTACACACTGTATTCATAATCATGACTGGTGATGCTTCACTCGATTCTGCCATCGAAGCGATACGAAGGGGGGCCAGCGACTACGTTAGAAAGCCGTTCGAACCCGACGAACTATTCATCAGAGTTGGCAACGCGTTCAAACAGAAACAGCTCAAAGATGAACGTAGGCAAATCGAAGCAGAGAATAAGAGCCTAGAAAGACAACTTCGGCAGTCGCAGAAAATGGAGGCAATAGGCACACTCGCTGGCGGGATTGCTCACGATTTCAACAACATCCTCAGCATCATCCTCGGCAACACGGAACTGGTGAGAGCTGCCATTTCCGAACAGAATGAGATTCGAGAGAACGTTGACAAGGTGCTGACCGCCAGCAATCGCGCAAAGGAGATGATCAATCAACTACTCAGCTTCACGAGGAAGACCGAATCCGAAAGGATCCCCTTGGAGCTGCGAACAATCATCTCTGAATCCCTGAAGCTGCTCCGTGCATCTCTACCGACCAAAATCGTCATCAAACAGAACTTGCCCGACGCATCGTTCGTGGTGCGTGGTGACTCGACCCAGATTCACCAAATCATGATCAATCTCTGCACCAATGCAGCACACGCAATTGTTCCTTCTGGCGGCGTGCTCGAGGTGAGCCTGGACAGCCAGATGATTGATGCCGATGCTGCTGAGCGTTATGGAATTGCGACCGGACCGTATGTGACTTTGACTGTATGTGATACCGGCCACGGTATCGATACTTCCATAAAAGACCGGATTTTCGACCCCTACTTTACTACGAAGAGCGCTGGCGAGGGGACCGGCATGGGCTTGTCAGTCGTTCACGGAATCGTGCAGAACCATGGCGGCGCCATCGAGGTCTCCAGTGAGCCATATGTGAAAACGGAATTCCGAGTCTTCCTTCCCATCGCAGACGCAAAGGCTGTACAGGCCACAAAGGCGGCAGAGGATACTCTGCCCACCGGAACAGAGCGGATACTCCTGGTGGACGATGAGGAGATGGTTGCTGATATCGTGAAACAAATGGTCTCGAAACTCGGCTACCGCGTCGATGCCGCGACAGACAGCCGTGCTGCATTAGAGACATTCCGCGAAAACCCGGACCAGTACGACTTGGTTGTCACCGATATGACCATGCCGAACCTGACGGGCAAACAGCTGGCTGAAGAGATGAAGAAGATCCGTCCGTTGCTGCCAATCATTCTCTGCTCAGGCCTAAACGAGAACTTTTGCTCTGCAGATGCGAAAGAACTGGGCGTTGCCGAGTTCGCCATGAAACCGCTGGGCATGCAACAACTGGCCCAGATCATCCGCAGGGTATTGGATGGGCGCGACACCGAACGAAGAAGAACCCAGCGGTTCCCGGCGAAAACCGGAGCTTTCGTGATATCCAAATCCGATCCCTCAAACCGCTGCAAACTTTTGGATATCAGCCTGTCTGGACTTTCGTTCAAATACTTGGATGCAGCACTGAGTTTGGGCCCCAACGATGAAGTGACTGTCTGTGCGGCTGGCAATGGATGTTCGGTGGACAACCTCAAATGCAAGAAGGTTTCAGACATCGTGACCGATCCGGGAGCTGCCCCCCCTGCTAAGCCGATCAACCGGTGCGGGGTCCAATTCGAGGAACTCACTCCGACTCAAGTGGAACAGCTGCGCTATTTCATTCAGAACAACGTTAGAGAGATAAACAACTAGGCAGCGAACACCTCGTTCGAGGTGCTCTAACGTTTATACCGCTCCAACCATTGCAGATCGTCTTCATCGGTTCGCGCGACGTACACTACACCGTTGCCGAATCCGACTATGCGGGAGTTCTCAGCGAGGACCACAGTACGGATACGGTCGCCGTTCCCGTCGAACACATCGTACTCAGGAACTGCGCCGTGAGCGACGTGTCTCAGCACCCATAGCTCACCTTCCGGCGTCGCACTCAGTGCTGACGGGGGGAATGGGGGCTTAACCTCTGGCCAATCTTCGTCTGCAATCTGGGGCCCGGTCATTCTAGCTCCGCTCGGCGCCGAACTTGCGCGGACATTCCCACCACCGCCACCACCGGCTTCCATCGTTATGAACATCCCACCACTGGCAGCGCTCGCTCGAGCTTCGAGCCATGCGTCCTTGTCGTCCTGGGTGATGGCAACCGGCTGGTGTTCGATCGGCGAACCGACAGTCAGTTCACCGTTCACGCTGGACCACTCGATTCGGAACCCTGCGGCACGCGCGACTCCAACATCACCGCCCCACGATACCGCCCACTGATCGTAGGGGCTGAATGGGATGGAAGCCATCATTACGTTTCCGCCAGACCTCTGGATCTTCCGCTCGGGCGTAGTGAGAGCAGCCACCGTGTCGGAAGCTCCAGTCTCAGGATTCCAGCGTACTACTCGCGCGGAGTCGGGCGGGTCTTCACCAGGAGCACCCATTCCGAAACTGCGCGCCTGGAAATAGACGTTGCCGTGGCGGTCGGCTGCCTCAGGCAACACAAATCTCATCGACTCTCCGTCTCGGGTCATGAGGGGGGCACTGATGCCGAAACCGCCGTCAGAACTCACCGGCGTGAACCGTGTATTGCCCATGTCCACCAGCAGAGTCGAATCGCCTCGCCATGGATAGAGAGGCCCGGGGCTGCTGTATTCTCCCGGGCCTCCGCCGATCCGCCCTATCGTGTCTGCCGTTCCGGCAGCCAGGTCGACAAACATCAGCGCCTGTCCAAGGCGGTCCGATACGAATAGGCGTCCGCTGCTCAACTCCCGCATGCCGGTGATCGAACTGAACGCCTCCGGGAAAGTTGCGTCGGGTTCGGAGAGCTCGACTCGAGTGGCACGGGTGCCAGCTGAGCCAGTCTCACCACCGGAACCGCTGCAAGCTGCGATGAACGGGAATAGACCAAGAACCATCCACAACCGACCTTTAAGAGAACGGACGTTGAACATCGGACCTCACTATTTATCTGAGTAAATGAACCACACCCGGGGAATGCAGGGTGTCCGCCAGCCTTCTCTATGCATAGATGCGCAAAGTAATCGTTCGGTCGCGGATACACCTTATTCCGTCTGATATCCGCAGAGCAGTCGCGTTGTGCCGATAGAATCCACGAGTAACTTCAATACAGTAGCGCCCTGATGTAGATACATCCGATTCTCAGTTAGGGGGTGAGCGTGGCGCCTATCGGGTTATTTCTAACCAACCTGATGCTGGTCCAGATGCCCGGTGATCTGAACAGCATCATCTTCATGAGCGAGATTCTCCCCACACTGATAATGACCGCCGGCGGCGTAGCGGCGTTCTGGATCGGGTCGAGAACATACTTGCGACTCAAGCAGGGCGGTACGTCAAACGACATGTCCAAGATTGCGGAATCCCTCGATCTTCTGCACGAGTCGATGGATGACATCCGAGCAGTACTCCACTCGCAGAGTGACGAGGTGAGAGAGTTGTCGGGCCGGATCGAGTTCGCGGAGAGGCTACTCACCAAAGCGCGGGACGAAGATAGACTCTAACCGGAGGTTCAATGCCTTCTTCCACGAAGCATCTCGTTGTTGTCATGACTGCGGTGAGTGTGATGACGATGCTGCCCGCGCTGGCAGCGGGGCAAGATGGCAAGACGATGGTGCGGGCGCATATAGATGCGCAAGCGACACATTATGGAGACATCGCACAGGCCATCTGGGACTTTGCTGAGGTTGGATATCAGGAGGTCCAGAGCTCGGCTCTCTTACAGTCGACGCTTCAAGATGCTGGCTTCACCGTCGAGGCGGGCGTCGCCGAGATCCCGACCGCGTTCGTGGCATCTTGGGGAACTGGTCGGCCGGTAATCGGACTGCTCGCAGAGTTCGACGCCCTTCCCGGAACTTCGCAAGACAGAGTTCCGGTACTGCAGCAAATCCCCGGGCAGCAGTCAGGTCATGCCTGCGGGCACCACTTGTTCGGCACCGGGTCAACCGCCGCGGCGATAGCGGTGAAGGAATGGATGGAGGCCACCAATACGCCGGGAACAGTCCGCCTCTACGGCACGCCTGCCGAGGAGGGTGGCGCTGGCAAAGTTTACATGGTGCGGGCCGGGTTGTTTGACGATGTGGATGCGGTGCTCCAATGGCACTCTGGAGACAACAACAGCGCCGGGGCAGGGAGTTCTTTGGCCAACAAGTCGGCGAAGTTCCGCTTCCACGGCGTGTCGGCTCATGCCGCCGGAGCTCCCCACCGCGCACGCTCGGCGCTAGACGGTGTCGAGGCCATGAACATGATAGTCAACATGATGCGCGAACACGTGCCTCAGGAGACTCGAATCCACTATGTGATCACTGACGGAGGTTGGGCGCCGAACACCACGCCCGACTTTGCGGAAGTGTTCTACTATGTCAGGAACCCCGATCCCGCAAACGTGCACTCGATCTTCGAGCGGGTGGCAAAGGCAGCCGAAGGTGCGGCCATGGGCACCGGTACGACGGTTGACTATGAGATCATCCACGGACTGTACCCGTTGTTGCCGAACGAGAGTCTGGCGAGGGCGGTGCACTCCAACCTTGAACAGGTCGGCGGCGTCGAATACGACCAAGACGAACTGGAGTTTGCTCGCGTGCTGCGCCAATCACTGCCAGAAGACGCCCCGCCCCTCGAGACTGCGGCCCAGGTAGAGCCTTTCTACGTGCGAGAGCAGGCGGGTGCCTATTCGACCGATGCTGGCGATGTGAGCTGGATTGTACCGACAACTGGGATGACGGCTGCTACATATGTGCCGGGCACGGCGGGACACTCGTGGCAGGCGATCGCCGCTGGCGGGACGAGCATCGGGAACAAGGGAATGGTGGTCGCAGCCAAGACTCTGGCCATGACTGCGGTTGATCTGTTCACCACCCCAGACCTCTTGGCAGCAGCGAAGGCCGAGCACGATAGGCGCAGAGGTCCGAACTTCGAGTACGAGCCCCTGCTTGGAGACAGAGATCCGCCATTGGATTACAGAAGAAAGCCGTAAAATGTCTGAGGAGGTTCATACGTCGGGTAAAGCCAAGGCAGCATTTTGGACCAAGACGCTATCCCCATTCTTCGGGGCCGACACGCGTAGAAGCTTGATCCAGTTGCTCGTGTCCGCTGGTCCTTTCCTCGGGCTCTGGGCGTTGGCGTACTGGGCATTGGATGTCAGCTACTGGCTGGCAGTCCTGTTTGGTCTTGGAGCTGGCTCCTTCCTGATGCGGCTTTTTATGATCCAACACGACTGTGGTCACAATACCTTCTTTAAGTCTCGTATCGCCCGAAATGCTCTTGGATTTCTTATCGGTGTCCTGACGCTCACGCCGTACGAGTATTGGCGAAAGACCCACGCTCATCACCACGCACACTCGGGCGATTTGGACCATCGAGGTTTTGGGGATATCGACACACTCACTCTACAGGAGTACTTCGTCCGTTCGTTCTGGGGTCGCTTGGCGTATCGGGTTTATCGAAATCCACTGATTCTCTGTGGGCCTGGCGCTGTATTTCATTTTGTTGTGTTCCACCGCTTCCCGTGGAACGTTCCGGGAGCGTGGAAACGGGCGTGGAAAAGCGTATGGATGACCAATCTCGCGCTGGCGGCCGTCATCACTATCATGGTTGCTGCCATTGGACTCGAGGACTTCCTCCTCGTACACGGCCCGGTATTGCTCTTCACTTGTGCCGCTGGTGTGTGGTTGTTCTATGTGCAACATCAGTTTGAGAACACCTACTGGCACCGAACTGATAGTTGGAACTACTTCGACGCTGCACTGGGAGGAAGTTCGTACCTGGCTCTGCCGAAACCTCTCGAATGGCTCACTGCCAGTATCGGCATACACCACGTGCATCATCTGAGCGTCCGGATACCGTACTATCGGTTGAGAGAAGCAATGGAGGCGGTACCGGAGCTTCAGAATCCCACCCGTGTCACAATGTGGGATTCGATCCGCCTGATGAGCTTAGCACTTTGGGACGAGGCTGAAGAGCGGTTGGTGAGTTTCAGGGAGGCCAAGCGCCTAGCGCGTGCGCGGGGCTTTTCCTAAGCGCGGCCGCTAGACTTCTCCGACGTCTCGCCTCATAATTAATAGAGGCAAGAGTCCATGCCTATTGTCACGGCATTTCTCTGCACGAACATTCCGAAAAAGTAATCTGCCTAGGGAGGCATTATGTCCGGTTCCAAGTTTTCACGCCGCGATTTCATGAAGGTCTCTGGAATCGGAACGGCTGGGTTTGTGCTTGGGGAACCCGCTGCCTGCGAAACCCCGACGAGTGCCACCCCACCCCCGATGCCTGAACGGCCCTTGGGCAAGACGGGCCATAACGTCCGTCTCTTCAGTCTCGGCGGGCAGGCCACTATCGAACAGGCCGACACCGACGCAGAGTCGGAGGCGATTATCAACCGGGCCATCGACCTCGGAGTGAACTACATAGACACTGCGGCGGCGTACGGCAGGGGCATAAGCCAGGTTTATATCGGTAGGGTGATGGCCACTCGGAGGAACGAGGTGTTCCTGGCTACGAAGACGCACCGTCGCAGCTACGATGAATCGATGCAACTCCTGGAGCAGAGCCTCGAGTCGCTGCAGACCGATCACCTCGACCTGTGGCAACTCCACAACTTGAGGCGCATGGAGGAGCTTGACCAGATTTTCGCCGACGACGGTGCAATACATGCATTGGAAAAAGCCCGGGACGACGGCACCGTGAGATTCCTCGGGCTCACCGGCCACGCCAACCCTGACGTCCTTATGGAATTCATGCGGCGCTTCGACTTCGACACGATTCTCTTGGCGTTGAACCCCGCCGACAAATACCACCGCCCCTTCATGGACGAGCTGCTACCCGAGGCTAATCGCAGACAAATGGGTGTCATCGCTATGAAGATCCCGGCGCGCGGCCGAATCTTCCGGGAGGGTGGACTCACTTCGATGGCCGAGGCGCTCAGGTGGACGATGAGTCAGCCCATCAGCACTGTGATTGTCGGGTGCGACGACGTCGCTCAACTCGAGGAGAACATCTCAGTGGCAGCCGGCTTCCAGCCACTCAACAGCGCCCAGATGGCGTCCATTGAGGACAAGGTCGCGGACTATCCGCTGGAAGCATCATTCTACAAAGAGGGTGCCGCCGGTTTTCAAGAGGAGGATGGCGCAGCCGACGACCAGCAAATGGACGCGTAGGAACGCACCCAGCCAGCTATTCTTAGTCGGCCGGAGAATCCCCGAAGGGCGCACCTTGTTCCTTCGGGGATTTTTCGATTCTTCCGGAACACGTGATGTTGTGCTAGCGTATCGCTGGCGATTCCGACCAATCGCGCGAAACACCAATTGATCTCACACGAGGTGTAGAAGATGCTTCGATTCGCTCAGTACCTTTCCCAGCTATCGATCCTTGCCTGTGCAGCCCTGCTAATCCCCGCTTCCGTACTCTCGCAGCAAGAACGCCAAGTCCAGGTGACTGTCAACGAAGGCACCAACATGGCTGTCGCACTTTCACCTGATGGGCGCACCCTTGCCATCGACCTGCAGGGCAGGATCTGGACGATGCCGGTCGACGGAGGTGAAGCGGTTCCGATCACCGACGAGTTCGGAGATACGCGGCAGCCGGCGTGGTCGCCAGATGGAAGCCGTATCGTATTCCAGTCGTTCAGGGACGCCAACTGGCATATCTGGAGCATATCGGCGGACGGGTCCGACTTGAAACAACACACCTTTGGGCCGTACGACGATCGTGAGCCACACTGGTCGAGCGACGGCAATTCTATCGTATTTGCGTCCGACCGGGCTGAGAATTACGACATCTGGTTGTTGGATGTGACGAGTGGCGAATTGCAGCAGCTCACTACCCACGAGGACAATGACTACGGTCCGGCGTTTTCGCCTGATGGGTCGTCGATAGCCTTCGTGTCGGTGCGGGACACACTACCGGGGATTTGGATTCGCGACGCGACGGGCGCCCTTCGACCGGTGGCTCGCGCACCCGCGTCTCTTTCGGGTCCGTCGTGGAGTCCCGATGGAAGGAGCATCTCCTTCAACGCGACTTCGAGAAGAGAAGCACAGCTGCTCGTGTTCGACATTGGAGATTCCATCGCTGAGACTCGGCTGGTGTCGGCAGAGCGAGAAGACGTATTTCCGTTCCGCGCGGCCTGGCTTTCGGGCAACGAATTCCTCTACACCGCCGATGGGAGGATCAAACGGAACAACGCAGGCGGCAACGTACCAGGCGAGGTGCCGTTCACCGCTGTGTTCGAACTCACCCGCCACGACTACGCCAGGAAGGTCCGCGACTACGATTCGACGGATCCTGAACCGGTGATGGGTATCATATCGCCCGCTGTCTCGCCCGACGGAAACCATGTCGCGTTCATGGCGCTGGGGGATCTCTGGGTTTTGCCGGTCGGCGGCGAACCGCAGCGGATCACGGACGACCGGTACATCGATCTCTACCCGATATGGTCTCCCGACGGCAGCAGACTCGCGTTTGCATCCGACCGCGGAGGGAATGTCGACCTGTGGATCAGAAACATGGATACGGGGGAAGAGACGCAGCTCACCCACACTGGTGGAACGGTTCTTCCGGCTTGGTCGCCTGACGGCAGTCGCATCGTCTTCAATGGGCAACTCGGGTTGTCGTCAGTTCTCAACATGGTGGACGTGGCGACGGGTGAGGTGACGCAGCTGCGTGACGATCTGTTCGGACCTGGACGCGCGTCGTTTTCGCCCGATGGGAGCACGATTGCTTTCTCGGCGCTCAATCAGTACTCGAGCCGGTTTCGCGAGGGTCGAAACGAAATTCTCCTCATGTCGCTCAATGGAGAACCGGACCGGCGGGTTTCGCCTTTGCCGCACACGAGTATTGGAATGAGGGGGTTGGACGGTCCTGTTTGGTCACCTGATGGCAACATGATGGCGTTCGTCTCAGGCGGATTCCTTCAGGTCGTTCCAGTCAACCACGAGGGAGATCTGCTGGGGCCGCCGAGAGTGCTTTCCAATGAGCTCGCCGACGCCATCTCCTGGACTGGCGACTCGAAGTCGATCGTGTACCAGACTACCGACGGACTGCGACGAGTTTCTCTGGACGATGGGGCGGTGGCAAAGATTCCGGTTGATCTCACGTGGGCTCCCAGTCATCCCTCTGGGCGCGTGGTTGTGCATGCGGGCCGGCTGTTCGACGGAAATAGTGAGACCATGTTGACCAACGTCGACATAGTCATAGAGGGGCAGCGCATCGTTGAGGTGGTGCCTCACAGTGACGATCTGCACGGCGACAGTGTAGTGGACGCATCGAACATGACGGTCATGCCGGGGTTGATCGAGGCGCACTCTCATTTGGGTTATGACCTCGGAGAGTCGATCGGCAGGATTTGGCTGTCGTACGGCATCACACTCGTCCGAGATCCTGGCTCCGACACCTATGCAATCCGCGAACGTCGAGAGGCGGTGCGGTCCGGGCGTCGAGTCGGACCTCGTGAGATCGCTTCTGGCAACCTCCTCGATGGCAGTCGAATCTATTACGGCGGTCTTTCAGTTCCCCTGGAGGCCGGCCCTCAACTCGGCCTGATGCTCGAGCGCGCCGAAGCATTGGATGTCGATTTCTTGAAGACTTATGTCCGGCTCCCTGACCTGATGCAGAAAAGAATCGTCGAATTTGGCCATGTGCATGGTGTGCCGACTACATCGCACGAGATCTACCCGGCTGTTGCATACGGAACGGACCACGTTGAACACATAGGCGGCACCTCTAGGCGAGGATACCAGCCGAAGGTGACCCGGTTGAACAGGACCTATCAGGATGTGATCGCGCTGCTCGGCGAATCCGGCATGACGATTACACCAACAGTGGGGATTTCCGGTGGCTTCTGGCTGGCCGCAGCGCGCGATGCAACGGTTCTGGACGACCCGAGGATGCATACGTTCTACGGGACGGATTATCTGCAATACGCGACCGGTAGGGTGGCCTCAATGGCTCGCAATCTCGCCGGGCTCGAGGCATCGATGGAACCACTCGGGAGCACGGTGCGGCGGGTGGTGGATGCGGGTGGGTTGGTCTTGGCAGGTACGGACTCTCCGATCGTGCCTTACGGTGTGAGCCTGCACACCGAGCTCGAGAACTACGTTGATGGCGGTCTTTCGCCCTACGAAGCACTTCAGACCGCCACAGTGGTGCCCGCTCGAGCGCTCGGCCTAGGCGATGAACTAGGGTCGGTTGCGCCGGGAATGCTAGCCGACCTTGTGATGGTTGCGGGAAACCCGCTCGAGGACATCAGAGACGCTCGGCGGGTATTGGTAGTCGTCAAGAACGGACAAGTGTTCACGATCGAGGAGCTGCTCGAGCCGCCCGTGACGTGAGACATTCCGCCCGACGGCATGTCAGCCGAAGCGGTAGTCGAACGTTTTTGGGGTTGCGCGTGTCAAACTGACTGAGATTTGTCCAGGCGTTACTAATTCAAAGTCCTGAGGGGCAGGTTATGCAAAGCAAATTCGCGAGTACGCGACGCCTGGTCGCGCTCCAAATGATCCTCTGCGCAGTTTTTTCACTTCCGCAAATCTGTTTTGGGCAAGCGGCGAGCGATCGTGTCCCTGGTGACGACTGGATGCGCTATGCGGACGTGTCGGACGCAGGTTTCGACATCGCGCTTCTCGAGGCAGCTCGCACCACATGGGAGAGCCTTCCGTCTTCGGCGTTTTTGGTGATTGCGGATGGAGCTGTGGTTGCCTCTTGGGGCGATGTGGACCGCCGCTTCATGTGTCATTCGGTGCGCAAGAGTTTCCTCACTGCCCTGTATGGGATCTACTGGGACCGGGGCGAGATTGAACTCAACAAGACGCTGGCCGACCTCGGTGTCGACGACGATCCCGATCCCTTGCTCGATGCCGAAAAACGAGCTCGCATTCTCGACTTGTTGAAGGCGCGCTCCGGAGTATTCCACCCTGCTGCTTATGCGGGTCGCACCGACTCCCGACCCCGTGGCAGTGAAGGCCCGGGCCGCTATTTCGCGTATAACAACTGGGACTTCAATACCGCGGCGGCCATTCTGAAACAAGAGACTGGCGCCGATGTCTTCGAGGCTTTCAACGAGTATTTCGGCCAGCCGCTTGGCATGGAGGATTGGCGCGTCTCGGATGGCTATTACCATTACGAGCGCGATAAATCACAATATCCGGCTTACCCGTTTAGGATGTCGGCGCGCGACGCGGCTCGATTCGGACTCCTCTATGCCCGCGATGGAATGTGGGCCGGAGAACGGATACTCTCGGAACACTGGGTTCGCCGCAGCTCGGCGCTCTACTCTATCGATAGCGACGTGATGGGTTACGGTTTCATGTGGTGGGTGATGCGCGAACCCCGCTTCACAAGTCACGGTATGTTTGCAGCTCTCGGCGTAGGCAACCAGTTGATCGCCGTGCTACCCAAATCCGATATGGTGATCGTAAATCGCGCGAACACCTATCAGGGCGAAAGCACACCCATGCCAGCCTTGCTCGACCTGATCGAACAGGTGCTCGAGGCGAGGACCGGTACGGTCGTAACCAACGCGGCGTTCGTGCCGATCGAAGAAAGTGCTGACCCGCTGATCACGAGTGTGACAGGAGATCGTTTGGAAGCCTTCGTGGGTGAGTGGGATTTCCCTCCGTCAACGCTTGGCTTGAACTCGTTCACTACAGTGGAAATCACCGCCGGTGATGGCCACCTGGTGGGATACTCACCGGTATCAGGCACGTTCAAGCTGTATCTGCAGCCAGATGGTACGCTCCACGAGGAAGACAGTCATGAGCAGTACGTCCATGTTCGAGATGAGGCTGGAGCATTCGCAGGTATTTCCGATGCGCGGTCGATTGCGATCGCCGCGATCACGGCAGCGACTCAGGGCAGGACCGAACAGGCGACCCGCGCACTCACATTCGCTGAGGGGTTGGAGACCGTTCAGGTAGGAGTGGCACGAGCGGTCGTGCAGCTCTTCAGAGGTGAGGTTGAAGCCGCGGATCGAATGATCCGAACTCTGGCAGACCGTATCGACGCGACACGAACAGAGGCAGAGGTCAATGCCGTTGGCTATGTGTTGATGCGGAATGAGCAGGTGGAACGAGCACTCGAAGTCTTTGAACTCAATACCAGGGCCTTCCCAGATGCGTCGAACACTTGGGACAGCCTTGGTGAGGCGCTCATGAGGCTGGGGCGCAACGAAGAGGCGATCCGCGCATACGAGAGGTCCTTGGAACTCGATCCAGACAACTCGAATGCGCGGGCGATGATCGAACGGATTAGGGGAGGGTAGTAGCCAGCATCAGTTCTCCTCGTTCTTGAACAACACTCGGTCTAGCGCGAAACTGCCGCCTCCCAGAGTGGCGTAGAGCAAGAATACCCATGAGTATAGGGCCGCGAGCTCTCCTCTGTTGTCCCATGGGAACAGGCCGCCAGGCCGGTGAATCCAGAAATACGCTACTGCCATCTGTCCGGACAGAATGAACGCAATTGGTCGTGTGAAGAGGCCGAGCACTATCATAGCGCCGCCGAAAAACTCCAGCACACCAGCGATGCCCATCCTCGAGAACAACTCGACGGTCCCATCATCTTTCCCTCTCTCTGATGCATTTCCGAACCGTCGTAGGGGCGATTCGCCCAGGTTTGCGCAAACCTTGAATATTTAATGCTTCGTGGTACGTGTTTATCGATTATTAAACGATAATGGCTCAACACAAGACCTAGTCTCATGGAGAACTAGGTGCCACTCCGTGCCCTGTCATGACTCACTCATTCCGAAGTGCCTCCATCGGGTCGACATTGGAAGCACGCAGTACCGGGATGAGGGCCGCCGAAGCAGCGCAGACCGTAAGTAGGCCGATTCCGCCGACGAGGGACAACGGATCCAAGGGTTTGATGCCAACGACAAACGCCTCTGCCGCCTGAGATATCACGAGTATCACCGGGAGAGCGACGGCTGATCCCACAGCAGCCATCATCAAGCCCTCGCGAACGACCAGTCCAACCACGGACTCACGCCGAGCTCCAATTGCCACGCGGATACCGACTTCCTTCGTGCGTTGGCTCACCGCATAGGAGATCACACCGTAGATGCCCATGGTTGCCATCGTGAGCGCCACCAGTCCAGCGGCACTTAGGATGGCCGAGATGATGGCGTATGGGAGCATCGCGCGGCTACTCAGATTGCTCATAAGGTTGCTCCCGACGATTGGCAGGCCTGGATCCAGCGCGTGCACTTCCTCGCGGATTGCGCCAAGTATTAGGTAGGGATCGCCGGATGTACGCACGTGGATTCTGAAGTTCATCGACCCGGGGTTCTGCGCAGCGGGTGACCAGATGAAAGGTGGAGATTCGGCTGTAACCGAAGTGTAGAGTGCATTTCGTATGACCCCGACAACTACATAGTCGTCGCGAATCGTGATTCGTTTGCCGACTCCGTCTTCACCTGGCCAAAACCTGTCCACAAACGCCTGGTTCACGATCAACACCTTGGGCTCACCGACTCTATCGGTTGCAGCGAAGTCTCTGCCTTGCAGCAAGGGCATTCGCACGAGCTCGAAATAGTCGGGAGATACCGTGTTCGTTTCGATGACCAGGTACTCTCCCTGACCCAACTCGTAGCCCTCTGGCTCCACGCCTCCCCAACGACTACTGCCGCCCTCGAGCGGTACTCGCTGTGCCAGCGCAGCGCCCTCTGCACCGGGAAGTGACCTCAATCGGTCGAGCAGTGTTGTGAAGAACTGAATCCCCTCCTCCTCGCTGTACTCACCGTGTGTGAGATCCAGCGATACCAGTGCCACGTTCTCTGGATCGAATCCAATGTCTATCTGACGTGCCTCGTTTAGGCTTCTGAGAACCAGAGCGGAACTGAATACGAGAACCAGAGACGCAGCTACCTGACCGACCACCAGGAGATTGCGGATGCTGAATGGCCGCCGTCGTTCACCTTGTTCGGTACCCTTCAGCGCTGTCACGAGAGAGGGGCTCGACGCCTGCAGCGCAGGCACCAACCCGAATACGACCCCGGTGAGTAACGACAAGGTCCAAGCGAACCCAACGACAGTCCAGTCCACGCGCAAGTCGATGGCCGCCGGCAGGTCTATGAGCCACCCGCCAGCCAGCAGGGCGGTCGTGATTGCATGAATGACGAGCAGTGCAGAGGCTCCCGCCAGCAGTGCGAGCAAAATGCTCTCGGTGAGCAACTGGCTGACTAGTCGAGCGCGACTCGCTCCGAGCGCCAGTCTGACGGCAATCTCAGGACGCCTGCGCCAGGCCCTGGTGAGAAGCAGGTTCGCGACATTAGAGGAGGAAATCAGCAGGAGCAAGGTGACCACCGCGGCCAACATGGCCAGCATCGATGCGACCTCCATCCGCTGGCCGGGCGGAAACCGTCCCGCACGGTCGGAAAGAACGCTGAGCGAGCGTGGAAGCTCGTTCTGGCCGATCCAGTTGTCGGGGTGCTGCTCGACCAATCGCTCGGCAACCAAATCGAGCTCCCCTTGAATCTGTGGCAGTGTCGTACCTGCCACTTTGCGCGCAATCGCGTCGAGACCGATATACCCGCGCTGCGTGCGGATCCGTTCGGGAAGCAGTGTCCAGACTTCGGGAGCAAACGGTTCATCATGCGCGAGCATGCCTTGGGGGGCGACGCCTACGATTTCATGCGAGCGGCCGTCGATGCGGACCGTTTCGCCCAGCACAGACACTGCACCGCCAAAATTCTGCTGCCACAGTCGGTGGCTGATCACTGCCACGCGCAGATTGCTTGATACTCATAAAGGCCTCCTCGGGAGCTTACTAGAGAGGTAAGCTCTGG
>CAZFHS010000007.1:0-137452 GCA_964518955.1 uncultured Gemmatimonadaceae bacterium | reverse complement strand
GGGGGGTGGGTCATGGTCGTGAGAAAAGGTGGGTCATCCTAGTGAGAAGTGACACTCAATTCCATTGAGCTACAGGTTGCTGAAGGAGATGTCGTTGTCACACGCGGAACGACACGTGGAACGCACGAGGGATCATTCGCTGGCATCGAGGCTACGGGAGAGAAGATCGCTCTGCCGTGGGTGTTCATCACGCGCTTTGTGGAAGGGCAGATTGCAGAGGATTGGGAGCTCTATGATGCGCTCGGGTTGATGCAGCAACTGGGAGCAATTCCAAATTCCGATTGACCATGCTCTGCCTAACACCATGAAGGAGTGCTTTCAAGCGGGTGCAGTGGTTCTTCAAGCAAATAAAGCTGTGATACGCAGTAGGAGCCATTGATACGAGCGCGTGGTGAAAGACAAAGATGACCGACTGTTTCTTGCAGCTTTTGACATTACGTTCGCTACTTATGCGCAGGGTCGTCGTTATACAGCCCGTGGGAACCAACCAACAGGTATCATGGAGTGAGGTAACATGAGACATTCGAAACGGCAGCTTGCAGACGTGGTTTTCCTTGTTGTCCTCGTCACCGCATGCGCAACTAAGGGCACCGAGCAGAGAGAGGGACTGTCTGTCGAGCAGCTTGTTCGTCGAGCGGCAACTGAGCTTTGGACACAAGGCGATCTGTCGATCATTCCTGAGGTCTTCCCCGACACGGCGATCGACCATTATGGCGACGTGATTATGCGGACTACTCATGAAGAGACCCGCAGCGTGATTACGACGTGGCGCACAGCGTTTCCTGACCTAGAGATGGTGGTCGAAGATCTTGTGATTAGTGGCGACACCGCTGTTGCGCGTTACACGGTGACCGGCACACACCTCGGTGAACTGTGGGGCAATGAGCCAACTGGGATACGATTTCGGATCGAACAGATCTACATCATGCGTGTTGAGGATGGCAAGATTGCAGAGGCATGGGGCGTCTGGGATCAGTACGGCTTCAGGCGTCAGCTTGGCCTTACACAGTAGCGGCGGTTGGCATTTTGGAACCACGGGCTGTCTAACCGGTCCATGAAGCTGGCATGCGCGGGGGCAACAGTTCATTTGTGCGCATGGAAGGAACGCGAATGGCCGAGCGTTTCTTGCAGCTGGAGAGTGTGCGCACGCAGCTAATGCCCAGGGTCGCTAGGCAGGTTCGCTGCGACCCGTTGTCGCGCTAGTTACTTGGTCCTTCAAAGTGCAGGGTGCCGAGATGTCTCATGTTTGACGAAGCTTCGACGAAGAGCATGATCGAGGATGAGGTGAGGAGGTTTGGCGAGAGGAAAGGGTGGAAATGGCAAGTCCGCCGGGATTGGGCAGTGAGGGAGAAGCCCGTCAAGGAGTCCAATATCTTCGATTATGAATGGAAGCTGATTCCTTGCCAGGTTCGCGGTCGAGAAAGCGTTGCAGGCAGTGTAAGTCTTGACAAGAGAGAGTTTGATTTCGAAGGCTGGTACTACGTTCTCAGGCTGAGAGACGAGCGTACGCTGGAGCTCAGCCATGGCAACGACTGGTCGCCAGGGGATGGCATGGGTGGATGGTGGTCCGACCAGTATACTTGCACAATAATCAATCTGTCCGCTGTTCGCAGATTGTCTGATATGGATCGAGTCCTGCAGTCCGAATGGGATCCTGTTACCGCCCAAGGCGCTCACAGCCCCAGCGAAGCGCAACAAGGGAGACACTTCAAGTTAGACCGATCTCGTGATAGCGGGAGTGGCCACGTTGTGGGTATTGGGTCCATAGCGCTATCGAACTGGCTGATAATCATGACGGATCGATATGGCCCCAATTTCTATTTCATAACATAGAGCAGCGGTGACGGTATTCGGACTGTGGATTCCTGGCGCGCCCAACAAGCCGATGGAGCGGAGCGGTCGATGCCACCTTCCGAACGGTACGCGACTGCTCGTGACGGATCACCTGACTGGTAGCAATTGGCCGGAACCAAGCATTGAGTACCAGTCCATGCTTGCTCAGGCGAGACCATAACCATCTGGGGCCGCACCGTGAATCTCGATGACCTCGCGGAAACGATCTGGGCTCGGCTCAATGAACTGGCGATTATACCCCTCGCACAGTTTGTCGGTAGCCTTGACCAAGGCGAACGGATAGTACTGTACGTTCTCCTCGCAACCGCAGCTGCCGTGGGCTTCCTCATTGGCAGAATTTGCATTGGCAGAACCGGCATCATTCGCCTTGGCGTTCGGCGCTCCCCCACAGCCCAGAACATCGGCGAGGCGCTGGTGTCTCGCCTCTTGCTTTCACACTTCTGCCCTCCGGACTATCACCTGATGAATCACGTCACCATTCGAATGGATGACGGAACAACGCAGGTTGATCACATCCTCGTATCGCGATTTGGCGTGTTTGTCATAGAAACCAAGCACTATAGTGGCTGGCTCTTCGCAAACGCAGCGGACTCAACCTGGACTCAGGTGCGATTCAGGCGGCGGTTCAGGTTCCAGAATCCGATTTTCCAGAACAATAGACACGTACGTGCGGTCCAAAGTCTGCTTGACTTCTTACAGCCCGAAGCAGTCAAGTCCGTCGTCGTCTTCAGCGGCGATGCTGAGTTCAAGACGGCGATTCCTCAGGGAGTGACTACCATCGGCCAACTAGCGGAGTACCTAAGGCAACAGAAGGAAGAGGTCATGTCGCAAAAACGGCTACAGTTCTGCGTGGGCCGGCTCGAGACAGCACGGCTCGCAATCAGTGCCGAGACGGACGTTGAGCACATGCAGAGCCTTGCGCGAAGGCACGGCAGCGGCGCCGTTTCATAAAGAACGAAGGGAGTGAAGATGAGCACAAACATTATGAAGTGTCTGCTCACCTACGTTTGCGTGGTCGCATTTCCCGCCGCCGGACAGGAGGGCAGATGGGGCGCCCCGGAGGAACCAACGGTAATGGAGCTGGTTTCTGTAGCTAGGATGTGGGGTGAAACCAATTGCGGCCCCCAATCCGGTCTTGACGAGTATTTCGCGCAGGAGTTTCAGGGTACCGGTACTGGTGGTCGTCGCTATGACAGGGCGGATGCTTTGTCGCCCGGCGACGACCGCGATTGTAGCCTTGGGGAGGTCAAGATCCAGTTCTTCGGCGACGTCGTTGCCATCGCGTACGGCTCCGAGAGTCTCATTCGCACGAATGAGGATGGAACGGAATCGCAGCGGTGCTTGGTCTGGACTGACACATGGCTGAAACGGGGAGGAAGTTGGCAGATAATCGCAGCGCAGGACAATGTCATTGAGTGCAGGTAGTCGCCCCGACTGCGCATGGTCGAGTGTCATCGCACCCAACACAGTGCGCGGCAGCAGTTCATCTGTGCGCGTGCAGCCTATGCGCAGAGTCGCTAAACGGCGTAAGCGTTCTTGAACATGCAGGTTGACGAATACAACGAGTTCACCTCTCAGCTGGCCCGCTATCGTGAGGCTCTCATTGCGATCGAGCAGCTTGGAGTGCGAATTAGCAATTCCTGTCGCCTTCGACGCTATGAGGCTCTCATCCAACGTGCGTTAGATGACCCACGGCCAGCGCTGGAGTATGAATTGGTTCATGAGTCAGCATTCGCGCTCAGAGAGATCGATGAGATAATCGAGATTGTTGACAACCTCCCCACCGATCTCGATGAAGCCACATCAGGTCTCATAGCTCTTGTTCCTGGAGGTACCGACAATCCTGATGACGAGGTATCAGCCCGCGCGAGGGAAGCGCAGTATGAGTTGTATTTGGGCTCAATACTCAGACGAGCTGGGATTCCTGCGGTACACGGAAAGCCTGATCTCGTCGCGCAACACGGTCATCGTGATTTCTGTTTTGAAGCAAAACGACCGAGTTCTCCGGTCCGACTAGACGACCGTGTCCGCACAGCCGTCCACCAGTTGCGCACGTTGCCCGAACCTGGGATCCTGGCACTGTCCCTCGACCAAGCCTTAAGACCACGCAACACAATACTTGAAGCGCCCACGCTCGATCGAGTAGCACCTGCCGTGGCCGAACTCGTGCGTGGTTTTGTCGACGCGAACACAAACATCTGGAGAAAACGGCTCACGGGCGAACCGGTTGAAGCTGTGATCCTGACCGCGCGCATACCTGCGCGCCTAACGACGACCGGTCATTTGACGCTTGGCACAAATATCCACCTGGAACCGATCTCTGGTCTGTCGAACGACACTGAGGTATTCCTTCGGAAGGCAATACAAGCGTATATGGCGGCTCAATGATCCCGACCGAGTTGTGCCCGTTCTGCGTCGCGAACTCGCGCCGTCAGTACCACAAAAAAGTGTCCTTTCAGGAAAGCGTAGTGGTCCCTTTACAGTAAGCTTTGTTTGCCGCCCAGCCCGGTCATGGGAACATCGAACGTTGAACATCCATCCAACGTCCAACGGTAACAGTTGGGTGTTGGACGTTCATTTTTCCTACTGCAGAGTTTTCACGTCACCCCGATACGGCTGCCAAACAAGCCACTGCTGCGAATCCTCAGCCTTCATCCGGGTATTCGTCCACGACGTACGAGTCCATCCCGAACTCCAACTCGCCTATTATATCGAGTTCCGTGCCACGATGTCGTTTCACCCTGTAGGCGTTCCGCTGCTGCCACGCGGCTGCAGCCTTTCCGGGCACCGTGTAGATAGTCACGACGATATGACTCTCACGTAGCGCGGTCACCGAGTGCATCGATTCGTATCCGAACTCGTAGCTCGCCGTGACTGAGACCGAACCGCCCATACCCATGAATTCCACACCACTCTCGACGGTAATCGAAATGCCGGCGGTGTGACTGAAGGTCTCGCTGTCCGTGGTCGACACTCCCGACACGAACTCGAGATGGTTCTCCTGCACAACTGAGGTGTTATTGATGCCGTGGTACATGAGACGGTTGTAGATGACCCGCTCCACCTGCACCATAGGCGAGTTATGAACCATCCAGTGCACGTCGGCGCCACCGAAATCCGTCCCGCCGAGCAGTGCGGTAAACGGGACGAGCATGGTCTTGGTACCGATCGGTATCGTCTCGGTCGGCGGCTGGTCGAATCCCGTCAGTGAAGGCACCCGACTCGATTCCGGAGTATCGATGATCATAGGAAGGTCAACAGCCAAAACGTGTAGTACCGGATGGCTCTGTGGTTCATCCCAGCACTGCGCCCCGGCCAGCACGCCTGTACAGGTGTATTCGGGCCCCTGCATTAGGAACGTTCCCGCATCGAGGAATGCTTCTTCGTGCAGTGACAGTTGCGGGATCGATATCCGCCACATCCCGGAGGCAGCGCCCTCAGGAAAACGGTTGGTCAGGTAAGCCGAGCTGGGATCTACCCGCGCGTCAAAGGTGAGGTCCTCGCGTACACAGGTGACGTCGTCCACGGTAGGCGGCACGGCGGTGTTGCCATTCCTCGTTCCCAAAACCGTTCCCAATGCAACATAGCCTGCCGGGCAGACCGGCGTGAAGAATGTTGCCGCCAGGTCATCACCTCTTGTCTCTCCCCATCCTTCGCGTTCGAAGCCTACAGGAGCCGCTAGGGCACCCGTCTCGCCGTCTTCCTTGACCACCATCATCCAGAACTTGCCGTTCGCCGATGTGTGGTTGTAGTTGCGGGTCATCAGTGAGCCGAGGGCTTTCCATCCGTCCTGTGTCACTGGATGCCACCAGGTATCAGGGCCGCTCCAATCGGTCCAGCCACGCAGCTCGAATTCGTCGACGTAAGTGATCAGGAGATCACCTACATCCAGCACCATGTGGTTGTAAACCTTGGCCGGGATCTCGCGTTCGAGACCAGAGTTGCTGGTCACTGTGATTGTCGCCTCGCCGTAACTTTCACCGGAGACCGTGATCTGATTTCCGGATACCGACAGACTCGCGATGCCCTCATCGCTGGTCTCAACCGTCCAATCCTCCTCGGCCCCTTCGGCGTCTGAAGCCCATACCTCGATGGTCTGCCAGGCACCCGGTACCATGGCAACGGCGACCCTACTCGCGTCTAGTCGCGGATCGGGACCCGAACAGGTCACCGCAAACGTGGTCTGGGTGGTCTGACCGGACGTTACGGAAACCGCCCGCGGGTTCTGCTCGGCCGAGCAGTGACTGCTGAGATCTGAGAGCCAGAAAACGTGATCTCCCTCGTGGAGTGCGAAGAACGTCACCGGCACGTCGGGAACGAGCATGCGTCCGTCTCCACCATCGCAGGATACGGTACCGCCGTCCGGATCGACGTCTACCCCTGTGATCGTGAGCATCACCTCGATCGCTCCGTCACCAGGCTCCGTCCCACTCTCGCCACAACCAATCGTGAAACCGGTCAAGAGGATTACCGGCGCTGATGCCGCGAGGTATGAACGAATCATGAGACTGCTCCTTCCACCATAGGTCGCAAATCGTGCAGCAAATACAGCCTGCTCGGTCCGCCAGGCCCAGTTGCGAGACGGTCGAGTCGCGCCTAAATGCGCCGCTGGCGCGCAGTGGGCAAACGCATCGCTTCTCCAAGTATGCAGCGCGTTGTACTAGGAATCCAGCGGTTCAGGAGAACGATCCCGAGCACTGGTTGCCAGTCCATACGTCGCTAAGCGCAAGTGCCGTTGAAATCCGTAACGCCATGCACCCGCGACTGTGCCCCCACTGTGGTGAAATCGATGCCACCGAATACTAGAATTACCTAGGCCGGATTCGGACCCCAAACGGTACCCCAACTGCGTGAACTTCAATCGATCTCGCCGCAATTCAGCGCCACGAACGCATCCTTCTATTCGTCATTCATGAGTGCTGAAACCGTCTCCGCAACACTTACCACAGGATCTTCAGCGGTAACTTTTAATCCGTAGGTCCTGGGTTCGAAACCCAGCCCGGTCATGATCACGAGCCCCGTCCTGACGGGGCTTCTGTCTTCTGGGAAATCCCTTCCCTACTCCCCTCCGGTGGCCGACTGTGCCCCCCAGAGCGAGCACAGTCGCGGCTTCCCCTATGAAACTGTCGCTCGGTGTTTCTTAATCGGTGGGCACTTACCCTCGCGCTTGGTGGAACTCCTCAGCGGTAACGCCAGCCTGGCGAAGAACGCCTCTGAGCGTGCCAATAGCTAGTTCGTTGTGGAGTGGAACTACGCACCCTACGCTACCCTCAGCAGAATCCTAGCGGAGCACCACGTGGCTGCCTCGTTGACGAACCTAGACGAAGCCGAGTCGCTCTAGACGTTTCACGACCTCGCGGCCGGCAAGGCGAGGAAGCTTAGGCATTCACAGCTACATCAAACATCGTGACGAGAGGACGAGAGGACGAGAGAAACCAGTTGGGCCAAATTCCTCAAAGTACAATTCCGTGGCTTCTTTCAGATTCGCAACCGCTTCCTCGACGGTCTTCCCCTGGCTGACGGTGCCGACCTCAGGACATTCGGCAACGTATAGTTCGTCTTCCTGATGGACGACCGCAGTCATTGTGCGTGAGACCATTGTAGACGTTCCTCTCAGGGCTTCATATCAATATACTCGGCACAGACGCATCTGATGTGTACTGTCGATGAACAACGGGGGGGGGACCCGGCGCACCGGTAGCACGTCCTCCCTGGCCTTTCTTTGCCTTCCCCGCCCCTCAGCAATATCGACGAGTTCTTAGATACCTATCTGGGGGTGCTAGACACGCGGACGGCAAAGGAGAAGCTCGGAGCGTGAGGGGCACTGTCGGGGCTTTGTCGCTCGAGAGGGCCCGTCGGACGGGCGCTCCCGAGCGTACAACGGATTAAGAATCCGTGGGGCCTTTCACGTGCGTCGCGGCTCCCGCGCGGAGGTCAATTCAGAACCTGCGGCGTGAGACCCGGGGCCCCAGTTATTCACGCTCCCCTCGCAGCACACCCCTTGACCCCGTGACGATTAGGTCCGCTGATGACATGCCCCAGGCTCCAAAGAAGTTGCGTCCGGTCGAGTTGCCCGGAAGCCACCCACCGCTGCCAACGGTCACCCAGCTAGACCCATCGAATCTGAGGACCGTACTGAGATTGCCCACAGCGTATATGTCACTGGCAGACGCGCCCCATACTCCGTTGAGAGGCATGTCTGCCCCGCTCATCATGGTACTCCAAGCCATCCCGTTATAGTGTAGAATCGTGCCGCTATCGCCCATCGCGTACACGTCACTGGGTGACGTGCCCCAGACAGCGAGAATCCACGGGCTGGAGCCGCCAGACATCCGGCTCCAAGTCGTTCCGTCGTGGTGCAAAATCAGGCGGTCCTCGCCTGCTATATAGACGTCGGCTGATGAGGTTCCCCATACGGCCGCAAGGTCATCGTTCGTCCCGGCAGACACGGCTCTCCATGCGTCACCATCGTAGTGCAGAACGGTGCCACCCCGCCCTACGGCATAGACATCGTCTGGTGCCGCACCCCATACATCGTTGAGGGACTCGCCCGTACCGCTGGTCATCGGCGTCCAATCGGTCCCGTCGTAATGCAGAATCGTACCGCCGTGGCCGACTGCGTAGATGTCGCTGGATGAAGTACCCCACACACGCGACAGGCGCTCGGTTGTTCCACTTGTGACCGAACGCCAATCGGACCCGTCGTAGTTGAGAACTGCCCCCCTATAACCGACCGCGACAATGTCACTTTGTGAAGTGCCCCAGGCATCGCTCACGCTCACGGTCGTGCCCTGACTCGCCGATGCAGTCGCCTCGGCCCCGTCATGGTGTACGATGGTGGCCGCGGTTCCCACTGCGAAAACATCGCTCGACGAAGTTCCCCAAATACCCAAGAAGTCTTCGCGCGATGCCCAAGTCCTCTCAGTCCAGTTGGCCCCGTCGAAGTGCAAGACAACGCCGTATCGTCCCACAGCGTAGACATCGCTCGGCGACGTACCCCAGACGGCTGAGAGATTCTCGTCTGAACCGCTCGACATTTCACTCCAGGTTGTCCCGTCGTAATGCAGAATCTTGCCGTTTGATCCAACCGCGAAAATGTCGCTCGACGAGGTACCCCATACGGCTTCGAGGAGAGCACTACTCCCACTGGTCATCGCGCTCCAGGTGGTTCCGTCGTAGTGCATAATCGTGCCACCTTGACCCACGGCATAGACATCATTCGAAGAGTTGCCCCACACGCCCGTGAGCAGCTTGCGCGACTCGGTTGTTGGGGTCGTCATCTCACTCCAATCCGCCCCGTCATAGTGCAGGATCACGCCCAGATAACCCACTGTAAACACGTCGTTCGCGGAGGAACCCCAGACACCGAAGCTCCACGAGGTCGAGTTGACCATCTCGCTCCAGCCGGCACCATCATTGTGCAGAATCGGGCAGCCCCGCCCTCCAACAAAGACGTCACTCGATGACGAGCCCCAAATTGAGTGGAGATCACACGTGATTGAAACCGGCGTCTCACTCCATGCCGCGCCGTCGTAGTGGAGAACCAGGCCACCCTCACCGACCGCGTACACGTTGTTTGGAGAGCTTCCCCACACCGCCTCAATGGGAGGGCCCGCCGAGTCTGCGGCCCAGGAACTCACCGGATCCAATCCGGGGACCGATACGGTGAGCAATCCGTACGCAGTAATACCATCTACGTTCGCAGCGACTGTCACCTGACCACTCGCCACAGCCGTGGCCTCGCCAGTCGTTGCATCAATCGTTGCCACGTTCGGATTGAGGCTGGTCCAGTCTGCTGTGGGCGAGGGGATCGGGGTGCCATCGACATCCCACGCCTCGACGCTGAATGTGGCCGCCGCACCAACGCCGGAGACCGACATACCGGCCGGGGAAACCTGTACCTCAACCACGGGTCCGGGCACAGGATCCACGGGTTCGGGCACAGGATCCACCGCCCCGTCGCAGCCGAACCAACCAGTGAGGGCAAGCAGAATCAATGTCACATACGTGAAATCACGGCGATTTCGGCTTGGATCCCGAAACCGGGCACACCTTCCTTCATGGGGCGCGCGTCTGTCAGTGGGCATGTTGCCACCTCGGGGCCGCCGCAAGCTGATGTCCCACTGAGACCGCTGTCAGTGGATTGTCGCGGGCGGCCTTTGGTTACTGAGTAAATGTGTCCAGATCGGTGGTGTTAGACAATGAAGGCTCACCTGTGGATCAACGGTGCACCTGGAGAGCGGGGCGACCCAGCAGCGCTGCCCATGGGACGTCACCCGACGATATCTCAACAGGAGCTACGTGCCGGCCCGGAATGCGTCTACGGGATCTACCTTTGCTGCCTTCCAGGCAGGAACGACGACCGCAAAGAAGCCGGTGAGAGCTAGGACGAGACACACGGCTAGCGTCACGGGGGTGCTGTGGGGAACGGTCTCCATTCCCCCGCTTTCCATGACGGCCGTTAGTCCGGCGGAGAGCAGAACGCCCGCCGCCAGGCCCAGGAGAATCTGCCACGCTCCCTGACGTACTATCAACCGAAGCACGTCGCCCGCCTTTGCGCCCAGCGCCACGCGCACTCCCAGCTCGCGCGTTCGCTGACCTGCGAGGAACGAAGTGACGCCGTAGAGACCCAACGAAGCCAACACGAAAGCGGCCAGGGCCAGAGCCCAGAGCAGGCTCCCCACCAGTACCACATCCAGCAGACTGGTGTTGATAGCATCATGGAGCGTTCGGACGAAATAAACAGGCGTGTCACCCTGCAAGGCGGCAACCTCGTCGCGAAGGGTCGGAACGAAGGCAAGAGGTGGCCCCCGGGTTATGACTGCCACGCTCATGAACCGGGCATCCATCTGAACGACCGGCAGGTATACACCCTCTGGATCTCCATCGGGCTGCATCGCTCCATCCATACCCATGTCCGGAACGACGCCTACCACCGTGCGCCAGGGCCCCTCTGGCTCCGGCCACCCCAGGCGAATCTGTCGTCCCACCGGATCCTCACCGGAGAAAAACCGCTCGACGAAGGGCGAGTTCACGATTGCCACGGGGAATCCCTCGTCGTCATCGTTGTCCGTGAAGGCTCGCCCCTCAATCACCCGAGTCTCAAACGCATCGAAGAACCCGGGTGTTACGAATGAGATACGGGTTGTTGGAACGTCGGTTGCCTCGGGGTAGTCGTGCCCCTGTATTGCAGCTCTCCGAATTCCCGCTTCCGTCCCGGGAAGCACTGTGCTCAGCGCTACCGCAACAACCGCGGGCCTATCCTCCAGGCGAAGTTTCAGCTCTCGGTAGAATGACAAACGCTCTTCCCTGGTTGGGAAAACTCCGTCGAACAACCCGACCCGTGCCGTCAGGACGTTGCGGGTAGGGTAACCGTACTCGGCACGCCGCACGTTGGCTACTTGGAGAGCCAGATGGCCTGCGAGGATCAGGAGAACGGCGGTCCCGGTTATTTGCCCGAGAACGAGGACGCGGCTGATACGGCCAACGCGCAGAGAGGAATTCCCCCACGAGGTATCCGTAAGCGTTTCGTGGACGTCGGTCTTGGAGGCCCTTAGCGCCGGCAACAGGCCGGATGCGAGAGCACTCACACACACGGCCGCGAGAACGAAGAGAAGGATGGGCGTATCTACGGTCAGCTCCATCCAGAACGGCAGTGGGAATGTAGCTGTGGAGGTAATCCATCGGTCCAGGAACGCGAGGCCCGTTGCGGTAAGGACAATGCCCACAAGAGCACCGGCGGCAGCCAGAAGCAAAGCCTGTTCGAGAAACCCTGCAATGACACGACCGGGACTTGCGCCCATTGCCACCCTCACGGCCATGTCCCTCGTCTGGACGACAGCCTGGGCAAGCAGCAGGTTTGCCACGTTGAAGCAGGCAATGAGCAAGACCGCGATACCAAACCCGAGAAAGATGGTGGTTGCCAGACGGGTATCGTCAGCTCGATAGGATTCGGTGTACGGCTCGACGAAGGCTACCAAGTCTTTGTTTGTGGCCGGATATGCGTCGGCCAGGCGAGCGCTGATCCCGGCGAACTCCGCTCGCGCCTCCTCCAGATCGACGCCGTCGCGCAGTCTACCGTACACCTCCAACCCGGGGCCGCTGCCGCGCTCGGTAGTGAGAGCGTCAATTCTGAGCGGCAACCAGATGTCCTCCCAGTAGGGAAACGCAAACCCCTCCGGCATTACTCCAATGATGGTCGTGGGCACGCCGTTTACTCTCACCGAACGCCCCACGATCTCGGGATCACCTCCGTAGCGCACTTGCCACACGGAGTGAGCGGTGACGGCTACATCCGGTGCGCCGACGTGGTCCTCCTCGGGGAGGAAACCGCGGCCAAGGATTGGCTCGACCTCCAGTACGTCGAACGCATTCGTCGTCAAGAATCCGCCGAAGTAGCGCTCGGGACGTTGCTGGCCGCTCAGATTCACAGTCCCTCTATAGAACGCTGCCAGGCCTTCGAACGTCGATTGATGAGCACTCCAATCCAGGAAGTCGTGGTACCCGACTGCAAGCTCCCGGCGCCCTCGACTCGGATCCTCCATCTCGAGGTGCAAAATCCGGTTTCCTTCGGGAACAGGTAGCGGGCGATACGATGCTGCGTAAACGAACGAGAAGATGGTCGTCGCCAGACCGACCCCCAGGCCCAACGCGAGGATGGCACTGATCGCCACACCGGGCTTCCTCATCAGACCGCGGCCGGCTTGCCTCAGGTCTCGACCGAGGTTCGGGAGGAACTGCCATCTTCGGCCATCCCAGGTCCGCCGCCGCAGGGCATGTCCTGTTATTGCCGAAACGCCTGCCATGGGCGCCCGCATGCGTTGATGCAACAAACGCACGACATAGGCCATTCGGAGGCCGGTGCCGACGAAAGTCATTGACGCGTATTCCCGGAGGAGAAAGAGGCAGCGACGTATCGGCTCGTGGGACGAATTCTCGAATCGCACCAAGAACGTTTCCACCATCGAGGGGCCGTATTCGTGCCGAAAGGCTGCGGGACATATGCCCATCAAGAAGTGGAATACCCACTCCGCGCGCTTGCGACTACCGACACTCTCTCTCATTCCACCGCCCCGCTCACGACCGCCTCGGCGCAAGAGATCGTTCTCTAGCCAACGTGACCATACTCTCCAGTCGTTCTACCTCGAGAGCCATCACATCTCGTCCCAAACTTGTTAGCTGGAAATAACGCCGACGGGTGTCATCGCTGTCGTCGTCGGCAGGTGTGTCACACGACTCAATCAATCCGTCCTCCCGCAGGCGCCGGAGGGCCTGGTAGAGACGACCAGTCGTCGGGTTCAACCTTCCGTAGGTCCTCTCCTCGATCTCCTTTCCGATAGCATAACCGTGGGCGCTTCCCTCACCCAACGCCAGGAAGATCTGAAACGGGAGGTGGGATAAGGGAATGAAAGACTTGGGATCGGCGTATGGCATCGACATGGTGAAAACCCGGCTTTCGAGCAGGTGGTCTACTTTCGACACACTATCATTCGTCTATACTATAGTCAACTTTACTATAGTATAAATACGAGATAGCATTCCGATTGGTTTCAGGTCCAACAGTATTCCGAGCTGGCCATGACCAGCGACAAATAGAAACCGCCACAGGTAGAGGTTGCGTACCATGTCTGGGACTTTGAGAGAAAGGGTCTCGGATGGTGACCGACCGGCAGGTACGCAACCTCTTCGAATTGTTGGCGTCAGGTCGGACGCTGACATCAGCAGGCGAGAGGGCGGGTATGCATCGAGAGACAGCGAGGCGGTGTCGGAGGCTGGGCAAGCTGCCCAGCGAAGTTGCAGTTGTACATGATTGGCGGACGTGGGAGGATCCGTTTGAGGCGGTTTGGGATGAGGCGGTTGAGTTCTTGGAAAGGATCGCGGGATTGGAGCACGCACCAACTGAGAACAGTTGGCGAAGCCCGAAACGTTTGGGACACAGGATGCTTGCATATACATAGATCTACAATGTATACTACCTCTATGTATCAACGACGCCCGGCATGGATATAGGCAAAGACCTGGTCGCCGCGTCTGCCACGCCGCTGGTGCTGGCCATTCTCCGCGAGGGTGAGAGCTACGGCTACGCAATCATCAAACGCGTGGACGATTTGTCAGGCGGCGAGTTGCAGTGGACGGACGGCATGCTCTACCCGGTCCTCCATCGCCTGGAGCGCAATGGTCTGGTGAAGGCCAACTGGGGCCGTGCTGAGTCGGGGCGGCGGCGTAAGTATTACCGGCTCACCAAACAGGGCTCCGATGAGCTTGCGAACCAGCAGCAGCAGTGGCAAGTGGTGAACGAGACACTCCGCGGGACTCCTTTCGAGTCGGACTAACTCGCGCCGCGGACAATTGGATGGCGCAGGCAGGAGGTGTGCAGGTGCTCGAGGAACGGATCAAGGAATGGCGGGCTTTTCTGAGCCGCAGACAGGCAATCGACGCCGCGGACATCGATGAGCTCGAAGACCACCTCAGGAGTCAGGTGGCTGACCTCCAGGATGCGGGGCTCGACGAGCAGGAGGCGTTCCTCATCGGCGTGAAGCGCCTCGGTGAGCTGAACACGCTGTCACGGGAGTTTGCCCGGGAACACTCGGAGCGCCTGTGGAAGCATCTGGTCGCGGCAGATTCCGAGGTGGGTGGGGCGAACTGGAGGCGCGAGGCATTCGTGGCACTGGGTTTGGCCGTCTGTGCGGGGGTGGCCATCAAAGTGCCCGAGTTCTTCGGCATCGGCTGGGACGGTGATGAGGAAGCGCTCTGGTACATACGGAACATCACGATGTTCACCCTTCCGTTTCTGGCAGCCTTCCTCGGCTGGAAGCGGGGGCTGATCAGCAGTGGGTGGGCTTGGCTGGTCGGGGCATTCCTCGCTGGTGCTCTGGTCATGAACCTTTTGCCGTTCGTGCATGAAGGGCACACACAGCTGCTGGCGATCATACACCTCCCCATTGCCCTCTGGCTGGCCGCGGGCGTGGCGTACGCCGGCGGCCAATGGCGCGACGCCCAACAGCGCATGAACTTCGTCCGCTTCAGCGGCGAATGGTTCATCTACTACGTGCTCATCGCCTTGGGCGGCGGCGTCCTCATGGGAATCACCATGCTTCTCTTCGAGGCCGCCGGAATTGACGCCGAGCCGGTTGTGACTCTTTGGATTCTCCCCTGCGGGGCCGTGGGCGCGGTTGTCATCGCAGCTTGGCTGGTTGAGGCAAAACAAAGCGTCATCGAGAACATGGCGCCGGTCCTCACCATGATCTTCACCCCCCTCTTCACCCTTCTGCTCCTCGCCTTCCTTGGAGTCGTGGCATGGACGGGGAGCGGCATCAACATCGAACGTGAGGTCCTCATCGCCTTCGACCTACTCCTGGTAGTTGTGGTGGGCCTGTTGCTCTACGCCATCTCTGCCAGGGATCCCAATGCGGAGCCCGGTTTCTTCGATGCGATGCAACTCGTGTTGGTGATCAGCGCACTCCTGGTGAATGCGTTGGCTCTCTGGGCCATGCTGGCTCGCATCTCGGCTTTCGGCTTCACCCCCAACCGCTTAGCCGCACTGGGTGAGAACCTCATCCTTGTGGTGAACCTTGGTTGGTCCGCCGTGCTCTATGCCAAGTTCGTCTGGAGGCGCGCTGGCTTCGCACCCCTGGAGCGGTGGCAGATGGCGTACCTGCCGGTGTACGCAGTGTGGGCCCTGATCGTGGTGGTGCTTTTCCCGTTCGTGTTCGGGTTCCAGTAGGAGGGCGCTGCAATGAACAAGTGGCTGAGGCGCATACGCGGTGCATTCAAGATGGGGCTAGTCTGGGGTTTCACCTGGTTCGCGGCGAGCATGGTCATGCTGTTGGGGATTCTGTTGTTAACCGGGAGTACCGGCGCCGACGTACCCTACCCCGTCGGGTTCGGGGTGCTCGGCTTTTTTGCCGGTGTCACCTTCTCCGGTTTCCTCGTTCTCGGAGAGGGCCGGCGCCGGTTCGACGAAATGTCCCTTCCGCGCTTTGCGGGTTGGGGGGCCGTTGGAGGTCTGACGTTTTCCGCTCTCTTCGTATTTGCCGTGGCAACCTTTGCCGAGGGCGCAGCGTTCTTGCCAAACCTGGTGTTTCTGGGCCCGCTATTCTCCGGGATCGGTGCGGTCAGCGCTTCTGGAATGCTGGTTCTAGCCAGAAGGGCGGAACACCGAGGAAGACTCGACCCCGGTGTGGACTTGTCCGAGCTGGAGATTCCGAGTGAAGAGGTGCCGGAATTGCCTGCGGCAAAGGATTGAGTCCATGGGGATTACCGCTTCTGCACAGGCTCGCCAGTCTCAGCGTCAAACTCGCTAGTCCGGACAATCACCCCGGCATCTTCTTCGTGGACGTAGTCCACCAGAACCACGTCGGGATCGTCGGTGTCGCGGCGCAGAATCCACGATCCCGGCGGTGCCTGGTCCACTAAACCTTCACAACTCGTCGCTCTCGCTTGCCGGCCATTCGCAAGTGTGGGAACCCAAACCCGGCACATACCAACACTTGGCAAGAACCTGGGGAGAACTCCCAAAAACTCGTGCTCCTCTCTTTGCTCCGGTACTGCATCCAGCCGGCCACGCCTTCGCGTCGGGTTGATCTGTGGATCTCTCTCAGCTCGTGCGTCGCCGGTGGTGTCGGCCCCTAGCACCGCGTCCTGAATGCTCGCGGTGACATCACGCCTGCGGCCGGTGGATTCACCGGTTTCGTCTTCCTGTTCGGTCCGCCTGTTCCCCTGGTTCCCTCGGTTGGCCTGACCAGAGGACCCGTCCTTCTTGTCATTCCCGCGGCCAACATTGCCGCGATCGTTGCCTGGACTCAGCACAGAGTCCCGATCAACGCCAACTCGACCAGGCGCATTGCCACTGTTTCCTCTATTCGCGGTTCTATCTCCGCCCGGACGGATGGTCGGACGCCGCGTTCCGATGGCAACGGGACCCATGTTGTTGTCGTCCTCTTCGAGAGCATAGTCGCGGAGATAGACACCTGTTTCGGAATCGAAGGCGCGAACTGCAATCACCATTTGCCGAGTTTCGTGCAAGTAGCGAACGCGTATCTGACGCTGGTATTGGGTCGGGCGGTACAGGATCCACGATCCCAGCGGTGCCGTCTCGAGAATGCCGCTGCAATGCCGCGCCCGCGCTTGCTGCCCCGGAGGCAATCCCTGAATCCACACGCGGTATTCACCGGGTCCTGGCAAGTGCCCCGGAGGAACACCGAGGCTCATCCTGTTCGATCTACCGGCCGGCCGACGAGAGGGTGTTTCAGGTTCGTCGTTGCCGGGGTCTCGATCCGTATTCGGGGGCAGACGCCTAGGAGCCTGCGCAGGAGGTCTACGCACCGGTTCCGGAGTGGTGACGTCGACGTCCGAATCACTCTCGGAACCTGGCGGTGCCGGTTGAGGTTGATTAGGCGCCGGCTGCACCACTACGGTGCACGCGCTCGCCACGAGACACAACAGACCGAACAAAACAAACCGTGAGATGGACATGATGCCGTACCTGAGCTGTAGAGTCAGTCGACATGTTAGACCATCTCACGGGAGCATTCTGTAGCTCAGATCACAATTGGGAACGAGCACCGAACAGCGAGCAGCGGGCAACCAGTGGCTGGATACCTTGGCCGCCCTTGCACGTTCGCTGCTCGTTGTTCGTTGCTCGCTGCTATCGAATTTCCAGCAGGTGCGCCAGGTTCGCCGCCTCGGTAACCATCGGCTCGATCTTCCCATCCTTCGACGACATGAGCGACGTCACGCCGGGGCCGTGCCCTGCGATGAAGCTGTTACTGTGCGCAATCACCCCAATCGCGATCGATCCCTCCTTGAAGATGCGACCTTGATCGTGATGTGAATTCACGATCGCGACGATGTCGCCGAACCTCAGCTCGTCGAGCCCATACTCCTCTACGACAGCCTCGTCGAACATCTGAATGTCATAGTCTCCTCGGTACACCTGGCTCGCTCCCAATCCAGAGCCCATCACTCTTGCAGGAACGACCTTGGCCACCGGCACTCTCAGCATCCCGTCGCCCGTGATACCCATGCCGGCTTCCATAAGAGCGTCCATCAGACGCGGACTCATGCTGAACAGTTCGACACCGTCGAAATTGGTGACCTCCATCCCAACGCCGTGGGCGTAAATGTGCATCTTGTCGTCCAAGGTGAGTTGGTCGAAGACGGCGTCGTCCGGGAAATCGACCATCACGTGTTCTGCACCACCGTGCTTCCCGATGACGTAACCAAAGGCTCCCTTTGCCTCGCCCGTCTGCACCCGCACGCGGTTGCCGATACACGACAGTGTGTTCAATCCCGCGCTCTCAGCGCTCGAGCGGCTGCCCTCGCGGCCGAGGTTGTACAGCGACACCGCGGGCTCCACATGGTCGCCGGCAAGGTTCACGGCGTTGTCGCCACTTCGGAAGTTGTACGTGATGCTGCCCGTGCCCGGCACGACGTGCGTTTCGCCATCAGGATCAACCCTAACCGGATTACTCCCGAACCTCGCCGGAACGATGAATCCCTGCGCCGCCTGCATAACGAGCTGGTCTCTGTTGTATTCGACGGGCGTCACATCCTGCTGAAACGCTGCCGAAGCAACGGTCGCCATAACTGCAACTGTCAGAGCCGTCATTCTGTCTCCTCCGGTTTACCGATCTAATCTCATTGGTTCGCAAGACAACGGAATATGTCTCCATGTCCCATGTTTGGCCTCCCTCTGCCAACACAACCGACCCCCAGTCGCTGACGACAATTGTACCGGCGCATAGATTCCGTTCCTCGCAAACGCACTGATGCAACCAGGGAGCGCACCAGGCTTGGCTAAGGAAGTCACATTTAGACGGAATTTGGGCTTGTTCATGGCGGTGATGATCGGCATCGGCGCCACTATGGGCCCGGGCATCTTCGCACTGCCTGGGGAGTTGGCCCACATGATCGGGCCGGCGGGAGTGCTCGTCTACCTGGTGATGGGACTCATGACGGTGTTCACCGCGCTGAACTACAGCGAGCTGGGCGCCGCAATTCCGTTGGCAGGTGGTGGCTACTCCTTCACCAGCCGCACAATGAGCCGTCCTGTAGCGTTCTTCACCGGGTGGTTCTTCTGGATCGGCAACACTCTGGCCTGTGCGATGTACGCGCTCATTTTCGCAATGACCATTCGCGCGTACTTCTTCCCCGAACTCGGGATTGCATTGATTGCCCTGGCTACCACGGTGGTGTTCACAGCCGTGAACTACAGGAGCATGAAAGAGGCAATCATCATCATCACGGTGATGAACCTCGTGGAGCTTGCGGTTCTGTTGGCTGTTGCGCTGCTCGGATTCACCGACATCGAGCCCGCCAACCTCGAGCCGATGGCTCCGATGGGTTGGGGACCGTTCATTCCGGCCATGGCGCTGATCTACATCTCCTACGTCGGGTTCGAGCTGATATCGAATGCCTCTGAAGAGATCATAGAGCCAGGCAAAACGGTCCCGCGAGCAATCCTGATCACCCTCGGAATCAGTACGGGGTTCTACGTCGTGGTTGTCGCGGTGATGATGGCCGTGGTCAACTACGCAGAGCTCGCCGAGAGTGAGGTGCCGTTCATCTTCTTCGCCGAGCGCGTGCTGGGCGGTTGGGGCCGGTGGTTCGGAATCTTAGCCACGATCATGGCGAGCCTTTCTGCGTTCAGCGTGACACTGGGAGCGAGTGCCAGAATACTCTTTGCGCTGGGGCGCGACGGTCACTTCCCGAAATTCTTTGCTAGGCTGCATCCCAAGAACCAGATCCCAGACGTAGCGCTCTTCATCTGCGCGGCGATCGTAGTGGTGTTCAGCTCTTCGGGAATCGTGAGGTTTGTGGCATCCCTCAGCGACTTCGGTTACCTGATGGGACTCGGAATCATCAACTATTCTGTCATCCCGCTTCACAGGAAGATGCGGAACCTGCGTCGTCCGTTTCAAGCTCGTTGGTTCCCATTGATTCCGATTTTGGGGGTAATCACCACATGGATGTTCGTGCCGGCACTGGAGGCGCGGAGCTTCGTGCTGGGCGGTGCGCTGACATTGGTGGGCCTGGCCATATACTTGACACAGGCCGACAATCGAGATGAGATCAAGCGAATCCCGCGGGCGTTCCAGGCGTGGATCAAAACGCTGATCGCCAGATTGCGGAGGATACGAATGCGAGTGTTGATCATTAGCGGCAAGCGACAGGGGCAGAGTATCGCTCAAAGGCTTCTGGCCAAAGACGAATACCGGATGATGTTCCGTTCGGCCGAGCATCAGATCACCTTCATCGAAGAAGACGCCGAACTGTGCGAGCAGCTCGAGCAGCGGTTCAGCACACCGATCTTCCAGGGCGACGGCACCAAGCGCGACTTACTGGAGCAGGTGGGAGTCGATAACGTAGACGTCGTGATCGCCGCCTCCGAGGACGACGGTCGCAACGTGATCAGCGCGCTGCAGGCACGGCAGCTTGGATGGAAACACGTTATCGCAGTGGTCCAAGAACCCGAGTATGTGGAGTTGCTCGAGCAGAACGACGTAGTGTCGATCAGTGCCCCGTGGGCAACCGCCGCAATGGTGGAAAACCAACTCGATCGTCCGGGGTTGGCGCAGCTCTTCGAGTTCGGCATCGGCGCCGCCAGCGTGCTCGATGTGACGGTGCCGACAGGCGCCGTGGTCGGCGGTCAGAAAATCCGCGACCTGAAAATCCCCAAGGAATGCGTTATCGCTGCAATAATGCGGAACAACAAGTTCGTGGTACCGCTCGGCAACACGAATATCGAAGTCGACGACCAAGTCATATTCATCGGCCCCGCCACCGCGATCCGAAAGGCCTGTGATATGTTGGCGGAGGTGACGTAGAAACAAAAGGACCTCGAACGAGTTCGTCACGCGCTCGAGGTCCTTTTCGCTAGCCGACTATGGCCGAAGCTAGTTCGACCCGAATCGAAAGTCTCGGATCACGATGTCGTCACCACCCCGATCCTCGTCGAAGTGTAGATTGACGATCGGGAACGGCGCCACAAAACCGATGAAGCCGGATATCGGTGGTTCGAAGTGAACCTCGAAACCCTCGCCTCTCAGGACGATGGACTCACCTGCCGTATCTTGGTTATGGCCGATCGTGAGGGCGATCGCGTACACATCCGCTGTGGCAGATGTACTGTCGTTGCGAATCATTCGAACGTCGAAATCGTCATTCTCGAACACGCCGCGTAAAGCCCCGCCGATGCCATCGGCATCACCGATGCTGATCCATCGGCCCGCCGGATCGCCACCGACCTCCTGATCGGCGAAGACGAGCGTCCAGATCTGCTCGGATGCCAGTGTCAGCTCTGCTGCGTTCGTGTTCTCCAGGTAGAAGCTAAACGGAAGGCCGGTGGAATCCGCCTCGAAAGTAGCTCTTGGGCCAATCGGTGCGTTCGTCCCCAACGGCATTGCCAGCCCTGACGCCTTAGCTACGTTGCTGTCCGCCGTCATAAGCGAATCTTCGAGCAGGCCTTTCGCGACCACGGAGTCCCGCCACGACGTGTAGGTGGCGAACCGCTGCACCCCGCCCGGCGAACACTCTCGGATCGCATATTCGGTGGTTTCGCTCACTTTGGCTATTGTGTTGTCGCCCAAATTGCGAAGCACGTACGAGATCGGCCTCGCGGTAGTCAACGGAGCATCCTCCTTGAAGTACTCGCCAAGTTGCCCAGTGCGTATCAAGTCGATTGCTGCCTGGGCGTGACCACCGATTGCGACGACCTTGATCTCGGATTCGTCCAGAACCTGCTTGTGGCGAGCATCGGCGGTTATCGAAACGTCGAAGCCCACGAACGATGACGATGCCTGCAAAGCCGCCTTCATTTCGGCCGCACTGTGGTCCGACGTCATGGTCACGGTCAACATCCGACCCCAGGTGATACTCGCGACGTAAACAGGGAGGTTGTCGGGTCCGATATTGTCGCGCTCGATTTGCTGCTGGAGCAGCTCGTCAGTGAACTCATCGCTGAAGACGTCTTGGGGCGTTTGAGGCAGCACCAGCGACGTCGTGAACATCTTCTGAATGAAGTTCGCTGTGAGCGACGACGACGAGGAGGACCTCTCCATCTGCAGGCTCGAGCGGATGGAAGTGCTCATGTATGATGCCGACAGACCCAGTTTCAAGGCCGACTGCTCCAGGGAGTGACTCTCGACCTGATTGAAGAAGATGCTGCTGCCTGCCAGGTGACCGGCATCGTGCGCCTGGTCGATCAGGGTACCTATCGCCTGCCCGACGGAGGCAAGCGTCGGCGAATCAACGACCCGAGTATTGTCCGAGAAGAGTATGTCTATGGCGATCGTCGCCGGTGCTCTCTGCCTGATCGGGAGTTCGAGCAAAGACCCCAGGCCGTCGCGGTGGCCCTTGCCCTGAATCAGCGACCCGAGCCACAATATCTCCGAGTCGGGGCTGTATGTGACAATATCCTCGGGGTTCCGAGTGATACTGGCATTCGTCACCGAACAGAACATGTCGCCGGCCTGTTCGTAGAATGCCGGTTCAGGAGCCACAACCTCGGCATCGGCCACTGGGGCCGCGTACTCCTCCCAGGCCGGAAGCTGCTGGAAAAACGCGTTGACATCGGCGGGAGGCGCCTCTGTCACCACGATCGGGTCTGGCTCATCCGGCGGCAATGGCGCCGTGGGTATTGGGTCGTCGCTGCAGGCCAGCGTCGTCAATCCGACCGCAAATGATGCTAGCAAGGCGAACTTGTAGGATGGCCGAACCATGGTGTCTCCCCTCCACAAACAGCATTCTGCATCTCATCGACACAAGAAATCGCATACTACTAATTGGAATTATGCGACTTGGTACAACCATTGTCCAATGAGTCTAGCGCTCTCAAAGGCTTAGGCTCATCTTTGCAAATACGAGGGACACGTTCTCTCCGTCCGACCTTCAGTCAGGGGAAACCAATCCAATGACCGATGCCCTCACCCAACTGACAGCAGCGTTGGCCGACCGCTACAGAGTCGAGCGTGAGCTAGGCGCCGGCGGAATGGCCGTCGTGTACCTGGCTCACGATCTCAAGCACGACCGCAAGGTTGCAGTCAAAGTGTTGCGGCCTGAGCTTGCCGCAGCAATTGGGGCGGACCGTTTTCTGCGAGAGATACAGATCACGGCACGGCTGAATCACGCGCACATTCTGCCACTTCTGGACTCTGGTTCCGTCGAGGAGCAACCGTCCGCCCTCCTCTACTATGTCATGCCATACGTCGAAGGGGAGTCTCTTCGCGATCGTATGAATCGCGAAACGCGCATACCCGTCGATGACGCCCTAGCACTCGCTTCCGAAGTCGCCGACGCACTCGGCTTGGCACATCGCCAAGGCCTGATTCACAGAGATATCAAACCAGAGAACATCCTGCTGCGCGAAGGTCACGCCGTAATGGCCGATTTTGGGATCGCGCTTGCAATTACCGCGGCTCATGGCGATCGCCTCACCGAGACGGGATTGTCGCTCGGCACTCCCACATATATGAGCCCGGAGCAGATTGAAGGCGTATCCATTGACGGACGCTCGGACATATACGCTCTCGGTTGCTTAATGTTTGAGATCACCACCGGACAGGCTCCGTTCGATGCTCCGACTCCTCTCGCAGTAGCCATCAAGCACCAGACGGAACCGGCACCTGATCCTCGCACCATCACCGACGAGATTTCCGAAGATGTCGCTCAGCTGATATTGCGCTGTCTCGAGAAGGAGCCGGAGAAGAGGTACGAGACGGCCACGCACCTCCTTAAGGAAATCGAACGCATCCGGCACCCTGCCGCAGAGCCGGCAGGCGTTTTCAACGTGGGTGAATTGTTGAGACATCTCCGCCGTCCTATCGTGGCCGCCCCTACGGTGTTGGCGATCGTGGCATTCGCCTGGCTTTCAGTCTGGTTCTTCCAGCACCGCGCCGATGTGCGGTGGGCGCGCGAAGTTGCTATTCCAGAGATCGAGCGGATGATTGGTGAGAACGACGCGTGGCGGAACTTGGTCGAACCGTACCGTCTCGCGGAACAGGCGGAAGCCATTCTCGGCGACGACCCGGAGCTGGCTGAGTTGATGTCTCGGGTGTCCCTGAAGGTCGACGTACGAACTGATCCACCCGGGGCAGATGTCTTCATGAAGGAATACGGTCACCCTGACGACGAATGGACCTTTGTGGGAGTCTCCCCGGTTGAAGACCTTCGTTTGCCCTACGGGTTCTTCCGCTGGAAGCTCGAAAAGGAGGGATTTGAGACAGTCATAGCGGCGGCGTCCAGTTGGAACTTTGCAGTCGCTGTTGGAGGTGATCCTGGCACCTTGTTGCCATACGAGGTTGTCAGGACCCTCGATCCTCTGGGGAGCCTTCCGGCTGGAATGGTTCGGGTGCAGGCTGCGCGAACGCCGGTCGGGGAGATAGGTGATTTCTTCGTCGATCGGTACGAGGTCACCAACAGACAGTACAAGGAGTTTGTGGACGCCGGTGGATACAGGAGCCCTGAGTATTGGGAGCAACCGTTCTCAACAGACGGCGGCGAGTTCACTTTTGAAGAGGCCATGCAAGTTTTCGTGGACCCGTCGCAACAGTCAGGGCCTGCCACTTGGCTGGGTGGAGATTATCCGCAGGGGCAAGCAGAGTATCCAGTTTCAGGTGTGAGCTGGTACGAGGCGGCAGCCTATGCCGAATTCGTCGGGAAGAGCCTGCCGACACGATTCCACTGGTTGATGGCAGCGGGGTATTTCACTCCGATGATCGGGATGTTTCAACTCGGCGGCACTGCCATACTCGCACCCTTCGCCAACTTCGGCGGCGAGGGGCCGGTCGAGGTTGGTAGCCTGCCGAGCCTCACTCCTTACGGCGCGTTGGATATGCCAGGTAACGTCCGTGAGTGGTGCTGGAACGAAACGCCCTCAGGACGACTCATCAGGGGTGGCGGCTATGACGACAACACATACATGTTCAGAAGACGAGGGCAGGCAGACCCCTGGGATCGGTCTGCCAGGAACGGTATTCGATTGGCGTTGTACCCGGATTCCCAATCGACTCCTGCTACCGCATTCCAGTTAGATTTGTTTCCCTCAACCGCCAATTTCAGTGAGTACGAGCCGGTCGATGATGCGGTCTTTCAGGTATACAAGGAGCAGTTCTCCTACGATGAGACCGACCTGAACGCTCACGTCGAAGCCAGTGCTGAAAGCGAAGGAGGCTGGACTCGGGAAAAGGTCTCGTTTGATGCGGCTTATGGAGACGAGCGGGTGCTCGCCCACCTCTTCCTTCCCGCGAACGCAACTCCGCCCTACCAGACGGTGATCTACTTTCCGGGCAGTGCGTCAGCCTTGATGCAGTCCAGCGAGGACATCGAGGCCTACCATGAGTTCCCGATGTTTGTCTCGTTCCTAGTGCGGAACGGGAGGGCAGTCCTTTATCCGGTGTACAAGGGAACGTTTGAGCGGAGCAGGCCTGAGTTAACTGCCATCCATTACGGCAATGAATCGCGTGCATTCACCGGGTTCCTGCGCCAGATAGTAATGGATTTCAAACGGAGCGTCGACTATCTGGAGACACGCGATGACATCGATAGTGATATGCTGGCCTACTATGGGATGAGCTGGGGCGGGTGGTTCGGCTCCGTGATTCCAGCTGTAGAAGATCGGCTCCGCGCCAGTGTTTTGGTGGCGGGGCACATGAACCCCAGAGGGCGGCCGGAAGCAAATGCACTCAGCTACGTGTCGAGGGTTACGATCCCTACTCTGATGCTGAATGGTAAGCACGACGTCTTTGCTGACGCCGAAATCAGGCCCATGATCGAACTTCTGGGAACTCCGGAGGAGCATAAACGCCTGATACTCTACGACACCGACCACGTTCCGCCGCGGGCCGAGTATATCAAGGAAACGCTGTCGTGGCTCGATAAGTACCTAGGGCCGGTGGAGCGGTAGGGGAGCATCCACAGTGCAACATTCGACACCTAATGCTCAATCGCGGGAGGGTGGACGAATCAGGAGACGCCTCATTCACAACCTTCAGGCACTGAAAAAGGAATTGAACGAGTGATTCCGAGCTTGGCATCGGCAGTCTGAATTTGAAATCAGTGATTTCGATTTCACGATCGCAAGAACGAATTCAGTAACGACGATGTCGTGTATCGGATCACCAAATTGAATAGCGGACAGGTCGTTTCGAATTTGCTAACGGCAGAACGAATAGCGGATCGTTGATTTCGAGTTCAGGACCTCTGAAACAAATTTGGTGCCGATGACTTCGGACTTAGAATCGCCCGCCCGAATTTAGGATCAACCGTAGTGAATTCAGTATCGGTTGTTTTTTTGGCAACCTCCCTGCTCGTATTCTACAGCAGGCGCCCCTGCGCCACCGGCGAGAAGGTCATACGATGATGCGGCGTCGGGCCGAGTTCGTCTAGCGCCTTCAAGTGCGCAGCAGTACCGTACCCCTTGTTGCTTTCCCAGCTGAACTCAGGGTAGTTCTTCGCCAACCGCTCCATCAATCGGTCGCGAAGGCACTTGGCAATCACCGAGGCCGCGGCAATCGACTGGGATATCCGGTCGCCTTTAACGATGGCTTCGTGGGGTGTCTCGAGTTCAGGAACGGGATTTCCATCAACGAGAACATGGTCAGGTTTGGAGGGAAGACGGTCGAGCGCCCGTTGCATAGCCAGAATCGTCGCCCGCCGAATGTTGAGTCTGTCGATCTCTTTGACCGATGCGGCACCGATCGTCCACGCCAACGCTTGCTGTTTCACCTCGACATCGAGTCGCTCGCGCGCCAACGATGTCAGGAGTTTGGAGTCATTCAACCCATCAATACAAAGCTGCCCCGGCGGGAAAACCACCGCGGCAGCTATCACGGGCCCCGCTAAAGGGCCGCGTCCGACTTCGTCCAGACCGGCTACAACTTCATACCCCTTTGCCCACAGCGTTTGCTCGCGCTCGAGGGTAGGTGCGTCCACTCAAACCTCGCGCCGCTCCCTGATGCGAGCTGCCTTGCCTGAGAGCTTGCGGAGATAATAAAGCTTTGCGCGACGCACGCGTCCGAGCCGAACTACCTTGATCTCGGCCAGGTTGGGCGAATGCAGCGGGAATATGCGCTCAACTCCGATGCCAGATGAGACCTTGCGGACCGTGAACGTCTCACTGATGCCGGCGCCCCGACGGCCTATGCAAACACCCTCGAACGCCTGCAGACGCTCTTTCTCACCTTCACGGACACGTACCGACACGCGTAACGTGTCTCCCGGACGGAACTCAGGGACGTCTTCCCGCAGTCCCTCTTGCTCCAGCACGCTCATTGATTTCATAGTTCTGCCCCTGATTATCCGGTCTCTTCCGACCGGTGTTCTACCTCAAAGCGGGTCCACAAATCGGGACGCCGCGTTTTTGTTATCTCTTTTGCCTGGGCGCGCCGCCATTCGGCCACCCTGGCATGATCTCCACTCAACAGAACTTCCGGCACCTTCAGGCCGCGATACTCAGCGGGCCTGGTGTAGCTCGGTGCACTAAGCAGCCCCTCGTACATCGAGTCGCCGGCGGCCGAATCGTGGTCTCCCAACGCTCCCGGCAACAACCTGACGACTGCATCCGCAACACACATCGCGGCAAACTCTCCACCCGACAGCACCGCATCCGACACCGAGACTTCCTCCAAACCCGGCAACGTCGTCACGCGATCGTCGACGTCTTTGTAATGACCGCACAACAACGTCAACTCCTCACCCACACTGTACCGAACCGCATCATCGTGCCGAAACGGCTTCCCGCGTGCCGACAGCAACACCGTGGGCGGCTTCGCACCCAGATCCTCGAGCGCTTCGAAGAATGGCTCTGGCTTCATAACCATCCCTGCACCGCCGCCGTAGGGCGTATCGTCAACGGTCCGGTGCCGATCGTGGGTGAAATCCCTGAGGTTCACCACATTGTACTGCACCAGTCCGGCCTCGGCCGCCCTACCGAGGATACTCGTCGCGAATGGCGCCCCGAACAAATCCGGGAACAGCGTCACGACATTGATCCTCAACATCCTAAAGTTCCAGCAACCCCTGAGGCGGGTCGATCTCGATGCGTCGCTCCGCTCTGTCAAAGCCGATCAGTATCGGCTCGCGAAACGGGACCATCACCTCTTTCCCGTTCACATCCACGCAGAGCAACTTCCCTCCCGGGATATCCATCAATCCGGTTGCTTGACCCACCGTTTCACCCTTGACCACCACACTGGCACCCGGAACATCGTGTTCGTAAAATTCACCTTCCCCAAGCGGTGTCAGTTCGTCTCGAGGCACCCCCAACAACACCTGGTCCCACTGCTCCAACACACCTCTGTCGTCTACTCCCTCGAACTTGACCAGCCAAGTTCGATGGTAGGGACGCGCTCTCTCAATCTCGAGAGGGTCTCCAATCGGGTTGCCGTCGTCGTCCACCGGCGTCAGCAACCGTCCAGCCACAAGCACCGTTTCGGGGTCGTCGGTGAGCACCCACACCACCGCGTCACCCTTGAGCCCGTGAGGCTTCCGGAAGCGCGCTACCCCCAGGTAGGCCGCCTCCATTTCGCCCCCTATGCTTCGGCCGGTGTGTCGGCCGAAGCGTCAGCCGAGGTCTGACTCGCCGTGTCGTCTTTCGGCGTGGCCGAAGCGTCAGTCGACGGCTGTTCCGACTCTTCGGCCGTCGAAGTGGCTGACGCATCGGCCTGCTCCTGAAACACCCCTGCCTTCTTCAAGAGCGACCGCACCGTATCCGACGGTGTGGCACCCTTTGAGAGCCATGTGCGCGCCTTTTCCTGGTCTACTTTCAGAGTCGCAGGCTCGGTCCTGGGATCGTAGTGCCCCAGCAACTCTACGAAACGGCCGTCCCGCGCTTTCGCCTTGTCGGTTACGACAATGCGGTAGCTCGGCTGCTTCTTGCGCCCCACTCTGCGCAAACGAATTCGTGTGGCCATGTTCCTACCTTCGTGTTTATTGCAGACCCAACCCGGGCCTGCCGAATTGTTTGATCATCTTCTTCATCTCACCGAACTGTTTGATCAGCCGGTTCACTTCCTGCACCGTCCTGCCGGACCCCCTTGCGATCCGCAGCCGACGCGATCCATTCAGGATCTCGGGGCGCTCACGCTCCTTGGGCGTCATCGAGAGCACGATCGCCTCGATATGTTTCAATCCCTTGGGATCGACCTTCGCCTGCTTCAGCATCTTCTTATTCACACCCGGCATCATGCCGAGTAGTGATTCCAACGGACCCATCTTCTGTATCTGACGCATTGCCGTCAAAAAATCGGCCAGGTCCATACCCTTTTTCGACGTCGCCTTGCGCGCGATCTTCTCGGCCTCATCAGCCTTGACCGAAGCCTCGGCGCGCTCGACCAACCCCACGATGTCACCACGCTGCAGAATCCGCCCGGCCATCCGCTCCGGATCGAACACGTCCAGCGCCTGCATGCCCTCGCCGGTTCCGACGAACTTTATCGGCGCACCGGTCACCCCGTGGATGGACAGAGCCGCACCACCACGAGCGTCACCGTCGAGCTTCGTGAGAATCACACCTGTGATCCCCAACGCCGAATGAAAACCATCGGCGATTCGAACCGCATCCTGTCCGGTCATCCCATCGGCAACCAACAATATCTCGTGCGGATTGACCGCAGCCTTCAATCGCACGAGCTCGGACATCATCTCATCGTCGATCTGCAATCGACCCGCAGTGTCGACCAAGACAGTCCTGTTGCGCTCTTGATCCGCATTGGCTACACCGGCCTGAACCAGCTTCACCACGTCTTTGCCAACTTCAGGCGCGGCTTTGGAACCAAACACCGGCACCTGCACCTTTTGTCCCAACTGCTCCAGCTGCTCCTCTGCCGCTGGCCGGTAGACATCGGCTGCCACGAGGCACGGAGCCTTCTGCTCACGCTTCAACCTGGCGGCGAGCTTCGCTGCCGTCGTGGTTTTTCCTGACCCCTGCAGCCCAACGATCAACACGATCGTCGGCGGCACCGACGCATGCGTGAGCGGCGCCAGGTTCTCGCCCAACAACACGACCAGCTCATCGTGCACTATCTTGACGAGCTGCTGCCCCGGGCTCACCGTCTTGATCTTGTCGAGCCCGACAGCCTTTTCGCGCACTCGCTCCACGAACGTTCGCGTGAGCTCATAGCTGACGTCGGCTTCGAGCAACACCCGCCGGATCTCGCGCAGACTCTCTTTGATGGCATCCTCTGTGAGGACGCCACGATCGCGAATCTGCTGCAGGACCGCCGTCAAACGGTCAGAAAGCGCGTCAAACATGATAGCCGTTTAATATAGAATTCCATGGAGGGATATGGAAGCGGTGCGTTTTCGGTGAGTTGTAAGTTGTGAGTAGTGAGTCGGTTCGGGCGCCGACGTGCCCGCAGTACAGAGCTCACACCGTCACAACACCGAGAGCTTAGGATTTCGGTCGGAGGATTGCCCCGAGTACCTACTCACCACTCACGACTCACGACTCACCACTCACCACTCACTACTCACATCTCGCGACTACCCAGCCTCGGAGTCTGGCCGAAACTTATGTATCCACCCCGAAAAATACGCCACCGAAAGCGCCACGATTATCGATACCACTCCCACGGTAAACGACATTCCCACCCCAAAATTCACAATCAGAAGTGGTGCTGCGGCAGTGATGAACCCACCACCCATCATCGGTTCGTAGATGATCTGTTTGAAACCGAACGATTCTGCGGCCTCGGTCTCGAACTGCGGGTCTGCTACTCTGAGCAGCAAGAGTCCCAGCGCCGTGACTCCGGTCTGCATCCCGTATTCTGTAATGCCCCTCTCAAACCAAGAACCCGGCAACATCCGCGGTGCGATGAACATCGTCGCGAAAATGACCCAGGATAGACCCGCGATCATCAAAATGGCAAAGGGCCAGAAGAAGTCCAGGAATACCGTGAGATTGATTGACGCAATTGCAGAGACGACCAGAAAGTCCAATGCAGTACCCAGAATCCGATCGTATGTCTTGCGGTCGAAGTATTTCGCGATGCCGAGTTGGGCGCAGACAACCTGAACGATGATTCCGCCGATCATCGCAAGCGGGAACAACGGGAAGCTAGCGAACAGATCCATCTCGGTGGTGGCACTCCAACCCTTGATCAACGTGAGCAGATACCAACCAATGAGAATCGCGACGCCAACAAATGCCGCGTGGAACGCAAGCGGCTCAACAGCGTCAGGTGATACAGTGATGAATGAGCCATGCTGACGATCGGGCTCGGGTATCAAGCCGCGGATCTTTTGCAGAGACAGTTGCTTCGGGTCCTTGATGACCTTGGTGTAGCCCTTCCTCGCGGCGTAGTTGATCATCGCCATTCCGAATATGACGGCACTGATGACGCCTACTGTGGCCGACATCAAACCCAGGTCGGCCCCTGCCGCAAACCCGAGATCTTCGAACGCCTCACGCATGCCGGCGGCTGTACCGTGCCCGCCCGAGAAGCCTATTTCCATCAGACACCCGAAGAATGCCGGTACTCCAAAAAGCGGTCCGAGAACCAGAACCGAGAGCCCTACACCAACGACGTACTGCCCCATCCCGACCGTCCATCCGTAGCAGAGCTGAGGGCCGCCCTCTTTCCAGATCGTCTTGATCGAGGGAATCGCAAAGCCAAGAAACAGACAGGCAAAAACGATGTTGATCAGAATGCCCGGGAATGCCGACCAAGAATCGAGCATCTCTTGCGGGAGAACCTGCAGGCCCGTTCTACCGAGCACGTAGGGGCCAAGCGCCAGGCCGAGGAACCCTCCGATGATTGACGCAGGCAGGAACAGCTTCTGGACGAACACCAATCGCGCCCGGATCAGCTTTCCAATCAGGAGAAATACTGCCAACCACCCGGAATAGATCATCAGTTCGGTCAGCGTAGAACCCGAAATGACCATTACAGACTCCTTATTCGGCAAAAACGTTCAGCATCTATCGTGGCGGATTGTAACCCGATGGCATACAAGTGGCAAAGCGGCGCTACACCGGGCACTGAGAAACCGCACACAGTGCGGATACGTACCGTTGGCATGAGGAATAAGTTCCGTGCGTTCGAATCACAGTGGAATCCCGCTCGCTTCAGTGTTATCCTGCCCCCGTGATTGAAGAACACATTTGGCTCAGAGCCATAGTGACGGTATTCATTGGGTCGGCGGCCGGCGGCCTGACGAACCTCGTCGCCATATGGATGCTATTCCATCCCCACGAGCGTCGTGGCCTCGGAATCTTCAAGTTCCAAGGTGCCATTCCAAAGAACAAACCTCGCCTCGCCAAGACGATCGGCCGCACAGTGGGCCAGAAGTTGCTGTCGGCCGAAGACTTGCATCAGCAACTGACTGCGCCGGGCATTCAGGAAGCGTTCGATGCCGCCGTGGGTGGCTTTGTCACCTCGGCATTGGACACCGAACGCGGATCTATACGAGATGAGCTGCCGGACAGGTTCCTGCCGGAAGTAGACAGCACGGTCGACGCCATCGCACATATAATCGCGGACCGCGTCGTCGAATACACGTCTACTGACGATTTCAGAATCGCCACCGCGGAGTTCCTCACCAATACCCGCGAGCGCGTGGCCGACAAATCCGTCGGCTTGATACTCACCGGATCGCGCCGCGAGGCCGTGCGCAACCGGGTCGAGGAATGGGTGGCCGAGGCAGCTGCGAGCCCTGAGCTGGACAGGATAGTCAGCGAATGGCTGGATCGACATCTTGTGAGCCTGGCAGCAGATGCCACGCCGCTGATCGAACGGCTGCCGCCCTCTCTCGTGGCCGCCGTGGAGAAGGAAATTCAAGACTACCTGCCGCTCGCCATAGACAAGATGGCGGGAGTGCTGCGTAACCCCGAGGCCCGCGGTCGCATTCAAGGTGCGCTGCACGATTTGTTCGAACGCTTCGTCCGAGACCTGATGATCCACGAGCGGATCGTCGCACGGCTGGTAGTGACGGAGCGGACGATCACCAAGGTGCTCGACAACTTCGAGCGGGAGGGTGCCGACCAGCTCGGGAAACTGCTCGACCAGCCTGAGATGCGGGATCAGGTCGCCAAGAGCGTAAATGACGCTGTCGTGAGCTTTCTGCGCAAACCGATGTCGGATCACATGGAGAGACTCGGTGCAGAGCGTATCGAGGGTGTGAAGAAGACGGCAGCGGAATACGTCACCACGATAGTGCGCGACCCCACAACTCGGCGTTATGGAATCGACAAGCTCGATCAGGCTCTTCAAGCAGCCGAAGGCCGGACCTGGGGTGACTTACTGCAGTACATACCGCCAGACCAGGCGGCGGATTGGGTTTCGGAAGCGATGCGCGACCCTAAAATGAGGGATTGGATCGCAGAGGGGCTGCGAACCGCGCTCACGGCTTTGGTTGACCGCCGTATCGGACGTCCAGCATCGCTGCTGCCAGATGGTGGAGTGGAGAGGATTTCGGAGCGTTTATCGCCGGCGCTCTGGGATTGGACTCAGAAGCAGGTGCCGGTGGTGCTCGAGACGATCGACGTTCAGAAGATGGTCGAGGAGAAGGTGCTGAGCTTTTCGCTGGTGCGTATCGAAGAGATCGTCAGAACGACCACACAACGTGAACTCGATGTGATTGTCAGGTTGGGTTGGGTGCTCGGCGCGATAGTCGGCTGTACGGCATTTGCAATTTCCCTAGTCCTCTAACCGCACAAACACATATGTGTTGAGCCGCTGATTGACACGGACAAACGCGGAAACGAGACAATCTCAGTTGCCCCACCCACCCCAACAACAGATCCGCGTCAGTCCGCGTTCCTCCGCGGCTGAAAAAGACCAATCTCAGTTGACCGTGACTCGCGGTAGGTCGTGAGCCCTCTCCCAACCCTCAGGGTGAAGTGCATACAGCACCGCCGGGTGGCCCTCGATTTCCAACCGTTCTACCGACCGCACCATCCCGTTGGACCGACCATTGCCGACATCCTCCAGCACGATCTCATGGAACCGGTCGGCCGCCCGCCGGTCGTCCCAAACCGTCCACCATACGAGCGCGTGCCGACCACCCGTCTCGAACACCGCGTAACGGTCCCCGCCCCAAGCAAATGCCCCCCTAGACGCCACGGACGCACTCCCAGTCCATTCAGTGAGCAAGAGTTGAGTCTCGAATTGCCCCAGGTCGTCTGTATACACGGCGTCCTCGGCTTCGACGTAACCGAGACTTACAGGTGAGTCGCCTGCGAGGTACTGCTCAGGTCGAAGAATATGCTCCGTCGATGTCGGCAACCGCGGGCCAAACGGGACGGTGTCGGGATACTGCCGCGAAAACCAACGCACGAAATCGGCTCCGGCCAGATACGGGAAGATCAGTCCCTCCTTGATGATTAGCGGTGCTGCCGCAAACACCGGCATGCGCTCTTGCTGCGCGTTCATCATCTGCCTGACGCCCGCGTCCGTCCAAAGCTCCCCAAAGGCGTCCGCGTCCTGGTCGGGCAAAACGGCCAACATCGACCCAAGGGTCGCCTGCCCTTCCAGAACCGACTGCGCTGCAATGACCCTATCGTTCTGGCTCTTCATGGACAGGATCGAATCGAGGGGCATGTACTGATCTTGCAGTGCGTGAACCAGCTCATGCGCGATCGTCAGCCTGGCTATGGCTGGGTCTGCATCATCCACAACATAGAGAGTCGAGGAGTCCGGTTCGTAATATCCGACGACCTGTTCGGTATACAGCTCGAGCAAAAGAGCGGCGAGATCGAGAGTGTCCGGTATCAGGCCAAAAAGCCGGTAAGCGATGGTCAGCCTTTCGATTTCCTCCGGGGGCAGCTCTTCCGCAATCTTTGCGTCGACGTACGCGCGCATCTGTTCCCTGGATCTAACCGCGACGGCGGGGGTCGTCACGAACGGAAGTCCAACCGCTCGTTCGACTTCTGGCAGCACGTTATCGACGGCGGCTTGTACTTGGTCTTCGGACTGTGCAATGCTGCGTTCGCCACAACCGGCGAGCAGGCCCAAGAGCAGTGGGATCACAAAGGCGGCATATCTTTTTGTTTGCATGATATGAAGGTAGCCGGCAACCCGGCCGCTACGAAACGGGGCGCCGTGCCAGTTGCCCGGCGCCGACGCCCCTCGGTTGCGCATGGAGGTCTCGCTTATCGTCCGCGCAACAAACTCACCGAACCGTTCACCGTAGTCAGCGAGATTCGCTCACCACCGCCGCCGATCGAGCCGGACAGGCGCCGGTGAGAGAACCTGCCCCGTACCGTCAGCGGAAAATCCGTGTCTATTGCGCCGTTCACGGTGCTGGCCGACACATCCGCGCCGATCCCGTCGGGCAATTCAACCGCGATGCTGCCGTTGACGGTCTCGAACTCCAGCATCCCATCCCAATTGGCGTTGCCAATGACCGCATCGATATCGCCGTTTACGGTCGTGGCTTCGGCGTATCCCGACGTCGAGACATCGATGCTTCCGTTCACGGTGTACACCTCGACGTTGCCCGAAACCGAATTCACGTCGATGTCGCCATTCACCGTGTGCCCCATGAAATCCACCCCCGCCGGTACGTGCACAGTGAAGTTCACCTCGACGTCGATGTTGTTGGTGCTGTTCCTCGACCTGCCGTTCGGTCTGCACTCGTTGTCCTGGCGCGCTCGGCGAGGAGTTGGGTAAAGGGCGCAGATCGTCACGCCGCCAGAATGTTCGATCACTTCAAATTCGATATCCTCGGCGTTGCCCCGGCGATGTTCGATGACCTCCGCCCTCACTTCTACTTCGTTGCCGCGGGCAGCCACGGCCCTGATTTCACCCAGCACGCCCTCGATCTCGATTACGTCACCACTTTGAATCTGCCCACTCCAATCGAAATCCTGCGCTTTTAGATCGGCTGCACCGGCCATCAATAGGGCCATCATTGCAGCGCCAGCTAGTTTCTTCATTTGTCTACTCTCCCAATTGATGACCAAGTCCATCAGCGACGCCTGCCGGCGCCACGTCGTATCAGCTCTATGTCACCCGAAAACGACTGCAGTTCCACACGAGCAGTGCCATCACCGAGCGTGAAACTGAAGGGCCTGCCCCGAGCGCGAGTTCCCGTCACAGTGATGGGGAATGCGGTATCGAGATTTCCCGAAAACGTGGATACGCCGAAGGTAGCGTTGACACCTTCCTGCATGGCTACCAGCACATCGCCCGAGTGCGTTCTGAGCGAATAGCGGCCGCCGTCTACGATCGTACCATCGTACGACACTCCACCGCTGGTTGTTTCCGCTCTGACGTCGGACGACTCGATACCCTGCAAGGAAATCCGGCCGTTTACGGATGAAGCGGTGATATCGCCAGTCACGTCTGTCACCGTCACACGCCCGTTGGTCGACCGAACCTCCACGTTACCATCGGCGTTCGCGAGGTCTACACGTCCATTCACCGTCTCGAGCTCCACGTAGCCGTTACCGCCACGGACGTCGATGTCACCCTGAGTCGTGAACACCGTAACCTCACCTTGGGCCCCATCGATGTAGGCGTTGATGAACGTTCCGCGAATATCGATATCCATCGATGCGGGAATCGTGAGTTCGTAATCCACCTGTGCTGGACCGGCCCATGCGTCGGCCCTGAGTCGGACCGCGGATCGCGACCGGTCTATGTCCACATAGGTGCGGCTCGAGTGGTCGCCCACAACTCTCATCTCGTTCCGATCCCATGTCTCGATGGTCACCTCGCCACGGAAGCTCTCGATTACCAGCCTCGCACCAGGGTCAACCGCGACCACGGTATCGGTTTGTTGGACCGCTACCGCCGCCAACATTCCGGTGAGTAAAGTGCATGCCAACATTTCTCGTATTCCCCCAATCAGCTCGCCGAGCTGGCGAGCCTGGCAGCCTGTCGCAGCAGACGAACCTTTTGGTTCATCGTCGCCGACAGGTGCTCACTGAGATAAAAATTTGTCGGATCGTTCTGGAGCGCCTCGCGGGCTTCGGATATCGCGCCGTCGATGGTTTCCAGGCTTTGCTCCAAAACAGCGACGGTGGCCGGATCGAGCCGGTCTCGTCCCGCTCGAAGCACCCGTTCGAGCTCGGCAACGGCCGCGTCGTAGCCAGGATCGTCAAAGCTTGCCAGCAACACCCCGCCCCCCCCAGTCGCTGGCGCTTCGGCCACAATATGTGGGGCAACCTCGCCGTTCCCAGACAGGGCCACCCAAACGCTGCCCGCGGAGACAAAGGAGAGGATGATTCCAGCTGCCAGAAGCTGCGGCACCGAGAACGAAACGCGCCGTATCTCGACGACCTTCGTTTCTTCGGTGGCCGTTTGCTTAATGCGGGAAGAAATCCCCGCCCAGAGGTCGGCCTCGGGAGCGGTATCCTCGAGGTCGGCTGCACGCGAGACAACTGCCCGGAGTTGCTCCACCGTTGCACTGCACTCCTCACACTGCTCGAGGTGCAGCACGAGGCTGCCGGCGTCCGAATCGCTCAATTCGCCGTCGATATAGTCCGATAGTCTGTCTGTCCAAACATCAGCCATCGTGTCGCTCCGTCACCTTTCCACGTACTGTCTGAGCGCCATTCGCGCCCTATGCAGCTGTGCCTTGCTCGTACCCGCCGTCACACCCAGCATCTCCCCGATTTCCTTGTGCTTGAACCCCTCTACATCGTGCAGTACGAACACTTGTTTTGCACCATCGGGCAGACGCTCGATTGCGGTCTCGAAGTCGACCGCCAGCTCTACGGTCTCAGATCGTGTCGGCATCGTCTGCAACATCTCGTCGCCACCATGGAGTCTTGCCCGTACGCGACTCATCTTCGTCCTCTCGCCCAAAATGAGGTTCACCGCCAACCGATACAGCCAGGTGCCAAACGCCGACTCTCCGCGATATGTGCTCAGCTTCTCCCAGGCCCGCACGAACACATCCTGTGTCAGTTCATCCGCATGTTCAGAACTGGTCATGCGCCTAGCCAGGGAGTGAATGCGCGAGCGGTGAAGCCTGTAGAGGCGTTCGAACGCCGATGCGTCTCCGCTCGCTGCCAACGCGGCATCGGCTGCCTCTGCGTCGGCCTGTCTGACGTCCCGTTCGCTAGGCAGGACGCGGTCTCCCGGGTTGGCTCGTTTGTGCACACCTGATTAGATGGGGGGATGGCGGGAAAGGTTGAATTCTGGGGAAAGGGGAAGCGGGCAGGGAACAACGAGCAGCGGGCAGCGGGCAGCGGGCAATGTGTTTCGAGCAACGCGCAGCGAGCAACGAGCAATCCAAACTCGTTGCTCGTTGCACGCTGTTCGCTGCACGTGCCACTCTCCCTGTCATCCCCCCACGACCAGCCCCCAATACCAAGCGATCATCGCATCCCCGAAAACGAAGACGATTGCCGCACCTGCCGCCAGGAAGATGCCGAACGGTACGAGCGGTTTCCGACCGGTCGCGAGCAGGGGCACGAAAACGAGGGTACCCAGGAAGGCGCCCAGGAAGATCGTCAACAACACGCCCTGCCATCCCACGAACGCGCCCACCATTGCCATCATCTTGACGTCTCCGCCACCCATCGCCTCCTTGCCGAAGGCCTTCTCCCCCAGAAACGCGACGGCGTAGAGCACGACAAAACCGACGGCCGCTCCAATGAATGCCACAATCAGCCCATCCCATCCACCTCGAAGGGACAGGAGCAACCCCAGCACCAATCCACCGAGTGAATACTCGTCCGGAATCAGGTAGTGCCTGGCGTCGGTAACAGCGATTCCGAGCAGAATCGTCGCAAACACCGCGGCAGCGAGCGCCATCAGCGTCAACCCGTAGAACCAAACCGAGAGCCCCCAAATCACCGCAACGACAAACTCGACGAGCGGATATTGGATGGATATGCCGACCTTGCAGCTTCTGCACTTGCCGCCGAGCACCAACCATGAAACGATCGGAACGTTGTCGTACCAGGCGATCGGAATCTCACATTTGGGGCACTTCGACCCCGGAAAGACGACAGATTCGTCCTTCGGCAAACGGAGTATCAACACGTTGAGAAAGCTGCCGAGGATAGCACCGAGCGCAGCGGCAAATGGAATGGCGAAGGGTTCAACCGGCACGTTGCACCTCGTAGAGGACAATTCCTGTCGCGACCGCGACGTTGAGCGACTCGACTCCGCGGGCAAGCGGTATGGAGACACGGCCGCTGGCCAGGCCCGCTATGTCCTGCGTCACTCCAGAGCCTTCATTTCCGACAATCACGGCCAGCCGATCGGGAGGCGTTGCTCGATCCAAGGGTGTGCCATCGACGCTCGCCACCCAGAGCGCCGTCCGTTTGTCGGAAGCCCAAGCCTTCAGCTCTTCGCCTGTCGCGCGCGCTATGGGAAGTCGGAACGACGCTCCCATGCCTGCCCTGAGCACCTTGGCGTTTGAGGCATCCGCGGTGCCTTTGAGCAGTACGACACCAGGAGCGCCCAGACCGTGCGCAGTGCGCAGGATCGCACCCAAGTTCCCGGGATCCTGAACGCCGTCGACGACCAACACCGGAAACTTCGGCATCGGCCGAATGGCGCTCAGGTCGCAGCGGGGCGGCTCTACCACCGCCAGAATGCCCTGGGGCGTATCGGTATCAGAGAGTCCGTCAAAGCTGCGTTCGTCCACTTCCTCTATGGCAATCGCGTGTGCGGCGATATCCGCGAGCAACTCGGCGCCGCGACTCGTCTTTGACAATGTCGGACAAACCACAACACCTTCAATGGAGATGTTTGCCTGGAGAGCCTCTTCGACGAGCCGTACACCTTCCGCCACGGCGAGCGTGCTCCGCTTGCGGCCTTTCCTTTGTTGTAGATTTCTGACCAGCGAAATCAGTTTCGAAGCCATCTCTTCAGCCTTAGTTGGGCGCCATGTGCTTCAATGTGTGTCCTGCGTCCGTTTTAGCCAAGCTCTCTTATGACAACAGTCGCACTCACAATCGCTGGATCCGACTCAGGTGGAGGTGCCGGAATCCAAGCCGACCTGAAGACCTTCCATCAATTCGGCGTATTCGGGACAAGCGCGTTGGTGGCGATCACCGCTCAAAACACGATGGGAGTCCATGGGGTCCACGCCATTCCGGTGGAAATGGTGCGAGCGCAGATCGATGCCGTAGCCGATGATCTCCCGCTGGCCGCGGTCAAGACCGGTATGCTCGCGACTTTGGACTTGGTAATTGCGGTTGCCGATGCGATCCGGGCTCGCAGATTCTCGAACTACGTTCTCGACCCCGTGATGGTCGCGACTTCGGGCGACCCGCTGCTCGACAAGGAGGCAGAGAGAACAGTTCGAGACCACCTCGTTCCCCTCTCGACTCTGGTCACACCCAACCTCGACGAAGCCAGTATTCTAGTTGAAGATGATGTCGACTCGATCGACCGCATGATAGCGGCGGGGAAAGCATTGGTCGAAATGGGCGCCGAGGCCGCGCTGGTCAAGGGTGGGCATCTCGACGCAGAGCAAATCGTCGACGTACTCGTCGTCGGCGATGCCATTATCGAGATACCCCACCGGAAGATCGATACCAGTTCCACGCATGGAACAGGGTGTACTCTATCGGCGGCGATTGCGGCCGGCCTTGCCTCCGGGTGCAATTTGGAGATAGCTGTGCGTGACGGCCTGGACTTCGTGCAGCGAGCCATCGCTGGCGCACCTGGGCTAGGAAAGGGCCATGGCCCACTCAACCATTTCGTCGCTCGGGAGACAGGCGAATGACGGAGCACAATCAACCTGCCGGCCCGGCCAATGTCTTTCCGCCGAAGCCTGACGAACGAGGCGTGTACTGCAACCGCACGCTCAACATGCACACGATTCGCGCCATCGGGTATGACATGGACTACACGCTCATCCACTATAAGGTGGAGGAGTGGGAGGAGCGCGCTTACGCCTATATCAAAGACAAACTGCTCTCGATCGGTTGGCCGGTCGAGGAACTGGAGTTCAAACCGGCGGAGGTGATTCGCAGCCTGATAATCGATACCGAGCTTGGCAACACTCTCAAGGTAGATCGGTTCGGATATGTGAAGAGAGCAGCGCACGGGACGAAACCCCTCGATTTTTCTGTGCAACGAGACACCTACTCACGCACCCTCATCGACCTCCGTGAAGACCGCTACGACTTTCTGAACACGTTGTTCTCGCTGTCTGAAGCATGGATGTTCGGTCAACTGGTAGACCTGCTCGACGACGGGAAACTGCCTCCCGGACTCAGCTACCGTGACGTCCACAGAACCGTACGGTCCTCGACGGATGAAGCCCATATGGAGGGGCGGCTGAAAGCGGACATAATCGAAGACCCAGACCGTTTTGTCGTGTTGGACCCCGAAACACCGTTGGCGCTCTTGGATCAACGCCGGGCAGGCAAGAAGCTGCTGGTAATTACCAACTCCGATTGGTCATACAGCAGCGCGATGATGTCGTATGCATTCGACCGGTTTTTGCCCGAGGGCATGACGTGGCGAGACCTCTTCGATGTGATAATCGTATCTGCCCGGAAGCCCCACTTCTTTTCGGCCAAGGGCCCGCTCTTCCAAGTCGTCTCCGAAGAGGGGCTGCTCAAGCCGTGTCCTCGCGGCATACGAGACGACGGCATCTATCTCGGCGGTAATGCCGGTCAAGTCGAGGACTATTTGGGGCTGTCGGGAGATGAGATTCTCTACGTCGGCGATCACATGCTCACAGACGTTCACATCACCAAGAACATTTTGTGGTGGCGTACGGCGCTGATCGTGCGGGAGCTGGAGACCGACCTGGCCGACACCGTGACATTCCACGAAGATCAGAAGCGCCTCGCGAGCCTGATGCGAGAGAAGGAGGAACTCGAGTCCGAGTTGGCAGAGTTGAGGTTGCAGCTGCAGCGGAAGAAACAAGATTATGGTCCAAGTTCGGATATCACGAAAAAGGACCTCGACAAGCGCATAGGCGGAGTTCGACGCAAACTGGCAACCCTGGATGGGAAGATCAAACCGTTCGCAAAGGCGGCCGCCGCAGTCGGAAACGCGCGCTGGGGTCCCCTCATGCGTGCGGGCAACGACAAGAGCTTTCTCGCGAGACAGGTGGAGCGGTACGCCGACATCTATCTGTCACGGGTTTCGAACTTCCTGGCGCTGACGCCGTATGCGTACTTGCGATCTCATCGCGGAAGTTTGCCGCACGATCCGCAAGAGGTGGCGTTGGTGGTTGAGGGGGAGTGAAAAGGGCGGTACGGCGGTACGGCGGTAAGACGGTAAGAGCGGGAGGAGAACTGGATGACCGAATCACATAAGGGCGGGAACAACGCTGAAGCCGCCGGCCACGGTTTCAGCACTGCGCCCGTATTCCTTGCCAGTATCAGCACCATTCTCGGTGCAATTCTCTTCCTGCGTTTTGGCTACGCCGTTGGCCATGTCGGGCTGATCGGCGCGATCTCGATCGTGCTGCTCGGTCACCTGGTGACGGTGCCAACGGCACTCGCGATCTCAGAGATTGCCACCAATCGTAGGGTAGAGGGGGGCGGTGAGTACTTCATCATATCGCGGTCGTTCGGCACGACGATTGGCGGAGCGATAGGCATATCGCTCTATCTGTCGCAAGCGATATCGGTTGCGTTCTACATGATTGCTTTTGCGGAGGCGTTTAGACCTCTCGCGCCGGCGTTCGAGTTGTTGCTTCCTGGAGAATTTGATCCGCGGTACGTGTCACTACCCGCTACCGGGGCGCTGGCTGTGCTCATGCTTCGCAAGGGCGCAAATGTCGGGGTGAAAGCGCTCTGGGTGGTGGTCGGGGTCCTGACGCTGTCGCTTGTATCGTTCTTCCTCGGCGGGCCTCCTGACGGCGCGGCATCAGAAGGACGTGTGTTGCTGGAAACCGTGCCAGACGCCGACCCGTTCATCCTCGTCTTCGCGATCGTCTTCCCCGCATTCACGGGTATGACGGCCGGCGTTGGCCTCTCGGGCGACCTCAAGAACCCGAGCAAGTCGATTCCATTGGGGGTAATGTCTGCGACTCTCGTCGGAATGGCCATCTACGTGTTACTGAGCATCAAATTCGCCATGTCGGCAACACCGGAATTGCTTGCTGAAGATCAATTCGTGATGGCGAGGATTGCCCTCTGGGGACCGATCGTGCCCATAGGGTTGGCCTGCGCTACCATCTCGTCAGCGATCGGCTCGATACTGGTCGCGCCACGGACTCTTCAAGCACTGGCGGCTGACAAGATCACGCCGTTCAAGCGAATCAACAGCAGCCTTGCGGCCGGAGTAGGTGAAGCAAACGAGCCTCGAATCGCAACCATCGTGACCATCTTCCTGGCGTTGGTCATGGTAGGGGCCGGCAACGTGGACATCGTCGCACGCATCATCTCGATGTTCTTCATGGTGACCTATGGCGCGCTCTGCAGCATCAGCTTCCTGGAACACTTTTCTGCCCGGCCCTCGTACCGCCCGAGCTTCCGCTCGAAATGGTATTTGAGCTTGTTGGGTGCCGTCAGCTGTCTGCTCCTGATGTTCCAGATGGACCTTCTGTTTGCGATCCTCGCCATGATCATCATGTTGGGCATCTATCAAGGGCTGAAGAAGGTGCATGGCTCGGACGACGTTGCCGCGTTGTTCCAGAGTGTAATGACGCAGGTCTCCCGACGATTCCAGGTAAAGCTCCAGTCAGGCGGTCCAAGCCAGCGACGCGACGCCTGGCGTCCCAGCCTGATCATGGTAAACGGGCGGACCTTCGACCGAATGGCACCCCTGCAATTCCTCACTTGGATGTGCCACCGGTACGGCGTCGGCACATATATCCATTACATCAAGGGGCATTTGAACGGAGACACTTACAAACAGAGCAGGCGGGAACTCGCCCGGTTGTTGAAGGTCGTGCGCCAGAGACATAGCGCCATTTACGTCGACACCCTGATCTCTCCCTCGATGCGTTCGGCTCTCGGGCAAACGGTGCAGCTCCCTGGTGTCGCCGGCACCGAGAACAACTGTATGGTGACTGAGTTCACCATAGACGACCCGCAGGAAATACTCGATGAAGTCGAGGAGGCGTGTTTGTTGGCGAGCGCCGCACGAGTGAGCAGCCTGGTGCTGCGTCACGGCGACAGGTTCTTCGGGCAGCGTTCAACGATACACGTTTGGCTCACCTGGCACGATCACGGAAACGCCAACCTGATGATCCTCCTTTCTTACATCCTGCTGGGGCATCGAGACTGGAAAGACGGCGAGATAAAGATCTTTGCTGCTGCGCCTCACGCCGAGGCAAAAGAAGAGCGCGAGAAACTGAACGAGATGATCACGTCAGGTAGGTTGCCGGTGGCGAAGCACAACGTGCGCGTAATCCCCACGGACGAGAACACGGACTTCGAAGCATTGGTGGAGCGCCGTTCTTCTGACGCCGATCTCGTCATCCTCGGCTTCACCGAGGAGCGACTCATCGAGCGGGGAACGGAGTTACTGACACGACATCCTACCTTGCAGGACACACTCTTCGTGTCGGCGCGGGAGCGGGTGTCGATCGAGTGAGGGGTAAAAAATTCAGAGAATCCCGCCGATGATCCGGTCGGGCGTCTGCTAGAATCGATAAGCAAGTCCGAGCATCACCACAGGCTCCCACTTGGGCTGCGCAATGGCCGCGTCCGCGTCGCTGTAGGTGTAATCCTCACGTGGGTTGAAGTCTTCGCCGTCGGGGCTGTACGCCGTATCATGCCCTGAGAGTATGCCCGATAGGAAGTAGTCAAGCCCGCCGTTGACCACAAAGTCGACACGCGAGCTCACAGCAAAGTAGCTCTCCAAGCCGGCACCGACTCCCCATTGACTGCTCTTCACGTCGAAATCCTCGTTGCCTCCGACGAACCTGAAATTGCCAGTGAAGCTGGCGTAGCGCACACCACCGTAGGCAAAAGATCGAGCACGTGGGAGCAGGGCAACTGACGCCAGGAAATCCAACTTCACTTCCAAGCTACGCCCCTTCTTTTCTGGATCGCCGTTGGTGTTGTTGTTGATGAAAACACGGCGTGCATCCCACGCACTGCCTGGTTGGACAGAGGTTCGAGAAATGCCCAGACGCAGAGCCAGTGGGAAACCCTGGGCGAACTCGCTCAGGATGCCGTATGCCTCGACCCCGGCACCGTCGTGGTATCCAGCTCTCAAGCCCACAGTGACCTGAGGATTGGTCGATTCTCCTTGCCGGGCCACCTGCGCTGAAAGCATATCGCCCTTTGGCAACAGCACCACCGATGCAAGCAAGATTGTCAGTGCTTTCATGATACGGCCTCGCAAGAGGGCTCAACTTGATCCAACCGAACTTTTATTATCCCCAGGTGTCGAGTACGAGGCAGTGACGCAGGTCACAAATTCGAGGAGCCTATCGTATTCCTGCCTCTACTGCCGACTGGTCTCTTCGAGTTGCATGCGCGCCCCCAAGTGATCCGGCCTCGCTTCGAGCGCGGTTTCGAACTGCAAACGCGCCATTTCGCCCTGACCGAGCCCCAGGTGACCCAGGCCTTTCAGGTAGTGGGCAGAGGCCAGCCTCGAACGCTCAGATTGGGCTTCACCAAATGATGAGAAGTAACCCACCCCTGCGGGCAGATCCGCGAGCATCGTCTCCCCCGCCCTTCTAATCTCCCGGAAGAGAATCTCAGCTTCCTCTTCACTTCCAAGCTTCTGAAGCGACGTCGCCTGGAAATAGAGCTGGATTCCCTGATTCACTGAGATACTCCGACTCCCCGTGGGCCGCCGTAACTCCAGCCCCGCCACCTGTTGAAATATCTCATGAGATCGCTGAGAGTCACCGTTGGCTTCATGCGCGACGCCGGTCCAGTATGAGACCTCTGCCTGGTGGGGCGCCAGACCGCCCGACTCGAACGCCCGCAGGTTGCTCGGGTAATCGACGGCCGCTTCAAAGTTGGCCAATGCATCATCGAAGACACCGGATTGAAGACGCTGACGGCCGCGAACGAGGTGTGCGTTCGTCCAGGCGTCTCCCGGGTTGAATCGCGCCCCGCCCTCCCAGATGTCGAATACACGACCCGCGAGCAGCTGAATCGCCTCGTCGGCTTTGCCCATCACGATCTTCAGGTTGATCGCTCGCGCCGTGGCGTCGTCTCGTAAAACGATGGATGATTCGTTCCGCTCAAGCACTTCGAGGCGTTGCTCTGGCGTGCTGCCCGACGCTTCGTACAGCCGGTCGAGCTCGAAGAAGTGAATGGGGTACTGGTCGCTCAATGATACCGCCGTCTCCATTGCTGAAATCGCGCTATCGAGCGACTCCTCCCCTCCCCTGTGTGACCAGGCAAGTGCGAGGTTTCGGAACACAATCGGGAACGTCGGGTCGAGCGCCGCTGACTCCTTCCAGAGAGCCACGGCTTCTTCCGGCTGCCAGTCGAACAGCAGGTTGCCGAGGAAGTAGCGGGCGCGGGCGTCCTGCTGATCGAACTCGATCGCGTGGTGCAGCACCTCGACTGCCTCCCGCTGGAACGGAAACACATAGTCGGGCGGCTGCGCTTGTGCGATCCGATAGTACTCCAGTGCCTCTTCCGGCGAGCCCAACGCGTTCGCTACGAACCCTCGGTAGTAATAGACCATCGGTGAAACGGAGGACCTGTCGGTTGCCGCCGAGATCTGTCGGTCGAGCATTGCAGCGGCATCCGACCATAATCCTGCGTTCATAAACTCAACCGCTGTCTCGAGTCCGGTTGCTGGATGGTTGCGGAGAGTCGAATCTAGAGAGGCACCCACCTCTGGGTTGCCAGTGAGCAACCACGTTTCCGCAAGAATCCGCACGTCTAGCGGATCGGTGGAGGCGCGGGCCTTGTCGATTACCCCTTGTGCTGCCTCGGTGTCACCATGGTGGCGCAAAAGTGCCGCCTTCAATGTGAGCGCGCGCAGGTTGAGCGAGCTCGCCTCGATGGCACGATCGACGTGGTGGAGACTCAACTTCAGGTCACCGTGCAAAGACGAAAGCTCGGCGAGTGTATAATGCGCCGGCCCTTTCCACTCGGCATTCCACGTCGCGCGCGACAGGACGTCTACTGCCTCATCCATGTTGCCCCGGGCTTTATGCACGATCCCCAGGTAATACAGAGGTTCAGCGTCTTTCGGCGTCGTGTACGAAGCCGTCACCCTCTCCACTGCGGCACGGAGAAATCGCTCGGCGTCGTCATATCGTGCGCGCTCGAAGGCGAGCACTCCCAACCCAGTGTTCGCTGCCGAATGGCCTGGATCGCGACTGAGCGCCTCCTCCCAATAGGGTTCGGGCTCGAGCGCCGGATTGTGGAACTGTTGGATGCGGAGTCCTGTGAGATACAACTCCTCGACAGATTGGATTTCCGCAGGGGGTGGCGGAGGTTCTACCGCTTCCGGCATCGTGCTCGGAGTTGGTCGCTCCGGCGAATAAGCCACCAATTCCTCACCGTCCACGGCCAGCGCAGCACGCAATTCGTACGGCTCCACACCGGCCGGCATTTCGAGCGTGGTGACGAAAGGACTGCCCGGATCGATGGAGATGACTTCGCTGAGCAAAACGCGATCGCCAGCGCTCACATTCACCAAGGCCATGCCAAACGCTGCCGTCGTGTAGAATCCGACCACAACCTGACTGTCGTCAGTTACTTCGAGGTTCACCGCTGCATCGAGGTTTGCCTCCTTAACACCACCGATGCCACGAAACGGATACCAATACATGCTCACGACGCGGCTGTCGAAGGGAAGCAGCCAACTGTAATCGGGCTGATTGTCGGAGTAGGCTCCGGCCATCAACTCGATGTACGGACCGTCTTCGTCGGTGAGGATCTCATCCCACATTCGGCCGCGCGGCCCGCTGCCCCACGTCCAGAACTTCTTGCCCGGAACAGTATGGTGGTCGGCGACGCTCATGGTGCCTGCTTCTCTGCCGTGATCGTACCCGGCAAAGAAGTCGTCTTCGTAGTTCCATGCGAACATCGAATTTGCGTTGTGGTGGTTGCTGTACCAACTCACATCCACACCGTCGCTGAAGTCGGATCCCCCGTACCGCGTGGTCGCGATCGGCCACGTGGTGAACTCGCGTTTATGATGGTGGGTCACGTACTGAGTCGACGGCGGGAATATGATCTGGTAGTCCTCATTGGTGTGCACCGCCGCATTCGCGAAGGCGAGCATAGTGTGCGAAACCGGCGTCCGGTTCACTATGCGGATCGCCGTCTCCAGATACGACTTCCCGGGCCTCAGCGTATAGCCCACGGCCCAGCGCATGCGGTGACGAATCTCCAACTCTCCAACCCAAACCGTCTTGCTTCCGTCAGGATTTTCATGGATGTCGTATTGAACCGGCAGATAAGTCGTTGCGCGGTGGTGGTGCGGGATGTTCCACTCTACTCCGCCCGAGATCCACGCGCCGATCAAGCCAATCAGCGCGGGTTTGATGACGCTTTGGCGATAGAAGAAATTGTACCCATTGGTCTTGTCCAGTCCTGAGAAAATGCGGCCACCGATTTCAGGCATAATGCCAATCTTCACATACTCGTTCTCGAGGTAGACGATTCGCCAGTCCACGTCCTCCTTATGGTCTGTGAGGTTGTCGTACAGCGGATACGGATAGATGCGACCCTCGGCGCCCTGCGATGCGCGGCCGAAGTAAAACATCGGATTCGGATCGGGCGGGCCGGGCGCGTATGTCGGGATTGAAACCGTTTCCTCCCAGACGAAAACGCCTTCTGGACCCTGAGCCTCTACGTGCAACGTTGCAGCGAACAACGTGGGCACGCAGAAGGCAATAACCTTCGGGATACACTGGTATCGGCTCATGTGCGAGCGCTCTCCTACCATTTGAGTTCGTATTCGGCCAACGTCCGTCCTTGCCACTCGAGCACGATCGATGCACGAGTGAGACCGGGCGGCATGTCGATTGTCCGACGCTGCGGGTCGTCGGGTGCGATCGTGAAGACGTCATTGAGTAACATGCTATCGCCTGCAGTCACGGTGGCACTCACGTCGGGGAACAGCCCCGTCGCAAAGAACCCCACGGTAACCTCCGAAATCTCGCCGGTGGAATGGACACACAACGCCACGTCTTCGTTTGCGTAACTCAACCCGCCAGTTCCATGGAGGGCATACATCCATTCGGTCCACGATATGGTTTCGCTCGGTGCAATCGGCCGTCGCTCGTCCGGGTACAGCTTGGAAGTGCCACCCCACATCTCGGCGTAGCCGTCGTTCTCCTTACCCGACCCCATCGGAATGCCGCGCGGCGACCTCGGTTTGTACCCGTAGGTCCAGATATCGACACCTGGGTTTGTATCCTTGTCGAACACGCGGACCACGCCTTCGTCGGCATCGTGTGAGTATGCACCGTAAAAACCGAAGTCGATGCCGTCGGCCATGAGGTCCCCCCAGCCCCGGTACCAGCCCTTGATGTACCTTAGCGGACTCGTCGGCCAATCTTGTGGCGACTCGCCGAGGTTTTCTCTGAATCGTTCAGGAATCAGAATGCGCTCGGTCGGGATTATGAACTCAGTGTTATCGGTCAACTGATTCCGGCCACCGGGAGTCCACTGGGGATTTATCCAGTGCGCGAACATAACGGTGTCCGCAGTGGGGTTGGTGATCGAGATAGACGCCTCGTAATACGACCGAGCAACGTACAGCGAAATGTCTATGTTCTCCTCAAGCCCGGTGCCTCGTTCAGTAACGCTCATACGAACGGTCTTGACCGAGTCCGTGTCTCTCAGAATGCTGTAACTCCAACGCTCAGCCCAAGTCGTCCCGTGCTCCCAGCCGGGGAGTGTGTATTCCGCACCCCCGATCCAGATCCACCATCCATTGGGATTCGAAGCGCCACCCACTGTGACTGTGTCATTGTGCCAGAACACCTCGTTGCCCGTCGCCTTGGGCACCAGCGAGTACACGCGGCCCATCTCCGGCAGCAGCATGAGAGTGAGATATTCGTTCTCCATCACGATCGCTTTGTGTTCTTTGTTCACGATGCTGTCGTTGTTCACCGCCGAACGATCGAGTTGCGGATACGGGTTGTCGGGCTCTGTGAAGATCGCGTGTTCGTAGGCTACCTGGGGGATGGAGAGGGTGGTTTCAGTGAGGGAGACCCGCGGCAAATCGCCTGCGAACGAACACGAAGAGAGAACCAACGTAAGTAAGGTGGGCACTCCGCGACGAAACGCTGGCATCAGTGATTCCGATAGTGAAGTCCGAATATCCAGCTTGGATATTCTACCCCTCCATCATCCGCGCGGGCCGGTTCAGCAGGATTATCAGCAGGCCTCCACCGCCGAGGCCAGCTAGCACAACCACATCAGCCGTGAGTAAGAAGAGCACACCTCCTACAACTGCAAGACCCTCTCCCGCCGCCCATGTGACAACGGCTTTTTGAGCGTTGGCCTGCCACCAGGCAAGTTCGTCTTGATCGGTTTGCCGCGGGGGGATCCTCCCGGACAACATCCCGGCCACCGTGAAGCCGGACACCAACAGGACGAGGCCCGCTGCCCGCACAACCGTAAGAGGAATTTCCGGAATCGGCTCGACGATCCCGGTGGTGCTCAGCATCGCAAGAATGGCTACCGTGACTATTGCACCCACCACGATCACAAGATGAAGCAGGGCCGCCGGGCTCCCCCTCGACGCACCGGCGCTCACCGGTTCACACCGCCAACTACGCGTTTGACCAAATCGCCTTCGGCGTAGGCCGTATACGGTTCCGCCTGATTGATCATCGCCAGTTCTTCGAGCGGGACGGACGATGGGTATAGCTCGTTGAATTGACGCAGAGTCATGGAGCGTTCGACTGCAATGACACTAATTCGCATGGGTTGAACCGAGAGAGCCGTCCGATCTGTTAACTGTGCAAAGCTCTCCAGTGTTCGTGACACGCCGGCTTGGTAGCTTGCCCATTGGGCCTCGACCGAGAAGCCCAACACCTGGTACACCCGCCCGCCATACTCAACGAAACTCACTCGTCCACGAAGTGCCGTTTGATCGCTCTGAGCCGAGAAGTCAGCACTAGCTGAGCGGAGACCATTGACCAGGCGCTGGCTCACCTGCCCACCGGTGACACCCTCTTGAGCGATGAATGCCTGCAGTCCGGACAATGCGTCTGTTTCCTCCGCCAACCGAAGCTGGATCATTGCGTCTTTGTTGGGACTCTGAGCCAGTACGGCATGTGACTGGTTTGCCGTAGTCCACCCTGCGGGAAACTCGAAACGAAACTCGAGATCGGGATGCAGGAACAGCTCCTCCCTGAAGAACCCATCGCGAGGATTCTCGCCGTATACCATGTCGTGCAAACGGAGAATGTATTCCCGCTTCGCTTCACGTGAATTAGAGAAGTCGCGCCCGGCAGCCGCAATAGCCGCATCAATTCGTTGTTGACGATCACCAGGGTCTGGATGCGTAGACATCCAAGTTGGTATGCCTCCACCTTCCTGATGCCCACTAGCACGCTGCAACATCTCGAACACATCGACCATGCCGCGCGGATCGTAGCCGGCATCGGTCATATAACGGAACCCGAGGTCGTCGGCCTGCCGCTCGTTGTCACGACTGAACTTGAGAAAGAGGACGCTCAAGCCAGCGCTCGCGAGTCCGGCGAAGTCCGCGAGTTGCGGCGCAAGTACTACTCCCAAACCCAACCCGACTTGCGCGATTTGTTGGCGGCTGATCTGAGCCGCCGAATGCCGCGCCGTGATGTGCCCGATCTCGTGCCCTATAACGGCCGCCATCTGGGCTTCCGAGTCGAAGTGGGCGAGAATTCCTCTGGTCATGTAGACAAATCCACCGGGCACCGCAAATGCGTTGATCAGCGGATCGTCTACCACTCTGAACGTCCACGGAAGGTTGGGACGTTCCGAGTTCGCGGCCATACGCGAGCCGACATTGCTCACTATCTCATTCCATGCCGGATCGTCGTAGAGGCCGAACTGGGATACGATTTGCGGATCATACTCTTGTCCCATCGCGATCTCTTGGCCTTCGCTGATCAGCATCAGCTGATAGCCGCCAGTGACGGGGTTGCGGGCGCAGCCGGAAACAGCAAAACAGGCGACACACGCTGCGGCTGCGAGCGGTCGGGTAATGCGAGGTAGAGTAGGCATGAGTTGAAGATACAGATGGATCAGAAGGGCGGTAAGAGGTGAGGCGGAGTGCGGGAAGACGCGAGGTCGTGCAGGGTGCAACGAACAACGAGCAACGGAAAAGAGAGGAGAAATCGACCGCTGCTCGTTGTACGCTGCGCGTTGCGCGTTTTCGATCTTTATCTGTTAATCAGATCCCTCAAAAACGCCGCCGCCTTCGGAGAATTCGACTCACCAAGCCAGAACAGCGCTCTGTCACGAAGTTCCGAGTTGGTCTCGCTCTTGGCTATCTCGATCAACATTTCCGTAGCTCTTTCGGACCCATCAATTTGAGACAGAACGAAGATCGCGTGTTCTTTGAGTTCGGCGTGGTCGGCATTCTCATAGAGATTTCTGAGTTCTGCGGCGTCGACATTGCCTTCCTCGCCAGCCCAGAAGAGAGCGTTCTTCCGAACCTCCACTGACTCGTTTTCGTTCATCGCCATGTCCAGCAGCCATTCACCGCCAACTGGATGCGACGCCTGGGATACAGAGAAGATGACCTTCTCCTTCAATTCGCTGCTCTCTAGATCGTCAAAGAGATCCATCAGAAACTCGACATCTTCCCGAGAACCTTCCTGCCCCAGCCAGAAGATCGCCTGCTCCCGAACATCTGCAACGCCGTTCCTGTCACCTGCATAATCGTGCAGGATGGCGTTTGCGCGACTGCTGCCGTGCTGCGAGAGTGAGAAGATCACCTTCTCTTGCAGGTCGACGTCGTTTGTGCCGTTCAGAATCGATTCGAGCGCGTCCACGGCTCCGGGAAGTGAAGTCTGTCCGATCCAAAACACCGCCTGCTCCCGGACCTCTGAGTCGGGATTCGTCGACCGCCGACTCATGCAGCAGTGGTATCGTCTCTTCAGTTTCGTGCTGGGAGACGAGGAATACGGCCTTGCGGCGAAGTTCGACCGAACATGATTCGCGATTCTGGAGCACCGGCTTCAGAATCGGCATCGCCTTGTCGGTGTCCATCGTTATCAAACCGTTGAGCGCCGCAAGACGCAGTTCCATGCTACCGTCGTCACCGCATTCGAACTGAATATGCCTCTGATGCTGGTGCTCGGCGTGCTCCTGCACATGTTCGGCATGATCCTGAGCATGTTCGGCATGATCGGACGCCCGGTCCGCATGTTCGGCGTTGTACCGTACATTCACCCGCACATGCTTCACGTCGTCGTCAGCGCGCAACGCCAACACAATGGCTACACCGGCCGCAACCGCGGCAACTGGGAATGCCCGTATCAAAGTCTTTTTCATCGTATTGATCTCCGTTACCGCACCGGTCTGTTGATCAGTTCGGCTAGAAATTCCGCCGCCTTCGGATGATCCGTTTCTCCAAGCCAGAACAGCGCCCGATCTCGGAGTTCTCCATTCTCTTCAGCCCGCACAATCGCAATCAGCTGATCGACAGCTTCACCACTTTCAAGCTGTGATAGCACGAATATGACTTGCTCCTTGATCTCAACTTCGCGGGCGTCGTCGTAAATCGCTTTGAATTCTGCCGCATCGACATCACCCTCTTCGCCGACCCAGAACAACGCGTTCTTGCGCAGTTCGACAGACTCGCGCCTATCATGTGCCAGTCCAAGCAACCACTCGAACCCCGCTGCATCCGAGTTTTGCGAAACCGAGAAGATGATCTTTTCCTTGAGTTCCTGATTGTCGAGACGGTCATACATATCCATCAGCAGCCCGACATCCTCGGAAGACCCCTCCTGACCGAGCCAGAAGATTGCCTGCTCCCTCGTATCGGGATGCGCATTCTTGTCGACCACCACACCGCGGAGCAGCTCCATTGCCCTGCGGCTTCCGTGCTGAGAGAGCGCGAACACCGCTTTTTCCTCGAGTTCCTGGACGCCGCCGAACAACACCGACTCGAGAGCATCCACCGCCGCCTGACCCTGTCGTTGGCCTAGCCAGAAAACGGCATTCTCCCTGACGTCCATCGATTCACGGTTATCGCTCGCCACGCCTAGCAACCACTCCTCAGCATTGCTCGCCGAGCTCTGCGACACGGCAAAAATGATCTTCTCCCGGAGCTGGTCGTTGTCGAGCCTGTCGTATAAGTCCATCAGCGCCGAGAGATCTTCTGAGCTTCCCTCTTCACCCAACCAGAATATTGCTTGTTCCCTCGTCTCCTGATGTGCCCGCGAATCCATCGCGATGTCCCTCAGAATCCGAGTGGCCCGCGCACTACCATGTTGTGAGAGCGAGAAGACGACCTTCTTCTGCAACTCGATGTCGTCAGTGCGCTGCAAGAGTGTTTCGAGTGCGGTCACAGCTTCGTCGCCCGATAGCTGGCCGAGCCAGAAGACTGCCTGCTCTCGAACCTCGGAATCAGGATCGGTTCGCGCGGCATCGAACAGGAGATCGACAGTTTCGTCTGTCTCATGTTGCGAAATCAGGAAAACTGCCCGACGCCTCAACTCAACGGAGCACGCATCGCGGCGCTCGAGCACGTCCATTAGAATCGGGAGAGCCTGCTCTGTCTCCATCTGCAGCAGTGCGTTCAGTGCAGCGACCCGAGTGTCGGTGTCGCCACAGTCGGCGTGCTGCCCGTGCTCATGGCCAGTGTCCTGTTCGTGCCCTATCTGCAGATGCGCGAGTTCCGAACCTGTGTCGTCGCCACCCCAGTGAGTGATAGCAAGCGCAGCCCCCCCGGCTACCGCTGCTACCGGGAATACCCATAGCGCTACGGCAGCTGCAATCCCGCGTCCGAAGCTCCACCATGGGGCGTTCGCGCGCCATTGGCTCCGTTGCCAACCGCCACTCCGAGCTTCATCGATGTCAGCCCAGATCTCTTCGGTCGGTGTGCCCTCGGGCGGCCTGTTGTAATCTTGTGCCGCGTTCCTCAGGAACTCTTCGAATTGTTTGTCGGTCATGATGCCCATTCTCCTGCAAATTCGGCCAATGATTCACGAAGTCGCGCCCGTGCTCTGGAGAGCTGAGCTTTCGAAGTACCGACCGGCATGTCCAACGCCGAACCGATTTCTTCGTGTGTGTATCCCTCGACGTCGTGCATCACAAAGACCATCCTGTATTTGACCGGTAAATCGTCTATCGCCAACGCCAGCTTTTCTTTCAGGTCCGGTTCTGCATGCCTTTCCCTGCCGGCGATTGCTCCAACTTCGTCATACTCGAACTCACGCTGCCGGAACCGAGTGACCTTCCTGAGCCCGTTGTAGATCACGGACGTGCCGATCGAGTTGAGCCAGGTGCCGAATGCGGACTCGCCGCGGAACTGATCGATGCGCTCGTAAGCGCGGATGAAAGTCTCCTGGGTGAACTCCTGAGCCTGGTCGTCGTCACCCGTCATGCGGTAGGCGAGCCGGTAGATCCGATCCACGTGGTTGTCGTACAGCTGCCGTTCGGCGGCGGCATCACCTCTTTTTGCTCTAGCTACCATCAGTTCTTCGTCCACGGGCCCTCACGACATGTCGATGGTTCCTGGCTTCATGAGTACAGACAATGGGTTTGGAGATTTGGTTGCAGTTTTCGAACAACGCGCAACGAGCAGCGATGAATGTCGAATATCCGACAAGGAACGTCCAATAATGAAGTGGTGCAATAAAGAGAGTTAAGTGTTGTTATCGCAACACCTTATGCCGCTTTGCAGGTTCGCCCCACCACCAATCTGCACTCTGCAATCAGCAATCTGCAATCAGCCGCCGCACCACCCCCCTTACAACCTGCTCCAGATCTCCCGCTAGCCGCTGACCGGCTTCCAGCACCTCTTCGTGCGAGAGTGGCGTCTTTGAGAGCCCAGCACCAGCATTTGTGATGCTGGATATCCCGAGGACTCGCATCCCCCGGGCCCGGGCAACAAGGGCCTCCGGAACGGTGGACATACCGACTGCGTCGCAGCCGAGTCTGCGCAACATTCTGACCTCAGCAGGCGTTTCGAAGCTGGGGCCCGGCACACTACCGTAAACACCTTCAACCAACGCAACATGGCATTCCGCGGCCGAGTCTCGAGCTATCGACCTCAGCTCACGATCGTAAGCGTCCAACAAATCCGGAAATCTCACTTCGCCGCTTAAACGCTTACCAACCAACGGGTTACGCCACATGAGATTGATGTGATCCGCCAAAAGCATAAGCGTAGGTGGACGGAACTGAGGGTTAAGCCCACCCGCCGCGTTTGTCAGGATCAGGATTTCAGCACCGAGTGCCGCGAACAACCGGACCGGCAAAGTCACTGCGTCCGGATCGTGCCCCTCATACAGGTGAAAGCGCCCATTCTGAAGAACCACCGGAGTACCCTCGAGCTCTCCCACCACCAACTCGCCTCGATGGCCGGCGACCGTGGTTTTGGGAAACCCGGGAATGTCGGCGTATGGAATGCGCCTTGCGCCCTCCAACGAGTCTGCCAAGCCACCCAGGCCGGACCCGAGGACGACTGCGATACAGGGGGGCGGATCGGCGATCAGTACGCCGACATAACTCAGGGCAGATGCGAGATCGGGATGCATGGAAAGCGGGCGGTCAGTCGGGCGGGCGGACGGGCGGACAGTTCCCACCACTCCCGTCCGCCTGTCCGCCCGGGGTGGAGATGGGTTGTGCGGGGTACCGCCCAGGGTGCGGGGTGGTTGAGCTGGGGTCCGCCCTTCTCACAAGACCATCCCCGCCAAGCTCGCCGACATGAACGCCGCCAAGTTGCCGCCGATCATGGCTCTGAGCCCCAACCTCGAGAGATCGGCTCGGCGTTCGGGAGCGATGCCACCGACTCCACCGATCAGAATGGCGATCGTGGCGAAGTTGGCGAAGCCCAGGAGTGCGTAAGTGCAGATGATCGCAGCCCGAGGCGACATCGTCGAACCCGTTTCCAGCGCTCCGGCAAATTGTAGGTACGCGACGAAATCGTTGATTACCACCTTGAGTCCCATCAACGAACCAACGTCAATTGCGTCGGCCCATGGAACACCCATTAGCCAGGCCAGCGGTGCCAGAACCCAGCCGAAAATCTGCTGCAGCGATAGATCCGGCAATCCAACCAGCCCTCCGAGTCCACCAACGATCGCGTTGAACATGGCGACCAACGCGATGAACGCCATCAACATTGCTCCAACATTCAGCGCGAGCTTCAGGCCTTGAGCCGCACCTCCGGCAGCCGCGTCGATTACGTTCGCATCTTCAGTCTCTACCGAAATGGCTAGTGATGATTTGGTCTCGGGTTCGTCAGTTTCCGGCACCAGGATCTTCGAGATCAGGAGTGCGGCGGGAGCGTTCATTACACTAGCCGTGAGCAGGTGACCCGCTATGTCCGGAAAGTAGGGAGAGAGCATTCCTACATACGCGGCCATGACTCCGCCCGCGATTGTTGCGAACCCGCCCACCATGACCGTGTTCAGCTCGGAACTGGTCATGCCATTGATGAACGGTTTGATCAGCAGCGGGCTTTCCGTTGGACCAATGAAGATGTTCCCCGCAACCGACAACGTCTCGGCTCCAGAGGTCCGCATGGTGCGGAACATCACCCACGCAATGCCCTTTACGATGCGCTCCATGATGCCGAGGTAGTAGAGCACAGACACGAGCGAGGCGAAGAAGATGATCGTGGGGAGCACGCTGAACGCGAAAGATGCGCCGGTATTAGCCCAGAATTCTCCCGACGCAATTGTCGCTGTCTCGTTAGGACTCCCAACCGGGATGCCTACTGGAACGTTGTCATGCACAAGATTGCCGAAAAGGAACGCAGCACCCTGTTCGGTGAAACCCAACAGCTGCAAGAATACTCCATTCGCCAACTCGAACAGCGCGCGTCCAGCCGGTGTCTTGAGCACCAGCAAGCCAAACAACACCTGTAGGCATACACCTTTTGCTACCAGGCTCCAGCTGACTCGCTTGCGATTCGTTGACATCAACCAGGCGAGGCAGATCATCGTGCCCATCCCGACGAACCCCATGAGTCGCGCCAAAAACGGCGTGTCTAGCCCTTCCCTCGCGGCAGCCAACTGCTCCGCAGCTGTCTGCAACAGCAAGAGTCCGCTCATGTTGTCACCTCGAGGAGTGGAACCGATTTTCTGATGGGGCTTCCACCGGCTGCCTGAGCAGCTGCAGGTATGCTACCAGAGCATCAACATCGGAGACGTCAACATCCTCGCTCGGTAGCCACTGGACAGTCGGATATCCAGAAGTGCCCTCGAACAACGAGGCGCTCGCCGCCAAGGTATACGATTGACCATCCCTGACGTCCCTGCCGTCGGGCAACCGAGCCCTCCTCACCCTGCGGCCGGAGTCGCGTCCGGGATCATACCACACCTCGAACCCAGAGATATGTGCGTTGGGATCGCCCTCGGCAACGACGTACTCCAACACTGCCTTCAGCTCTTCGCCGGTCAGGGTCAACCGTGTGAGGGATCGATCGCCCGGCAGAACGGCTAGGAGGTCTTCACGGGAAACCGGGCCCGCAGGTAGATCTTCCGCGATGTTCTCGTTGGATACGATGGCGAAATGGGCACGGACTCTATTGCGGCGCGCATCGGCAATGAGCCTGCCCAACGGATGTTCACCGCCCGTTCGGGTCAGCGGGAACTTCATCTCGGCGACAACCGGAGCAGCAGGCATCTGGGGCTCAGGAGGGGCTTCTTCCTCTTGCTCCTGAACCGCAAACACCGTCGGCGTCGACTGGGTCGGTGCCTCCTGGAAGTAAGAGGTGACGACCTCTTGCTCAACATCAAAACTCGCCTTCACAGCCGCTGCGGCAGCCGGAGGCACAATGCTCCAGGAGGGTTCGAAATAGTCTTCCACTCGAATATTGCGAGCGCGGCGCATAGCGTCGATCAGCAGATCACGGACGTCCTCACCTCGGTCGTAGATAACCGGAAGATCCCTGAGCATGGTGAATCCGCCACCGCCTCCCTGCCTGCTGCTATTCAGTGCAAGCGACAGCACTTCTTCCGGCCGAAGCAACTGGCCGTTCCGCGTGATTTGGCGCACGCGCGACCCGGCAGGTTGTGTGAGGTCTATCGTATAGTCCACACCGCTCACGATATCGAAGTCATGTCCCGGAACACTGTCATTGACGATCGGCGCGCCGGCCCGGTATTGCAGGAAATATCTTGCCGAATGCTCGAGGTATTGCCTGAGAGTCTCACCGTCGATGAGCACAGCTTTGAGCGTGTTTTCGTGAGGATAAAGACCCGCAACGTCCCGCATGCTGATCGACGCAGGACCTAACCTCGAAGTGACATCAAATGCAGGTGTTGCCGATAGGTCGGTTCCTGCGGTGCGCCGCTGAACCTCGTTGATCAGGTCGATGATGGGTGTGTCTTCAGCACGCGCGTATTTCGCGCTCCATTCGTCTCTGGAGACGGCTATCGTGGTGCCGACCCACTCCCGTACCCTCCGATGAGCGCCGGCCAATCGCTGAACCAAGGCGGGGTGCGGCTCCACTTCGGCCACCGAAACCTCATCGCCTGCTACGCGAGAAACCCTGTACCCACCGTCTTCATCTCCGACCAATATCACATGCACCACTGCGACCGACAGTGCCCACGGCGAGGGTTGAAAGAAATGGACTCCCTCAATCACCATGTCGGATATACGGGCGTGGGAATGTCCGACGAGGACCACGTGTGGTTTGACGGGCAGATGAGCAAGTTGAGCAGCCACATTTTCGGGACCCACGCCGGTTGTGTCATACGATGACAGCATACCCATGCCAGAGTGTACGGCAGCAATTCTGAGGTCTGCTCCAGCCCTCTCCAACCGACGCATTGCGCGCCCGGCAGAAGGCAAGATTCGCCGTACATACGCTTCGCCGGCGATCTTCTCGCGGTGCCAGACCATGACTCCTGGTGTCGTAAAACCGGTTACCCCGACTCTCAGCCCGCTTCGAGACAGCAGAACTTCGGGTTGGAAGGAAAAAGTGTCACGGGGAAGTCGGTAGATATTGCCCGACACAATCGGATAGGCCGCGTCGGATAATGCACGCCTCAGCGTGGAATACCCGAAGTCGAAGTCGTGGTTACCCACGGTCGCAACATCGTATTGGACCGCGTTGAGAGCGTCTACGACACGATGCGGTTCTCCCGCGCGCTCTTGCGCATAGTAGCTAGCGAACGGGTTGCCTTGAATCAGGTCGCCGACATCAACCACCACAACCTGACCGGGATACGTGGCGCGAAGCGAGTCAATCACCGTCGCCACACGGGTGAGTCCCCATGGCGCCTCGGAATCCGTTACATAATTCCAGTGGTATGCGCGCCCGTGGACATCGGTAGTAGCTGCAATCACAACGTGCGCGGTGTCCTGCGCGACCGTTGCCTTGCCGGTCAGTGAGGCGATCAGGAAACACAACATCAACCGATAGCAGTTCGACATCATGCCCTGCAATCTTGGAAACTCAGGGTTGGCGCGCAACTCGTGCACTACCGGTTGAGCTCAGCTAGGCACTGCCGCAGAGTACGTGCGACCAAACCGGTCGGTGGCCTCAACGTGTACACCAGAGGCACCCTCCGTTACCGGAGCGAAGAACAGGTGTCCGGTCGGCACCGGCTCCACCCAGGTGCGGCGCGCGGGCAACTCCGATCCTTGATACAGCTCAACGCTTTGCGGGTCGCGCCCCACACGCCGAGCCATTTCGCCTTTGCGATCGCCCCCTTCGTACCAAACGACGGTCCACTCGGGATCCCAATCCCAAACGTTCGCGACGATCTCATTCGGCGCGCCCGGAACCGAACCTCTGGGGTATGCCCTGATCTGGTATTCGAATGGCTGACCTGTCGCCTTGTAACGCCAACTCACATCTTCACCGCGAAACTCGTATACGCTGTACCCTGACGGGCTACCGTCGCCGCAAATGGGCCCAGTCCACCACGCGCCACATACCGCGGCGGAAACGTGTTCGTGAGTGCCCGCCTCGAACACATGCTCGTTTTCGTGAGTGTGGCCCGTGAGAATATGAGCGTTGAATGGTGCCAGAAGATCGTACAATGCCTCTCGATTCGTCACCGAGATACTCGGCCCCGGCGCCGACTGGCCCGTGCGGAGGTGCCGGCTACCCAATACCGGAATGTGTGCCGACACGACAACCGTACTGCCCGGTTCAACTCTGTTCAAATCCGCTTCCAACCAGGTCAGCTGTTCTTGAGTCAGATACCCCGAGTATCCTACCACTGCCCAGAACACGTCATCGAGTACTACGTAATGAACGGCGCCACGATTGAAAGAGTAGTAAGGCGGGCCGAAATGGAGGCTATAAGTCTCAGTCGACAATGCGTCAGTCAACGCCGACTGATCCATGTCGTGATTTCCCAGAACCTGGAAGAACGGAATCCCCATGTTCTGGACGCCGGCTTCATATCCCGGATACAGGTCGAAGCGATCGTACACTATGTCGCCACATGCGAGGCCTATTGCTTCGACACCTAGGTCGGCCGTAAGCGCAGCTACATCGGGCACGGTCTGTTCGTGGAACCAGCGAACTTCATCTTCGTCCTGCACCTGGACATCGGCGAGGAGCAGGGCCGCATGATTTTCGTCCGACTCTCGGAGCGGCTCCAGTTCAAACGAGGCGCTCATTTCGCCGCCGCGGGCAGCACCGATGGACCTGTAGAATGATGCGGTACCATGGGCTTGCGTCGGTATTGAATACCCTGACGGTACCGACGCCCACACGAACGAACGATTGCTCGTGGTGAAGAGTTCGAAGTAACCGTCGGAATCGCTGTCCACTACCGTCAATCCATCGGAAATCGCAACTCCGCTCAAACCGCGCCCGCCGCCACTGATCCGGCCCGATACGCGCACAGGGTCGGCAGAAGAATTCGACGTGAGCGAATGATGCACGTTCGAAGAGCGCGGTACGAGAATCGCGAACGCGCCAGCCGATGCAGCACCAATGAAGGTTCGGCGGTCGATTTGTTGTTTACCCAGGTGCACTTTGTTCGCCATGCCAGACTCCGTCGATTGGAGGCTCTTGTGATAGTCGGGATCCACACCGATGCTAACTAGTGGGTGCGACCGCGGCTAGGTGCTGCATGGCTGGGGCGGCGGTGAGGGAACGACGCACATGCCCTGTTCGGATGCCGCGCACCAGTGTTGGGGTCTCTACGCGTCGGTGAGCATCGCGCCACCCGGTGTCGAAACCCCATCCGACGAAAGCGGCAACTTCACGGTAAATGTGGCTCCTGCGCCAGGAACACTCTCAACTGTAACAGTTCCATTATGGACTTTGCATATGTGCTTGACGATAGCAAGGCCGAGGCCGGTGCCACCGACTTCCCTCGATCTTGCTTTGTCGACCCTGTAGAATCGCTCGAAGATTCTGTCCTGGTGCTCGGGGTCGATACCAATGCCGGTGTCAACCACGTCCACAACGGCCGCATCACCTTCGGTCCGTACCTCGACAGAAACTGAGCTACCGGCGGGAGTGTATTTCAAAGCATTGTCGAGCAGGTTGTTGACCACCAGTTCCAAGGCGTCCCAATCTCCGAACACGTGCACCGGATCGTCGGGGATTTCTGCAATGAGGGATACTTCCTCGGCTTCAGCGGTGGTCTGGAGATTTCGCACCGAGCCCAACACGAGGTCCCGCAACTTCAGTTCATCGCGCTGCAACCCGCCGTCTTCCGATTCGAGACGGGACAGAGTCAGAAGGTCCGTGACGAGTAGCGAGAGGCGCATCGACTGGTCTTGCACCTTGTTCAAGAATCTTGCACGAATCTCCACCGGCATCTGTTCATCGTCGAGCACCGTCTCGATCAAACCACGTATAGCCGTTATGGGCGTTTTCAGTTCATGAGAAACGTTGGCCACAAAGTCCTGGCGTACTGTCTGCAGGCGCCTCAGTTCCGTAACCTCGTGCAGCACCAGGACTGCGCCTCTCGGGTCGGGGCTGCCATTCCTGAGCGGTGCGGCATGCAGTTCTACAATCCGGTCTCTGGATTCTTGGCGCAGGCAGATTTCGCCGGTCACTTCCGTGACTTCATGAAGCGCCTTCTCGATAGTCTCATTGACCTTACGGAATCGCGTCACCTCCCCAATCGGCTTTCCGATGGCTGAGGATGCGTCCACATCGAGAATGCGTTCTGCAGAGGCGTTCAGGTGTAGGACACGTTGTTCGCGATCTACGGCAACCACACCTTCTACCATTCCACTCAATACGGCAGCCAACCTGCCTCGATCTTCGGTAACTGCAGCTATGCGTCTCTCGAGCTCGGACGCCATCTTGTTGAATGCACTCGACAGCTTTCCGATTTCATCTCGGGACCCAGCCTCGACACGCTCCGAGTACAAACCTCCGGCAATCGCCTCGGCCGCATCTGTCATGGACAGGAGTGGAGCGGTAACTCGCCGAGTAACCACGAGACCGAGGAGCAAGGCGACCAAAGTCACCAACAACCCCGCGCTCACGATCACCCATCGCAAGTCAGCGAGGCGTTCTTGGATTGTCGTCAGTGGCAATGAGGACCGCACGAATCCGAGCAGCGTCTCTGCATCCCGCCAGGCGAGGGCATAGTACATCATATTGCGCTCGACTGTGCGGCTGAATCGAGTCGACGTTCCCGATCCCTCCGCGGCAGCAGCAAGGACCTCAGGACGCGTGGCATGATTGTCCATCGTCGCAGGATCTCTGTCCGAATCTGCGATGACTGTGCCATCCGTAGTCATGACTGTCAGTCGAGTTCGAATGGACGCGCCGAGTGAGGTGACGAGAAGCTGCAGCGAGTCGGCGTCTTGATGGGATTGGCTCGCCAGTTCACCAAGAAGGACCGCTCTCACTCGCAGCGACTCCTCGACCTCCTGGAGCGAATCATTCGTTACACGGCGGCCAACCAAGATGCCCGCAGTCGCAACGGCGAGCACTACGATGGCTACGTAGCTCGAGTAGAGCCTCCAGAAAAATCGGGAGTGCATTTCTCAGCTGTTCGGGGCTCTGAAGCGGTACCCTACTCCGCGGACGGTCTCGATCAAGTCTTTGTGATCGCCCAGCTTCTTGCGTACGCCACGTATGTGGACGTCGATGTTCCGGTCGATCACGTAGGCGCCACCTCCGATGACGCGGCTGAGCAGCTGGTCGCGCGTGAAGACTCGCCCGGGGTGGGACGCGAGCAGATGGAGCAAACGGAGCTCGCTCGGGGTCAGGTCCACACTCCTGCCATCTAAAAGGACTTCATGTCGGCCCATGTCGATCACGAGGTCTTGCTGTACGATCCTGTCTTCGCCCTCCAAGACTCCTTTGAGGGGCCCTCGACGCAAGACTGCCTTGACTCTCGCAGTCAATTCCCTCGGGCTGAATGGTTTGGTGATGTAGTCATCGGCTCCAACCCCCAAACCAAGCACGATGTCACTCTCCTCACCCTTCGCGGTAACCATGATGATCGGAATGTCGCCGGTGACAGAATCACCCTTGAGTCTTCGACATACCTCTATCCCATCGAGTCCCGGAAGCATGAGGTCCAGCAAGATGAGTTGCGGGGCCGTACTACGCGCCATTGCGACCCCTTCTTCACCGTCAGGTACACAGATTACACGGTAGCCTTCACGCTTGAGGTTGTACTCAATAACCTCGAGAATGTCAGCCTCGTCCTCGACAACGAGGATCTTAGTGAGCGCCATCTCCTGCCTGTAACCCTCGGGCGTATCGGTCATAACGGCGGGTAACCTACCACCGTTGGATGAAGACAATGTAAATCGAAAGTAAATCTTCTGGACAGACCTTGTTACAAATCTGCCAAGCCTCCAATATTGCGCACCCGAACGTGAGGTGAGCAGAAAGATCATGAGTAATAGAATACTTGTCGTCGATGACGAGCCCGATATAGCTGCAGTTGTTGCGTACAATCTCGCGAAGTCGCACTACCGGGTCTCTACAGCCAGCTCGGGCAATGAAGCGCTCGATGCTGCAGTGCGGGAGAAGCCAGATTTGATCGTGCTGGACGTCATGCTGCCGGAAATGTCGGGATACGAGATTCTCGAGAAACTCCGTGCCCGCAGCGACACTCGGGATACTGGCGTCATACTTCTGACCGCCCGAGGTGAAGAAAGTGACAGACTCATGGGTTTGTCTCTGGGCGCCGATGATTACCTGGCAAAACCATTCTCTCCCAAAGAATTGGTGCTCCGTGTCGAAGCGGTGCTTCGAAGGTTGAACTCTACTCCGGTCGCCGCCGGTTCGGTGATGTCCGCGGGACCGATCGCGGTAGATCGTGCAGCACATACGGCCAGCCTGAACGGTGAAGATCTCGATTTGACCACGACGGAATATCGCCTTCTCGAAGTCCTGCTAGAGCGACGCGGGCGCGTTCAGTCGCGTACACGACTCTTGGAGGATGTCTGGGATGCGAGCCCCAATATTCAGACCAGGACAGTCGACATGCATGTACAAAGGCTGCGCACAAAGCTCGGTCCAGCAGCCGACATGATAGAAACAGTCCGAGGTGTCGGTTACCGCATGAAGAAGGAAGCAACCCACAAGCATTGAAGGCTCAGGCCTCCCGCAGTACATAGTCGCAACTCAACCACACTCGGCCGCTTCAAATCGAAGGAAAAACATGAGGTGGGCCGTTACGTAGTCGTGACACCCACCTCACTTCGCCGTGACCTCCCCCCTCGACATTCGGTGCAGCAAACCAGTCGTACAACAGGGGGAAACCATGTCAGATACAAAGAGATATCCAGATTTGATTCGACAATTTCGGCGGGGCCCGGGTTCGGGCGCGACAGCAGGTTGTAAATCACGGCCTGTTCCCCCTGATGCAAACCGTGCCCGGACCCGCCGGATTATCACAGCCCTACACGCAGTTGCTCTGTATGCGCTGCTGCTGGCACCAGCCGCGATCTCTGCCCAGACAAACGCGCTGGGCTCAGCAACGATCGAAAGGAACGGTCACAGTGGTCCGCCGGTCGGCCGCGTTTCGGGGCGGATAGTGAACACGGTTGATGGCGACGCAATCGTGCGGGCCATAATAGCGGTAGAAGGAACGAGAATCAGCGCCACCACCGACCTCGACGGTCGATACCTGCTGACGGAGGTGCCGCTCGGCACAGTCTCGCTTCGGGTTCGCAAGATTGGTTTCGCGCCCAAGGTGATCACAAATGTCAGCATCGAGGAGTCTGAGACTACTAGCCTCGATGTATCCCTCGAACGCGTCGTGGTTGCTCTCGAGGCGGTTACAGTCGCAGCCTCTGCCGCCCGCGGCACAGCCAATGCAATGCTCGACCAAAGGCGCAGGTCAGAGGCCGTGCTGGAATCAATAGGATCATTTGAGATCAAGCAGATCCCAGCTTCGGACGCCGCCGACGTCGTGAAAAGGATGACCGGCGTCACAGTGAGCGATGACCGCTACGTGTACGTGCGGGGATTAGGCGAACGATATAGCCAAACGACCCTCCACGGCTCAGCGTTGCCCAGTCCGGAACCTGAACGAGAGGTAGTGCCGCTCGATCTCTTCCCTTCCGGTTTCTTGGAATCAGTCTCGACACAGAAGACGTATACGCCCGATCGACCAGGTGAGTTTTCGGGCGGTTCTGTCGAGATATCGACCAAGGAGCTTCCCGAGCAGTTCCAGGGCTCCATCGGGATTGGCAGCGGGTTCAATACCGAGAGCCACTTCGGCTCGAACCGTTTTCTGACATATGAGGGCGGCGGTACCGACTGGTTGGGTATCGATGACGGTTCGCGGGCATTGCCAAGCGAGATCGAGGATCTGGACGGCAATAGACTTCCGAGTGACCCCGATGCACGTCGTGCTCTAGGTTTGGGATTCCCACGACAGTTTTCCCCAACCACGACCTCTACTCCAGTCAACAGAAGCATTGATTTCTCGCTGGGTGCACGCCCGCGGCTGTTCGGCAGAGACTTGGGGATCGTGATCGGAGCCACGTACAGCGACGACTACAGTGTGCGTTCCAACGACGTTGAGCGGAAATATCGCGTGAGCGCTTTCGACCCGAGCGTTCCCGAAGACCGCCGAGTTCCCAACGTCGAATACACATTCACCAGAGGTGGGCGTTCGGTCAGGCTCGGTACGATTGCGAACTTCACATACCTGCTCACCGAAACGAACAAACTCAGCCTCCGCACCACGTTCAACCGAAACACCGATGACGAAGCCCGCCGCTACGAGGGTGACAACAAAGAAGACCTCGACGGCCTGGTCAGAAGCGAACGCCTGAGGTTCATATCCCGAGCTTTGTATTGGGCCCAGCTCGCCGGCGAGCACCAGACGATCATGGGATCGAGGTTCGAGTGGCGCGCCACCCTCGCTCGGGCACAGCGCGACGAACCCGGCTTGCGGGAAACCATCTACCTGAACAGCTCAACCAGCGATCCGTCCGATCCGCATTTCCTCGAGAATGTCGGAGAGAGCGGCCGGTACCTCTGGAGCGACCTGGTCGATGACGACAGGAATCTCGAGGTCGATTGGGAGTTCCCGTTCTACGTGGGAGCGGTGTCCTCGGGTTTTGTGAAGATCGGCGCCGCATGGCGTGACCGCGAGCGCGATTTTGAGGCATACAGGTACAACTGGCAGTTCCTGGGCGGGATCGTTACAGACATCGACAACGAGCTGTCGGACGACAACATCGTTGGTAGCCGCCCCGGGCCGTCTGAGTTTGCCATCGATGACGTGGTCGAGCCAGGTGATCTCTACCGCGCGTTCGACAAGAGGCGTGCCGCCTATGTGATGGCCGAGATTCCACTCGGCGAGAGGCTACGTGTCATCGCGGGAGCAAGAGTCGAAAGCTATGACATGGATATCGAGTCTCGCGGAGACACTCTGAGCGGTGTAGAAGAGACCACGATACTCCCGGCGGTGAATCTCGTTTTCCAACTCAATCGCAATATGAACCTTCGGGCTGCATTCAGCGGTACGGTGGACCGGCCCGAGTTCAGAGAACTTGCACCATTCCAATTCACTGAAGCGAGCAGTTTGCGTCAGCTCTTCGGCAACCCCGAATTGACCACAGGCAGGATCAAGAGCTTCGACCTGAGGTGGGACTGGTTCCGACGCAACGGCGAACTCATTTCGATAAGCACTTTCTACAAGCGGTTGGACGAGCCGATCGAGCAGGTGTTCGTGGCGGCGGCGTCCTCCGCGTATTCGTTCCAAAATGCCGACGAAGCCGAGCTCTACGGGGTGGAGTTCGACGCTCGCCAGCGGCTCGATGTCGTGTCAGAGTTCCTTCAGGATTTCAGCATACAAGGGAACCTCTCTCTGATCGAGTCTAACGTCACGGTCAGACAAACCGGCACCTTCCAGCCCACCAATCTGGAACGTCCGTTGGAAGGCCAATCCAGTTACTCGGTGAACCTTGGGATGCTCTACCAACACACGGGCATCGGAACGGATGTAGGAGTCTTCTACAGCCGCTTTGGTGAGCGACTGACCGCTGCAGGCGGATTCGGTATCCCGGGGATCTACGAGCAGTCGCGGCACCAGGTCGACGCGACCTTCAAACAGCGGGTGCGTGGTGGGCTTCGATTCAAGGCCAAGGCGTCGAACCTTCTCGACCAACCACATCGCTTCGTACAGCAGGCAGAGGGTATTTCGCAGATACAGCGCGAGTACAACACGGGCGTGAGCTTCTCACTCGGGATGTCGTACGAGTTTTAGCCTTTGACCTAAAACTCGCCGAGTTCTTTGGCAACAGGCCTAAGACTCGCAGAGTGCTGGCTCAGATCGCTCATGGAGATGGACATAGATCAACCGTTACCAGCCACACATTCAAACAACGAATCTGGAGCACGAAACGAATGAGCAGGAAATCCATTAGAGCACTAGCACTCATCGCAGCATTTGGCGTAGTCGGCTGCGGCGACGACGATACAACTGGGCCAGACCTCACCGATCCCCCGGGTGCACCTTCGAGCGTCGCGGCAGTTGCGGCGGCTACCACCGTGACCGTGACTTTCACAGAGGGAACCGGTACTGATTCGTCTCGAGTAGTCGTGACGACCACAGGTGAAACAGATCGCACTGCCTCGCTCGCGACTGGCACGACCAGCACGGACTTCACCGGACTCACCGAGGGCGCGACATACGCCGTCCAGGTGTTTGCGATCAACGATGGCGGAGAAACTGCTAGCGCCATAGTGCAGGTCGAGATCCCTGAAGATGTAGTATTGGTCACTGCTGACATCCTCGTAAACACCACCTGGACTCGCGACAAGACGTGGATCCTCGGTGGTCCGATCTTCGTCGGCGATGATGCGAATGACGTCGACGTAACCATCACTATCGAGCCCGGAACGACGATCTTGGGCGACGTAGATCCTCCGCAGGGAGCGCGTGGCAGTTATCTGATCGTATCGCGCGGTTCTCGGCTGGTGGCCGACGCGAATGCCAGCCTCGCCGACAAGACCGTACGCCCCGACCCTGACAGCGTGATCGTATTCACGAGCAGTGCAGATCGTGGCGATCGTCAGCGCGGCGACTGGGGTGGGTTGGTGATCAACGGTGCGGCTCCGATCAACTCCGGTACGGAAGCCGAAGGCGAGGGCGAGTCGGGATTGTTCGGTGGCACCGACGTGAACGACGACAGCGGGATTCTGCGCGGAGTGCGCGTTGAGTTTGCCGGTGACCGGGTGACCGCAACAGACGAGTTGAACGGTATCGCGCTTCAAGGCGTGGGTGCTGGCACCATCATCGACTACGTCCAGGTTCACTACAACGTGGACGATGGCACGGAGCCGTTCGGTGGCACAGTTAGCCAGACACACATGGTCATGACCGGGATCGGAGATGACAGCTTCGACGGTACTGACGGCTACCAGGGCTTCATGCAGTTCTTGATCGCTCAGCAGCGCGCCGACGATGCGGACAATGGCTTCGAGATCTCGAACAACGGCGACGATCCGGGCAATGCAACTCCCAAGTCAACTGCCATCATCGCCAACGCCACAATGATCGGAGCACGCCTCGACCTCGGAAGCGGCGAGATCTCAGCGCTCGGTAGCAAGAGCGACAACGCGGTCTCTTTCCGCGAAGGCAGCAACTACCGCGTGTTCAACGTGATCGCCACTGGTTTTGGAAAATCCGGGTTCTGCATCGAGGATGCTGAGACCGCGATCGAGGCCGAGGCTGGCAGGCTTCGCTTCGAGAACAACATCTTGTGGGACAACGTAACCGCGGGCAGCACTGACGCTAACTATGGCGGACCGGGTTGCGACGGCGCATGGACCATGGCTGAGCACAAGACGTTCTTCGACAACGGCAATAACGTGGTCGCCGATCCCATGTTCGATGACACAGCATTCAACGTCGGCAGCATGATGAGTCCTCCGAATCTCATACCGACCATGCCGGCTGGTTACACGGCATTTGACGTATCGACTCTAAACAACGATGCCAACATCACCATGCCGGCTGATGGCCGTACCTTAGTGGCAACCACCTACGCAGGCGCAATCGATCCTGCGGTTGCTCTGGCAGATCAGTGGTATTACGGGTGGACAGTATGGGCGGCGGACGGCAGCGATTCTCGCCCCAATGAGAATGGCAACTAGCTAACGCTAGCTGCGAAAAAGAGTCGGCAGGTGCTGACCTGTGGGCCTACAGGTTGGCACCTTCTCGACATCAGGAGAATCTCAGGACCGAACAAGATGTCATACACTATCAAGAGACTCTCAGTAGCCACCTTGGCGATCGTCTTGGGCCTCAGCACCTTGAACTGCACGAATTCACTGCTCGAAAATACATTCGCAAGTCCCGAAGACCTCGCCGAGGCCGTCCTGGAAGCGCTCGAGCGAGAAGACAGTGAAGCTTTGTTGGCGCTGATGGTGACCAGCGACGAGCACCATGAGCTGCTTTGGGAACGACTTCCCGAGAGCAATCACCTACCGTTCGATTACGCTAGAGAGCTCAACGAACGTAACAGCGGCAAGGCCATCACTCAGGCGATATCCAGGTTCGGAGGCAACAGGTTCGAATTGCTGTCAATCGAGTTCTCGGAGGATGCCGAGCAATACGAAGGATTCACCTTGCATTTTGGGGCCGTTCTGAAAGTCAAGCGTGTGAGCGATGGGGTGGAAGGAACACTTCCAATACTAGATGTGTTGCTCGAGTACGGCGGGCGTTGGAAGTTGATGAACTACGACGAGTGAACGATATCCACACCTCGCGACGTCCCGATTCTGGTGGCTCCTGCAGCGACCATCCGGAATGCCGCATCCCGGTCCCGAATTCCGCCAGCCGCTTTCACGCCAAGCCGATCGCCAGCCACCGCCCTCAGAAGAGACACTGCGTCTTCGGTTGCGCCTCCAGCAGGATGAAACCCCGTGGATGTCTTCAAGAAGTGAGCACCCGCCTCCATCGCGATTGCGGATGCCTGAACGATTCGGGTAGGTGAAAGTATCGCCGTCTCGAGTATCACCTTCACCGCGTTTCCCTCAGCTGCCCTGACAACCGCCGCGATCTCTTCTTCGACGTAATCCCAGTCGCCCTCGACGATCCGGCCAATCGGCGCCACCATATCGATCTCGTTAGCTCCGAGGCCAACCAGCTCGGCGGTTTGTTTGGCCTTCGTTGCGGACGTCGTGGCCCCATGCGGAAAGCCAACGACCGTCGCGATTCGGACCGTCGACTCAGCAAGCAGGTCAGCACAAAACGTGACCCAGCTACCATGAACGCACACCGCAGCGAATCCGCGCCGGTCCGCTTCTCGACAAAGTTTCTCGATGTCAGTTCGGGTGGCTTCGGGCTCGAGAAGCGTGTGGTCGATGAGTGGGGCTAGATCAGGGAATTCCGGGGGAGGGGGCGACTCGGTGTCCGGCTGCAGCAGTTCTGCCTGGGGAACTAGACCGCCGCGTAATCGCTCAACCACAGCCTCGGCGATCCGTTCGAGTTCTCGCTCATCCAATAGCCGGCACCTCAGATTTTCTCGATGTTCACGCTATCCACGACCCCAACGATGACGGCCTGAACCGGGACGTCCGGATCGTCCAGCACTGTCCTTGCAGAACTGCCCTCCTGAACCACCAACACCCTATCTCCCACGCCTGCGTCTACCGCGTCGATAGCAATTACTTCTGCGGCGTCCTCCGGTTCGCCTTCTAAGTCGAGCCGCTTCACGAGGAGAAGCTTCTTTCCCTTGATACGCTCGTTCTTGTGGGTCGAGACCACTTCGCCGAAGACGCGGGCGATGAACATTATTTCACCTCCCCACGCTCTGCCACACCGGACGGTAGGGGAACGTGCAGCGTGCAGCGTGCAACGTGCAGCGGGCAACGTGCAACGTCGAACGGTTCTGCCAATGCGTTCGTTGCTCGTTGTTCGTTGTTCGCTGCTCGATATTCAACGCTCTCCTGCCTCCTCTGCCTTTGTAATCGAATCCACCTTCCCAACGATCCCCGCATCAACCGCAGCGAAGGAATTCTCGAGAGTAAACGACGCCTCCCTCGCAGTGATGTAGTAACACAGTTCTCCCGGACCCAGCCCCAGTGAATCCACTGCCACAATCGGGCTGCCGCGGTCGGTACCATCCGCATTCACGGGTTGAATCCACTGGAGGGTTTGAGCCTGGAGCGTGTCTTGTTTGACGGTCGCGACAACTCTCCCCACGATCTTTGCGAGATACACGTCAGAAAAGGCCTGGCGGCCGGCGAGTGTGCAATTCAATTCGGGGGAGTGCTTTGTGCGCCGCCAGAAGCTCCGGTTTCGCAAATAGTCTTATCGTCAACAGACCTGCAACGAACCCTCCGAGATGCGCCAGGAAAGCCACGCCTCCGCCAGTCGCCGACCCCGCGATCGTGGGGAGGCCGCCGATGGCCTGCAGGAACGCCCAATACACGAGCATAACCCAAGCTGGCACGGTGATACGTGTAATGAACACGAACAACACCACCAACATGTGCACACGCGCTGTCGGATATAGAACCAAATACGCCCCCATGATCCCGCTTATCGCACCGGACGCACCTACCATAGGCACGGGTGATCCGGGTTGCACCAATATTTGGGCCAATGCGGCCAGAATACCGCAAAACAGGTAAAAGACGATGAATCGCGCAGGCCCCATCGCGTCTTCAATGTTGTTCCCAAACACCCAGAGAAACAACATGTTTCCGATCAAATGGAGCCAACCACCATGCAAGAAAACTGATGTCACCACCGTGTACCAGGCGAAGCTCGGCGCCTCGGGGCACAGAACCAAAGGCCCTCTTTGTGTCATTATCGCCTGCGCATCACCACCGAACAGCCGGGCAGGTATGACCCCGAGGTCGCAGACCGATTGAGATAATCCCGGCTCGGCTCCCGCTTTTTGGAAAACCAACCAGATCAAACTCGTGAGCACGATGGTGGTCACCGTTACATACGGTGTCAGGATGGTCGGATTGTCGTCCTTGTATGGGAACATCCTGGCCGCAACCTATGATACCGCTAAGTGCTTGTCAAACATTACAATACGGCGTTTGTTGCTATCTGAGATCGCAACAAACACTGCCATTTTGGCAGTTTTATTTGGTATAGGCCTTGCTTCGCGACCTATCGATCACTACGTGCATCTAACTAATGAGTAAGGAGTGGGGAATGGCGGACAAAGTTATCGGGATCGATCTAGGAACAACGAACTCCGTGGTTGCGGTAATGGAGGGCGGAGACCCAGTCGTCATCCCCAACGCCGAGGGCGGGCGCACGACTCCGTCAGTCGTGGCGTTCACCAAGGACGGCGACCGTCTGGTTGGTCAGGTAGCTAAACGTCAGGCTGTTACTAACCCAACCAACACGGTCTTCTCGATCAAGCGTTTCATGGGTCGACGCATGAATGAGGTGGAGCACGAGCAGGCGCTGGTACCCTATAAGGTCCTCGCCGGGAAGGGCGACCTCGCATCGGTTGAGATTCAGGGCAAAACGTACACCCCGCCCGAAATCTCTGCGATGGTTCTCCAAAAGATGCGGCAGACCGCGGAAGACTATCTCGGACATTCGGTAGAGAAGGCTGTCGTGACAGTCCCTGCATACTTCAACGACTCGCAGAGACAGGCCACCAAGGACGCAGGCAAGATCGCCGGCCTCGAAGTTCTGAGAATCATCAATGAGCCCACGGCTGCATCTCTCGCCTACGGGTTAGAGCGCAAAGAGGAGGAGAAGATCGCGGTATTCGACCTCGGCGGCGGAACTTATGACATCTCGATTCTGGAGCTCGCGGAGGGTGTGTTCGAGGTAAAATCGACCAATGGCGATACGCACCTTGGCGGTGACGACCTCGACCAGAGGCTCATCGAATGGCTTGCCGCAGAGTTCAAGAAAGATCAAGGAATCGACCTTTCGAATGATCCGATGGCGGTTCAGCGCCTCAAGGAGGCTGCTGAGAAGGCGAAGATGGAGCTCTCCACTGTCGCGCAGACGGAGATCAACCTGCCGTTCATAACAGCAGACCAATCGGGACCAAAGCATCTCAATCTGTCACTCACGCGCGCCAAGTTCGAGCAGCTGGTGGACGATCTCATTCAGCGCTTGTTGCCACCGATGGAGAAGGCTCTGAATGATGCTGGGCTCAACAAGTCTGAAATCGACGAAGTGATCCTGGTTGGTGGATCCACGAGAATCCCGAAAGTACAGGACGTCGTAAAGGGATTCTTCGGCAAGGAGCCCCACAAGGGTGTGAACCCCGACGAGGTTGTGGCAATCGGAGCAGCGATTCAAGGTGGTGTGCTCGCAGGCGAAGTGAAGGACGTCCTGCTTCTCGACGTTACACCGCTGTCATTGGGTATCGAAACTCTTGGCGGAGTAACCACTGTACTCATCTCGCGGAACACGACCATTCCAACCAAGAAGACGGAAGTCTTCTCTACGGCTGAAGACAACCAAACCACGGTTGAGATTCACGTACTCCAGGGTGAGAGGGAGATGGCAATCGGCAACCGCACAATCGGTCGGTTCCAACTCACTGGCATCCCGCCCGCACCGAGAGGCATGCCTCAGATCGAAGTCACCTTTGACATCGACGCAAACGGTATCCTGCATGTGTCGGCCAAGGACAAGGCGACCAACAAGGAGCAAAAGATCCGCATCGAAGCATCGAGCGGCCTGTCGGATTCGGAGATCGACAAGATGGTGCAGGACGCCGAGCAACATTCAGAGGAAGACAAGAGCAAGAGGGAAGAGGTTGAAAGCCGCAACCGCCTAGATCAGCTGGTGTGGCAGGTTGAGAAGGATAGCAAAGAATGGGTAGACAGGCTCGAGGAGTCGCAAAAGCAGCGCTTGGACGAAGCCGTAGAGAGCGCGAAGAACGCTCTGAAGTCTGGAGAGTCGGCGGACATCACCGAAGCACTGGAGAACCTGAGCCAGGCATACTCGGCCGCCGGCGCATCGCTGTATCAAGAAGCACAGGCACAGTCAGAAGGCGAATCTGCTGCTGAAAATGGAGAGGCGACATCCGAATCCGGCGAAAGCGACGAGGATGTAGTTGAAGCCGACTACGAGATCGTCGACGAAAAGGACGAGACGAAAGAGTAGTACTAGAAGGGAATGCCCCGGACGGTGGCTGGAGGAAACTCCAGCCCCATCTCCGGGGTTAGACAATGTGGGCATCGTGTAGGCCCGTCATTGTTTGGACGAAATTTCTAATGAGTGGATTGCTATGAAACGTACTGGAGCATGGATCAGGTTCGGAGGATTGGTAGTCGTTACGGCGGTGCTCGCCGTGGGGTTCACGTCAATCGTCGACATCCCTACAACTTCGGTGGCGCAAAGGCCCACATCCTTTCTCAGTACCGCGGCTCCACAGCAGAGGGTGATTCCCGCAGCGCAGCCGCTCGAGGAGTTGGGCTCCGCCTTCACAGCTGTCGCTGAGGCGGCGCGGCCAGCGGTGGTGTACATAGACGGTCAAACGAGGCAACAACCCCAGCAGAGCCGGGACCCGTTTGGGATGTTCAGGAACCAGCAACGCCAGCAGACTTTGTGCGGTGACGGCAGCGGTTTCATTATCTCCGACGACGGTTACATCCTCACCAACAATCACGTAGTGCAGGACTGCGACCGGGTTGATGTGAGGCTGTTCGATCAGAGGATCCTCCAACGAGCTACCATTGTCGGCCGCGATCGACTGACCGACGTAGCCGTACTGAAGGTCGACGAGACCGATCTCCCCTATCTGAGCCTGGGTGATTCCGACTCAGTGTCGGTGGGACAATGGGTAGTCGCGGTCGGGAACCCGTTGGGTGACGCATTCTCATTCACAGTGACCGCAGGGATAGTGAGTGGACGCGGAAGGCGATTGGAGGGATTGCGAGATCTCAGCGACCCGGCAAACGGTTTGTCAATCCACGACTTCATCCAGACGGACGCCGCAATCAACCGGGGCAACTCAGGCGGCCCGCTGGTGAACATTCGCGGCGAGGTCATCGGCATCAACTCTGCTATTGCCAGCGAGACGGGTTTCTACGCCGGATATGGGTTTGCGATCCCAATCAACCTGGCGCGGAATGTAGCGGATCAGCTAATCGCTTCAGGAAGAGTGACGCGCGCCCAGCTAGGCGTGAGGATCGGCGAGGTAAATCAGGAAATCGCGGACTACGTGGGACTGAACGAGATCCGTGGGGTTTTGCTCTCCGGATTCAATGGTGAGGACAGCCCTGCAGAGCAGGCAGGCCTGAGGCCAAATGACGTCATTGTAGAGCTAGACGGTCAAGTGGTTCACTATGTAGCGCAGCTTCAGCAGATAGTCGGCTTCAAGCGTCCAGGAGAGTACGTGGAGGTGACGGTGCTGCGAAGGGGTGGAGATCAATCCAACCACCGAGTCAGGCTCACAGAAGCAGACACCGAACCAGTACGTACGTTGGCGGCTGCCGAGCCCGAGACGAGCGAGTTTAATGGCTCGTCCGTTGAGCGTTTGGGTGTCTCTGTCGAACCACTCGACAGACGTTCTGCAACGCAGTTGGGACTCCCACGCAATGTCGAGTCAGGCCTCGCAGTTGTAGAGGTGGATGAAGACGGCCCAGCGCAAGGCAAGCTAGCTCCGTCGTCGCCCAGACAAGGTCGTCTCGAGATCATAACTCATGTGAACGAGCGGAGAGTCAACTCTGTCGACGATCTCGAAGAAGCCATGCGCGACATCGAAAACGGTGACGTCGTGCTTGTTCAGTCGGTACTGATCATGGATGGAAACATCACCGATAGACCGGTGTTCATCAGAACTCCGGGGGGGCGGAGGTAGGTCGGTCGGTCGGACGGTCGGTAGGTCGGACGGGGTGGCACTAACATGCCGCCTCGTTTTTTGTTGCCGCAGATGAATACGGTTGCGCCTGATTCACTGTCCGCCCGTCCGCCTGTCCGCCCGTCCGCCCTCGATGTACCTTTTCTTCCACAACGACCCTGACTTGGATGCGAATGCAAGGCTCACGTCTATCCTGGGACATCCGTGCGCGCCTAGTTCGATTCGGAATATTGCTCCCGACAATCACAGTTCTCGGTACGGGTGGGTACATGGTGCTCGAGGGATGGGGGTTCACCGACGCTCTGTACATGACGGTGATCACCCTCTCGACTGTCGGATTCAGCGAAGTAAGCCCACTGTCACCCGAGGGTCGCTTCTTCACAACGCTTCTCATCGTGGCCGGGGTGGCCGCTGTAGCCTACCTATTCAGCGCCATCAGCCATCATGTCGTGAGTGGCGAGCTGCACGGAACACTGCGGAGGCGGCAGATGCAAAAACAAATCGACTCGTTCAGCGACCATTTCATCGTCTGTGGATACGGGCAGGTCGGTGCACAGGTAGTGGAGAGTCTTCAGCAGAGAGGGAAACAATGCGTCGTGATCGAGACGGATGTTGAAGACACACAAAACAATGGCGTAGCGATGATTACCGGTAACGCCGAAGACGACGATGTACTGAGGCAGGCCGGAATTGACCGTGCCACGGGGCTGGTGGCGGCCACCGGCGATGACGCAGCTAATCTGTTCATAACCGTTTCTGCCAAACAGCTGAACAAGGACCTGACAATCGTGGCTCGCGCGAACTACTCGTCATCCGAAGCGAAGCTGCGGTACGGCGGCGCTACACACGTGATCTCGCCACACATGATGGGCGGAAAACGGATTGCCACTCAGCTCCTATACCCGTCAGTGTCAGATTTCCTCGACGTCGTAATGCATTCTGGAGATCTCGAGCTCTGGCTGGAAGAGTTCACGCTGGCAGCGAGGTGCAACTTAGAGGGCAAGACCGTCGCCGAAGGTCAGGTTAGGCAGAAGACCGGCGCAAACATATTGGCCATTCGGCGCTGTGACGGAGGCACCGTCCTCACCAATCCACCGTCGGAGCTCCGTTTCGAGCCTGGAGACGTGCTGATTGCGCTGGGAACGCGGGAACAGCTGAAGGATTTGAGCAGACTGACGACAGCGTGATGGAGATTCACTCATGCCAATAGCCGCAATCAACCCCGCCACAGGCCAAACGATCAGAGAATACGCCGAGATGACTCCTGATGAGGTCGTTCAGGCCGTCTCAGCGGCACACCAGTCGTTTGCCGGTTGGCGTCGTACGGATTTCAGCGAGCGTTCCGAGTTGATGAAGGCTGCAGCTCAGGTACTGCGCGCTCGCGTAGACGAATACGCCTCCCTGATGGCGAACGAGATGGGCAAACCCGTCACTCAGGGCAAGGCCGAAGTGGAGAAGTGTGCATGGGTATGCGACTACTACGCCGACAACGCCGAGTCGTTCCTGGAAGAAGAGCCGGTCGAGACCGACGCTACAAGGAGCTTTGTCACCTTCCAACCACTCGGTGTGGTGCTGGCCGTCATGCCCTGGAACTTTCCGCTTTGGCAGGTCTTCCGGTTCGCCGCACCGGCACTCATGGCTGGCAACGTCGGAGTATTGAAGCATGCCTCAAACGTGCCCGGCTGCGCGTTAGCGATTGAAGACGTGTTCTCTCGAGCCGGCTTCCCCGCGAACGTGTTCCGGACGCTTTTGGTGGGCAGCAAGCAGGTGGACGCCATCATCGAAAATCCGCACGTGAAGGCAGTCACTCTCACCGGCAGTACGCCCGCCGGACAAGCCGTAGCAAGCAAGGCTGGAGAGATGCTGAAGAAGACGGTGCTCGAGCTGGGCGGAAGCGATCCTTATGTGGTGTTGGCCGATGCAGATCTGGATGCCGCAGTCCCAACATGTGTCACGAGCAGGCTCATCAACTCGGGCCAAAGCTGCATTAACGCCAAGAGATTTGTGGTCGTGGAACCGATGCGCGCGGAGTTCGAAGCTTTGTTTGTCGAACGAATGAGTGGGATGAAGGTGGGCGATCCGCTGGACGAAGCCACCGAGGTGGGTCCGCAAGCACGCGCCGACCTCCGCGGCGAACTGCACGAGCAAGTTTCCAGGAGCATCGCCCACGGAGCCCGCTGCCTGTTGGGCGGCGAGGTACCCGACGGTGCGGGGGCATATTACCCACCCACAGTGCTCACAAACGTGAAAGCAGGTATGCCGGCGTACGACGAGGAGCTATTCGGACCCGTGGCGGCAATCATCGTTGCGAAGGATGAAGCGGATGCGATCGCAATCGCCAACGATTCATGTTTCGGGCTGGGCGCCGCCGTATTTACCTCGGACACCGCCAAAGGCGAGAGAATTGCGGCCGAAGAGCTCGAGGCCGGTGCATGTTTCGTAAACGCCTTTGTGAAATCGGATCCTAGGCTACCCTTTGGCGGTATCAAAGAGAGCGGGTATGGGCGCGAGTTGTCGAGCTACGGGATCAAGGAATTCGTCAACATTAAGACGGTGTATGTGGCTTGACCCTCACTTGACGGGAGCGCCGCAGTTTGTCGTTGAAGGTTTCTTGAAGCCTCTCTCGATAGGTGGGCAGATGAAGCGTCGTCGGTGGTTGGTTCCCGTTTACTTTCTGGCTCTGGGTGTATGTCTAGCCGCGGCACCGCTTCAAAGTCAGGTGACCCGAACCGATTCGGCAGCTGTACTCTACGAGGCAACCCGCCGGCTGGAATTGGAAGGCGAAAGCGAAGCCGCCCGCCAACTCCTGGACCTGATCGTCCGCCATTTTCCTGGGACTCCGGCAGCAATTGCAGCGGAAGCAGAGCTATCGGAGTCGCAGGCGCGCGAATCCGAACGTAGCGGCCGGGCGTCTCTGATCGCGTTTAGCACGCTGTACGGAGCCTGGCTCGGTGTTGCCGTGCCTGCCGCGTTCGGAGCGAACGATCCGGAGCCGTTCGGTGCCGGCCTCCTGATTGGCGCTCCTCTCGCCTTCTTTTCTGCAAAGGCATTCGTGGAAAGGAATCCAATGAGCTCTGGACAGGCCACACTGACAGGGTTCGGCGCTCGCTGGGGGACCTGGCAGGGCATAGGGTGGCGCGAGGTGCTCGGAATCGGCAGGAAGACCGAGCAGTACTGCGACGTCTACGGCTGTTACTCCTGGGAGAACGACCCGGACGAGGCTCCCTTCAGCGCCGCAATCGTCGGCGGATTGACTGGTTTGATCAGCGCCGCCGTAGTCGCTCAGAAGGTCAACCCATCGCACGGTGACGCAACGATGATCGAGCTGGGGTCGTGGTGGGGGGTGTGGTATGGGCTGGCTGGAGCGGTGGTAGCAAACGTTGAAGACGAGAACGCGGGCCTAACATGGGCCTTGATGGGTGGGAACATCGGGCTCGTGGCATCGGCACTTGCCACTCGATCGTTGGAGATGGGAGCTGGCCGCGCTCGGATCATCAGTGCAGCGGGCCTGGCGGGCGGGGTAGCCGGCCTCGGCCTGGATCTCTTGATGAGCGTGGACGATAAAGAGACCGCGGTGCTGATCCCCACAATCACAAGCGCCCTGGGTCTCATTGCAGGTGGTTTCATGACCCAGAAATTCGACTCGGGCCGACCGGCACCCGAGGACGCAAACACGGGACCCGGCCTTATCAATGTTCGCTCAGGACAATGGCACCTGGGATTCCCAATCCCTCAGCCAACATCGCTGACCCGTCTGAATCGAAGCGCCGGTTCTTCCGCGAGGATTGGAGTGAGGGTTCCACTCTTTTCGGCCAAGTTCTGACGGGTGAGACTAGATCGGCGGAAGCTTTCCAACGCAGTGTGGACGAAATGAATACAATCGGAGAGGCTGCCTTCCCAATCGACTAGCCGCTTCAGGCCTCCAAATACTCGACCAGCATGCCGCTCGTCTGCCGCAGGCGATGGCTCATGAGTTCGGCGAGCTTGGTGAGCAAAATGGCACCTAGACGAGGATGCTTCTCGGAAAGCGTGCGGAATTCGTCTTGTGTCAGAGTCAAAACTTTGCTGTCCACTTTGGCCACCGCTGTTGCCGAGCGTGGCTCTCCATCGATGAGTGACATCTCACCAAACGGTTTGCCGGTCTCGATGAGGGCTAGTGTCTTCTGAACACCCGTGGAATCCGTTATCATCACCTCGACCTCACCCCCCACCAACAGGCAGAGGTAGTGGCCCTCCCCACCCTGCTCGAATACGGCCGCTCCCTTTGGAGCATGGTACGCATCGACGTACTCTGCCAAGGCCGAAACGTGCTCCCAATCTAGATCTTCCGACCATTCGGTCTTGTAAAGCAGATCCATGCGTTGGCTCACGGAACAGGGGAGTCTCGGTAACGCGACTGCGGGCGACGTGACTGTTGGGTCACTCATTTTCCACTGCCTTTGTTGAGCGAGGATGCCAATCTTCGTCCACAGAATAGGAAATTCACCGCTGGTTAGTCAATCCGGGACCGCAGGTCCTTTTGGTCTAGCAAACAGATGCCGGTGACCTGGCTCTCGTGAGCCAGGCAACCGGCAAGGTAGTCCGCCATTTCACAATTTCTAAGCGCCATCCACGGAACCGAGAGCACGAGAGATCTCTCGGTAGGTTGACGCAACGACTGACATAGCTGGCGAGCACAAAGACACCAGATTAGCGTCAGTCCTTGTCCTCGTCCTCTTCGTCGTCGGAGTCGTCGATTTCCTCTACGACGTCGGCATCCTCGACGTCTTCTTCTTCATCCTCTTCTTCCTCGTCCGCCCCATCAGATTGACGGAAGATGTCCAAGACGTTCACCAGGCCTCGTTCGAACGCTTCTGCGAGGTCGTCGGCGACATCCATGAGGGCGTCAGCTCGGGTTCGGAGTTCTTCGATGAGCCACGAGATGTCCAATTCGATGCGCTCCTCACAATACTCTTCGTCGAACTCTTCGTCAGCATCTTCGACGTCCGCGTCATGATCGTCGGTTTGAGGCTCCGAGTCTGTCAGGCCCAACAGCCGCTCGAGTTCCTCGTCGGCCTGGCGGCGAGTCTTGGCATCGTTGTCGCCTATGGTGCGAGAACGACGCTTATCGCCCTCATACCACTCGATCTTGACCTTGCCGTTCTCCACATAACGACGGCCCAAATCCGGCTTCTCGCCAACGGTGCGTGTGTAGCGCGGGTCGCGCTTGCGTTGTGTATCAGTCATGATGAACAATACGACAAATTGGCGGGCAGAGTTACACCAAATGCATGTTTGTAACAAACGTGTCACAGTTCGGGCACGGTACTGTTACAATCGCGGGCCTTGCCTTGATAATAAGGAATTGCCACTCCAGTTTTTATCCTCAATCTCGTTGATTCTGTAACGAATTTGGCAAAACCTCTCTCATCCGAGGAAATACAATGAAGCGCTCAAAGGTGCTTGCGGCAGCAGTGGTCATCTCTCTTGCGTGCGGAGGCCAGGCCGGCGAGTCGCGCACCCTGATTCGAAACAAGGGATCAGACACATTGGTCAACGTGGCCCAGGCCTGGGCCGAGGTCTACGGCCAAGAGACGCCTGGTGTCACTGTTGCGGTATCTGGGGGTGGGTCCGGGACAGGATTCAGCTCCCTCATCAACGGAACGGTAGACATCGCCAACGCATCACGGGAAATCCGTGAAAGCGAAATCCAAGCTGTCCAAGATGCCCAGGGCGTCGCCCCCAAGGAGCACGTGGTAGGGTATGACGCATTGGCCGTATTCCTGCACCCCGACAACCCGATTTCAGATGTTTCCATTCCCATGCTGGCCGCCATCTATGGCGAGGGCGGTGCGTTTGATTCGTGGTCTGACCTAGGTGTAACTGTGCCTGGATGCCCCTCAGACGAGATCGTGCGCGTAAGCCGCCAGAACAACTCCGGGACCTATGCCTACTTCCGGAAAACGGTGCTGGGTGATGGGGAATACAAGCTGGGTTCGCGGGACATGCATGGCTCCAAAGACGTCGTGGACCTCGTGGAGAACACGCCCTGCGCGATTGGGTACAGCGGATTGGCATACGCCACCGACCACGTGAAAGTGCCCTGCGTGTCGGTTGAAGAGGGTGGTACCTGTGTTGAAGCCAACACACAGACGGCGCTGGACCGGACATACTCGATTGCACGCCCTCTTTTCATGTACACGACAGGGGAGCCAGAAGGGCCTACCAAGGATTACATGGATTGGATCCTTGGTGATGAAGGTCAGTGCATCCTGATGGAAGCCGGATACGCACCCATCAGGGGCGATCTCAACTGCACCTCCACCGAGGTTCATTAGATTATTTTTCCTCCTCGGGCTTTTTGCCCTCTCGAGGAAGGATTCAGAACGTGACCCATTATCAAAAGCGCCTGGAAATGGATCTCGAGGAGATCCGTTCCGGGCTCAAGGAAGTGGCGGATCTGGTCCAGGAGCAGGTCGGTGAAGCTGTTAAGGCCCTCCTGGACTTTGATCATGCTTTGGCCGGTGAGGTCATCCTACGGGATCGTATAATCAATCGGACGACCAGAAAGCTCGACGATCTGTGTCACGGTTTTGTGGTTCGGCACCTACCCGTGGGGCAACATCTCCGCTATGCCTCCGCAGTCATTCGTCTGGACGTTGCGCTCGAACGAATTGGCGATTACGCCGTCACCATATGCCGGCATGCCCTGAGGTGCTCCGGCCCGCCAGAGGCGAGCATCGCACGGGACATCGAGCGCATGGCGCAACAGGCCCGAACCTGCCTGTCTGAGGCGTTGGCAGGCTTCCAAGAGCAGAACTCTGACGTCGCACTCAAGACTTTGGGCCTCACCTACAGCATGGATGCGATTCACGACGATGCATTTGCGAACCTGGTTACCGCGGGAGAACGCGATGAAGTGCCTGTGCGGGATCTCTTCGGGTTCGTTAGAACGCTGTATGTACTTCTTCGAGTCTCCGATCAGGCTGAGAACGTGGCGCACGAAACGCTCTTCGCGGCGACGGGAGAACCCAAGGAGCCAAAGGTCTATCGTGTGATCTTCGTCGATCGCTCGAACGATTGCAGAGCCTTGGTAGCCGAGGCATATGCTCGAAAGACGTTCGCTGAATGCGGCTCATTCACCAGCGCGGGATGGGATCCGGCCGACACCCTGCGCCCCGAGGCGATTCCTTTTTTCCAAGAGCATGGTTTCTCAATGGATGGCCTCGCACCCAAGGGGCTTCCAGATTTCATGGCTGAGCCAGTGCACTACCACGTTGTCATCGGCCTGGATGACAAGGCTCGGGAGATGGTGGGAGAGCTTCCCTACAAGACAGTGTTCCTCGACTGGGACTTGGGGCCATGCCCGTTCGGGGAGCACGACCCCAACGCCCTGGAGCGTCTGGAGGGGATCTACCGACAGATAACCTCTCGCATGCGGGACCTGATGCAGATTCTCGTGGGACCGGATGCCTGCTGAGACGCTGCTCCCTAACATGTCCGCGCAAAACCCGGCTGGGCGGAGTGTATCAACCCGTCACGGCGACCTCCACCGCCGCGATTGGGCCTGGTTTCAGGACAAAGCGGTGGCGGCTTTCGTTTTCGTGGGCGGTATCTCGGCCATCGTGTTCATCCTTGGGATATTCGCGTTCATCACCAAGGAAGGCATGGGGTTCATATTCAACACCCTGGACCTGAAGGAGTTTTTCCTCTCCCCCGCATGGCGGCCGACATCAGAAAACAACCCAACCTACGGTGCAATGGCGCTGATATTGGGCACAGCCTCCGTAACTGGATTGGCCATGGTAGTGTCAGTCCCTTTCTCCCTCGGTGCGGCCATCTTCATTGGCGAATTTGCAACAGGGAAACTCCGGGAAAGCCTCAAAATCCTCGTAGAGCTCCTGGCGGCGATCCCGTCGGTGGTGTGGGGATTCATTGGCCTGTCTATCATGAATGGCTTGATCATTCGGATCTTCGAGGTACCGGTGGGGCTGAGCGTTCTGAACGCCGGAATCATTCTGGGGCTCATGGCTGCCCCCATAATGACAACAATCGCCGAGGACGCACTCAAGGCGGTACCCGACGGCTACCGTGAGGCCGCGGAGGCGATGGGCGCCACCAAGTGGCAGATCATCGTCAAGGTCGTCATTCCGGCCGCGAAAAATGGGCTGCTGGGCGCCGTGTTGCTCGGTGTCGGACGGGGATTTGGGGAGACCATGGCCGTGTTGATGGCAAGCGGTCATGCTATCAACATCCCCGACAGTATCTTCGATTCAGTGAGGGCGCTCACTGCTACGATCGCTGCCGAGCTCGGGGAAACCCCGATGGGCTCCGACCACTACCAGGCACTCTTCACCCTGGGGATTCTCCTCTTCGTGGTGACCTTCCTGATCAACCTCACCGCCGATCTGGTGGTGCGGGGTGTGAAGAGGCAGAAGTAGACTATGTTCGAAGCCTCCGCCCTGAATCGGCGCAACAAGCAGGTGGAGTGGCTCTTCAAAGTCCTCTTCTTCCTGATGACGATCGTCCTGGTGCTGCCGGTCATCACCATTCTCACGGTTCTGGTTATCAAGGGTTCTCCGGCGGTCTCCTGGGCGTTTCTGACACAGATGCCTAGAAACGGCATGACCGAAGGTGGAATCTTGCCAGCCCTAGTGGGCACGATATGGCTTGTGTCTGTGGCTCTGCTTGCATCCGTTCCCTTGGGAGTGGCAGCAGCCATCTATCTGTCCGAATACGCACCAGACAACTGGCTCACACGGGCCATCAACCTCGCAATTATCAACCTCGCCGGAGTTCCCTCGATCGTACATGCGCTGTTCGGTGTGGGGGCCTTTGTGCTCTTCTTCCGGTTTGGAACGAGTATTCTTGCTGCGTCCCTAACGTTGGCGATCATGACACTCCCAGTAGTCATCGTCGCAACGCGGGAATCTCTCCAGGCTGTGCCACGGGCATTTCGCGAGGCGTGCTGGAGCATGGGAGCCACTCGATGGCAGACGATACGCCGAGTCGTTCTGCCGAACGCCATTAGTGGCATCCTCACTGGAGTAATACTCGAGGTGTCGCGAACATCAGGTGAAACAGCGCCGATTATGTTCACCGGCGCGGCATTTTTCCTTCCGTTTCTCCCCCAGGGGGTAATGGATCAAACCATGGCTATGTCCCTACACCTGTACGTGATTTCTACCCAGGTGCCTGGAGTGCCCGAACACCTCGAATACGGCGTAGCCCTGGTGCTCATTGCCATGGTGTTGGCGATGAATGCCGTATCAGTCGCATTCCGAGTCTACCTGCGAGGGAAGAAGAAGTGGTGAGTGACGACGGGAGGTCTGCCGGCGGAACCCAGGGAGCGGACGACAGCACTCCGATCAAGTTGGAGGTCAAGGGACTCACGTTGGGTTACCAAGACAAAACGGTACTCCAGGACGCGAGTTTCCAGGTTCGGGAAGAGGAGATATTTGGCATCATCGGACCCGCCAACAGCGGGAAAACCAGCTTCCTTCGGGCATTGAACCGGATGAATGAAATGGTGCCCGGGATGTGGGTGAAGGGCACCGTCCTCTTCGACGGGGAGAACGTCGACACCTTCAAGAACGTCTATGCGCTCAGGCGCCGTATCGGTGTGGTTTTCCCCCTTCCGGTCGGGCTGCCTCTCAGCGTGTACGAAAACGTCACTCTGGCACCTCGCCTGGCTGGTGTGAAGAAGAAGGCCGAGTTGGACGAGATCGTGGAACGGTGCCTACGAAGGGCCGCGTTGTGGGATGAAGTGAAAGACAGGCTCGGCTCGTTGGGATCAATGCTGAGTGGCGGCCAGCAACAGCGGCTGACTATCGCGAGGGCTCTCTCACAGGAACCCCAACTGCTCTTGCTGGATGAGTTTTCCATCGCCGTGGATCCAGTCACGACAATGCGTATAGAGGATATTCTCAAAGAGCTTCGCGGTGAGATGACCATCGTAATGGTCACCAACCTCGTGCAGCAGGCCCGCCGCCTGGCTCATCGGACCGCATTTTTCCTCAACGGGGAGATGGTAGAGGTCGGAGAGACTGAGGAGTTTTTCACCGGTGAGGTTCAAGACCAACGGACCCGGGAATACGTGGAGGGGAAGTTTGGATAGGCCCGACACTGCTGCATCAGGGCGTCCGTTGTCGGCCAATACACCGAGCGGAGTGGTGGAGCCGTCCGGTTCGGCACCGGCTATCGAGACCGAGCAGCTGAACCTGTGGTACGGAGACTTCCAGGCCCTATTCGACATTGAACTGCGGATCACGCAGGGCAAGATAACTTCTCTCATCGGCCCGTCCGGTTGCGGAAAAACGACCTTCCTCAGAACCGTGAACCGGATTAATGAGCGGCTGGGTTACGTGCGCACCACCGGGAGCGTGCGAGTACTGGGTCAGGACGTGCTAGACCCATCGGTGGAACCAGTCCGGTTGCGCAAGGAAGTGGGTATGGTGTTTCAACGCCCCAATCCCTTGCCCCTCTCTATCAAAGACAACGTGCTGTTCAGCCATCGAATTCATCGCGGGAAACAAAAGGTCAGCAGGCAGGAAGAGAACACCATTCTGGAGAAGGCTCTGCGAGAGGTGTTGCTCTGGGACGCCGTTAAGGACCGGCTTGGCGGGCGCGCTCTCTCCCTGACGCTGGAAGAGCAGCAGAAGCTCTGTATTGCGCGGTTACTGCCAGTGAAGCCATCGGTGATTCTCATGGACGAGCCGTGCTCAGCGTTGGACCCCGCCGGCACAGAAGCAGTCGAGGAACTCATGTGGGACCTCAGGGGCGAGTACACGATCCTAATCGTGACTCACAACATGGCCCAGGCCCGAAGAGCAAGCGAAGAGACGGTCTTCATGCTGATGGGGAAGGTGGTGGAACACCGTCCTACCGACGACCTGTTCCTGACACCCGAGAACAAAGAAACGGCGGACTACGTAGAAGGCAGGTACGGCTAGGCCCTACCGCCCCTTGAGCCACTCCAAGTCACCATCGTCCTCGTCAACTAGAATGGAATCAGCGATCTCAGGGTCCAATGCCAGTTGAGTTTCCCCAATTTGAACGACGCAGGCCGGCTGGTGCTGTAGCAGCATGATCTCCGCCCCAGGGGCAAGTCCAAAAACGGCAAGTGAGTTGTCACGGTCGGACGATGCACCAAGGCACATCACTCTGCCGCGTTCCCCCGCCTTGAGCTCCCGAAGTGTGCGCACGTGAGCAGGAAGATCCAGTGCACGACCCTCAGTCTTGCGGAAGACTCTTGCAAGCCAGGACAGCGTCTTAGGTGTCTTGGGAAACTCGTATTCGCAGCTCGGGCACCTACTCAGGCTGCACATGGAACCCAGAGGGCACCCATGCGAACAGAGCGTGTCCGTCTTCTGAAACTCGAACCCGCACATCGGGCAAATCAGATATTCGGAAACCATCGTCCCAATTGGTTGACGAATCCCCCCACGAAGAACGCGAAAGGAAAGATGAACGCGGCCATTGCAAAAGCAATCTTCCAACCTTGCTCTTTGGCAATCATGAGGAAGTTGGCTATGCACGGCATGAACAATGTGATCGTGATCATCGCCACGAGAATCTGATGCGGCGAGAGCACCGGATTGGGCCCCATGGCAGCTTCCAGAATGTATACCGCGCCGAAATCACGCCGCATGAACCCGACCAGAAAAGCGTTCGCCATGTCGCTGGGCAAACCGAGCCATCCCGTAACGAGCGGCTGCCCCAAACGAGCGATAAGTTCGAGGGCGTTGACGAGATCCAGCAAGAAGAGAATTGCGGTACCCAACACGAATATCGGAATGACTTCTTTGAGATACCAGTTCAGGCGACTTGCCGTTTTGATCAACACGTTGGAGAGCTGTGGCCAACGCATCGGGGGGATCTCCAAAATGAAGTCGCTCGCCTCCTCATCGAAGAGCCTCGCGGTTAGCCATCCGACCAGGAAGATCACCCCAATCACCAAACCGAGCCATAGCATAGCACCAGCCGGGGCCAGCGAGGCCATGAGGGCAAGCAATACGCCGAGCTGAGCCGAACACGGAACGGCGAGAGCAAGCAGCATCGTAGTTACGATGCGTTCCTTGCGTGTCTCGAGTATCCGCGTGGTCATCGTGGCCATCGTGTCGCAGCCCAGCCCCAAGATCATCGGAATAACCGCTTTGCCATTCAAGCCCATCAAGCGAAAGACACGGTTGACCATGATCGCCATTCGGGGGAAATACCCCGAGTCTTCCATGATGCTAAAGAGAAAGAAGAACGTCGTAACGATTGGGAAGACGATCGCCAAAGCGTAACTCAGAGCCATAGTGATCGTGCCAAATGGCCCAACGAGCAAATCGTGAAAGAACCGTGCGACGTGGTTACCCAACGAGAGATCGACGCCCGGTGGTATCGAATAGTCGGGCACCTTCACCTCTTTTGAGAATTCTAGAAGCGAAATCTCGTGAACCGGGGTGAGCGGAATCCCAACTGAAGTCGGCAACACCTCTGTTTCATGCGTATGCGGGAATGGCATCAACGCGTCAACGACGCTTATGGCCGCGGGGCTGATGCGGTGCTGGAACAATCCCACTTCGAAAAGGTCAACTAGGCTTCCCGCGCCAAACAACCCCACAAACCAGAACATGGCGAACAAGGCGGCCGCCAGGAATGCCAGCCCTTTGAAGGGATGCATGGCCCAGAATCCGAGCAAAACCCTAACCGACGGCTTGCTCGGCTGTGAGATCGAGTACGTCTCCGCAAGGATCTCATTGACCTGTGCAAGTCTGGCCCGATTGCCTTCGTACTCGTCGACGGGCGACGTGGCCAACCACGATTTCTCAGGAGTACAGGCCTTAGGTAGAGCGGCAACTAGGTCCTCGGTCCCCTCGTTACGCGGAGCTACCGTTGTGAGGACGGGTACGCCAAGTATCTCGGAGAGCCTCGCTGTGTCAACGTGCCCTCCACGTTCTTCTAGCTCGTCGAACATGTTGAGAACGAGCACCGTTGGCCGACCTAGTTCGGCGAGCTGGAGCGTGAGGAGCAGAGCTCGGCGCAGGTTTTTTGCATCGGCGACCTGGACAATCGTCGCCTCGCGATGCTCGTCGAGGACCTCCCGAGTTACCCGGGCATCTTCGCTGCGCGTGGCAAGGTCGTTGATACCTGGCGTGTCGATGATCGAGTACTGCCTGTCACCGAAGGTAGCTCGGGCTTGGACGATTTCGACGGTGGTACCTGGATAGTTCGAGACCATGACGTAGTGATTCGTCAGGTTCTTGAACATGACGCTTTTCCCAACGTTGGGATTCCCCACCAATACCGCAGTTCTGGGGACGTTGTTGGTCAAAGTTTCCACCACAGATTTACCGCCGTTGCGTGCTTAGCCATTCGGTCGATCGTGCAAGCTGATGGACGATCGGACGGCTCTGAAAACAGAGTTGGAAAACAAATTAGCCAGACCTAATTTTTCAAGTGGGAGACCAAAACTTTCTTCGGCAAAGGTGTTGCCGTAGTGCGCTGGGAGCCTGGGTCGGTCCGCCTGCCGGGCCTCAGAACCACTTGCCAGAGGCTGATCCGGCCCCATCCAGAGCACGCAAACCACTGATCTACAATGAGTTGGCCGATGAGCCTCGGGTTGCCTGCCCCTCAAAGGCGTACAGCGCCGCGACAGTGTTATGGGCTAACACTCGATCCTTCGCAACGATGCACACGGCGGGAGATTTCAGCGATGCCAATGTCGATGCTTCGTGGCCGACGCATTGACCCAGGCTCAACACCAGTTGCACGCTGTCGCGATTGAGCAGTTCAGCCTGGGCAAGCGGATTACATATCATCTCCGTTTCTCCGGGCCGAACCTGTTCTGAGTCTGTTATCCCGATCTTGATCTTCGGTACGGCGCCGGTCTTGCAACAAACCGAAGACACCTCAAAGCCGTTGCCTCTCAGTACACCTGCCAACAACCTCGCTTCCTGCTGGAATCCGGTGCAAAAGGAGATCCCGATTTGGCGGGCTCCTAGGCACCGGGCAAACGCCATCGACTCCTGCAACCTGTTTGCATCTATAGGGCCCGCGGCCGCCGGATCCGCAGCTGCCGTCCTCAACGCACCCAGTCCGTTTCCTTTGGGTGGTGCCCAATCTGCGACAAACCGGTCCTCGAACAGCCGAGTGCGCGAATAGCTTCCACTCGTATACAAGGCGGCCACGGGATTGTGCTGTAGCCGCACATCGCGGGCCACAAGCGAGATGACTGGTGTTTTCGACGCTGATATGAACAGAGCCTCGTGCGCCACGCACATGCCTGCGATAACATTGGCCTGAGTCTCGTTTTGTGCGAAGAACTCCACCTGCTCGATAGGATCACAATCCGAGGCGGTCGGTGGGAGCATAGGAGAGAGCTTTTGCGACTCGAGATACTTCGCCGTCAGATGCGCCTCTCGTACCATATCGTCGCAGTGACCGACACCGATCCTTTCGATGCCCAGTTTCTTAGAGTATTCCGCGATCTCCCTCAACCTGGTCCATTCGCAGTAGCCTTCGGCTTCGACTAGTGCGGCGCGGTAGGCGTTATCGATCAGTTCATCAGAGTAGTACAGGTCTTCGAAGACAGGGAAGTCGGCGTGCATAGGGCAATTCTCAGTTGGAGAGTCTGTCCGCCCCTCGCGGCAGACGTAGCCCTTACAAAGCGAACAATCAACAGACATGTCAGCCCCTCCTCGCTGTATAATACGGCAAGCGGCGCGGTGATGCCTCGCTCACTCTCGCCGGTGGACACCAGAACGGAGGAAGTGGAAATGAAGGCACTTGCAGAAATCCAGGTAATCCCGATTGGCTCGGGAGTGTCAGTGCGCAAAGAAGTCAAACGCGCTCACAAAATCATCGAAGAGTCGGGACTTCAGGTGCAGCTCCATTCCTACGGTACAAATGTGGAAGGCGATATCAGGCAGATCTTCGAAGCGATCGCAAAGGTACACGAAACGCTGCACGCCGAGGGCACCGTGCGCCTGGCAACCGCAATCAAAGTCGGGACGAGGACAGACAAGGAGCCGAGTTTGATTGGGAAGCTGTTTTAGGAGCCCCCCCAAGCCCTGCACCACCCGAGCGGGAGGGGAGGGAGAAGAGGGAGCAACGCCCCTCCCTCCGCTCCCTCCCCTCCCTCTCCTCTTGACTAACCACCCTCAGCCACGATTATACCACAAGCTCCTATTTCCCTGGTAAAAACAGTGATCTCAATCAACCGCAGCAAACTCGTCCTTACGGCGACACTCTTTGCCGTGACGCTTTGCCCAGGATCGTGGGCCCAAGAAGACCGGTACCAGCCAAGGCGCAATGCGATGGTAGATCTGATCGCAGCCCGGGGTGTCGGCGATGCGGCGACTTTGAGATCGATGCGAGCCGTGATGCGACACGAATTCGTGCCCGCCGATCAGACACTCCGGGCATACGGCGACCATCCGTTGCCAATCGGCCATGGCCAGACGATATCACAACCGTACATCGTGGCCTATATGACCGAGATTCTGAATCCTCACCGCGGAATGAAGGTGCTCGAGGTGGGAACCGGGTCTGGATACCAGGCCGCTGTGCTCGCGGAGATTGGATGCAAGGTATACACGGTCGAGATCTTCGAGGTGCTCGCCCGAGCCGCTCGAGAGCGATTGCAGCGCCTTGGGTACAACGTCAACTCTCGGCACTCGGACGGTCACTTCGGTTGGGCCGAGGAAGCCCCTTTCGATGCGGTGATAGTGACCGCAGCCGCAGGGTACATCCCGCCAGCGCTGGTTGAGCAGCTCAAACCAGGCGGCAGGATGGTGATTCCGGTTGGCAGCGTATACGGCATTCAGAACTTGATCTTGGTCGAGAAAGATGCGGCCGGACAGGTTAGCACGCGAAATCTCCTGCCCGTGCGTTTTGTACCCATGCTGAGCGGAACACGCTAACGAGGATGGTCCGCCCAAAGCGGTTACTGGCGGTAGCTTTGGTTGCGGCCAGCAGCCTTTCCTACGAGATCATTCTAGTCAGGATCTTCGCGATCGAGCACTTCCACCATTTCGCCTACATGGCAATCGGTGTGGCAATGCTCGGCTTCGGAGCTACCGGGACTCTTCTGGCGCTGTTCGGCAAACCGGGGCAAACAACCGCCGAGAGAGGTTTCACCTGGTGCGTGGTGCTGACCTCGGCATCTCTCGTGTTGAGCCCGACACTCGTGCATCAAATCTCTCTCGACCCTACCCAGCTTGCTTGGAACTTGGGTCAATGGTTCCGATTGGCGGTTGTGTATGGTCTACTGGCTCTTCCATTCGCCGTCGCGGCGATGGTCATTCTGCTGGCTTTGGTTCTTCACCCAGACCGTCCCGGTGCTACGTATGGGGCGAGCTTTTTGGGATCGGGATTCGGAGCACTGGCGACGCTCGGAGTGCTCTGGGTTGCGTTGCCGGAGCGTGCACTCGCCGTTCCGGCGTTGATCGCAGCCGTTGCCGGAATCGCGGCACCTCGCGTAGGAGCGACGCGTGCGGCGACTTGGGCGGCCCTTGCAATAGCGGGGGCGGTTTGCGTTGCACCCCTCTGGCGAATAGAGGTTTCCCCGTACAAGGCTCTGCCTCAGGTGGAAGCTCACCCAGGTGCAAGACGCATTTCTGAAAGCCCCAATCCTGTAGGATGGGTTGTTGCGGTGGATGCGCCAACGTTTCGGCATGCACCCGGGCTCTCATTGGCGTACTCAGGTCCGTTTCCACGACAGACGGCACTTTTCGTAGACGGTCAGATCGCTGGTGCGTCGATCTCCGGCGAAGGCGCTGTTTCCGACTCAGTACTGGATTGGCTGCCGACGGCTCTTCCCTACTCTATGGGAGATCTGCAACACGTCCTCATCCTAGGTGCGGGTGGTGGCACCGAAGTGAGGAGTGCAATCGCGCACGGCGCACGGCGAGTCGTCGCCGTAGAGTTACATCCCGAGTTGGCCGAGCACGGGACGTTGGCCATGGAGCGACTCCAGGCGGCGGGGGGCACAGGCGAGTGGGTTGTTGGTGATGCGCGAAGCTACGTGGCTGGCACGCAGGAACAGTTCGACCTGATCTCGCTGGCACCGGCTGGCCAGTTCGGCTCGTCTTCTGTGGGAGTTCTCTCGCTCAGCGAAGACTTCCTTCACACCGTTGACGCCTACGCTGCTTACATGCGTAAGCTCTCGAGCAACGGAATGCTCGCAATAACTCGGTGGCTGGCCATTCCGCCGAGAGAAACCGTGCGCGTCGTGCTGACGATGGTTGAAGCACTTCGCCGCGTCGCCCCAGAATACGTCACAGACGGGCTGGTCGTGGTTCGGAGCTGGGGAACTGTGACGGTGATTGCCAAGCCCACAGGTTTTGTTGACGCCGAGTTGGATTCCCTTCAAAGCTGGGCACATAGCAGGCAATTCGACATCGATTGGCGCCCTGGACTCGCACGACCACAGTCCGTCTTCAATCACCTCGAGGATCCTACCTTATTCAGAACCGCCTCGACCGCCGTTCTGCAGCCGGATAGCCTCGCGTCATTCCTGAATTCCTATCCCTTCACCATCGCCCCAGTCACGGACGCACATCCGTATCCTCACCACTTCACACGTTTCCAATCCCTGCGTGGGCTTTTGGGTGAGGAGCGTGGCGCGATGCTTCCCTTTGCCGAATGGGGACAGATTGCGCTACTGGCAACTCTAGCGCAAAGCACCCTCTTGGCGCTTCTGTTGCTCGTCGCCCCGGTCGTGATAGCTACGAAGCGCAGTACGACAACCCCAAGCGGATCATCGCTCGCCTACTTCTTCGCAATCGGCTTTGCCTTTATGGCTGCAGAGATCGCCGCAATTCAACAGTTGAGTCTGCTTCTGGGCCATCCAGTGTATGCAGTCGTTCTAGTACTTTCCGCATTCTTGATGTGCTCCGGCATCGGGTCCCTGTGGAGCGATCGAATTCCGCTTCAGAAAACCTGGCTCATCAACTTCAGTCTGCTGGGGTTCCTGATGGTATTTGCCGCTGTGCTGCTCCCCACCGTACATCAACTCCAGCCTGCCCAACCGGTTGTGCGAGTGGTTACGGCTGGAGTGCTCCTCTGCCCAGTTGCGTTCGCGATGGGAATTCCGTTCCCGCATGGTCTCAGACTCTTGGTAGGTGACTCACAAATTCGGATAGCGTGGGCATGGGCCGCCAACGGATTTGCTTCGGTGGTGGCAGCGCCAATGGCCGCACTAATTGCGTTGGAGAGAGGAACGCCCGAGCTATTCCTTTTCGCAGCGCTCGCATATGGAATAGCGGGAGTCCTCGCAAAGACCGAAAAGACGGAAAAGTTTCAGAGTTTTACGTGATCTTTATAAGTCCTTCACATGGTCTGATTACTGTCACCGCGCACAATTCGGTGTAACAACACAATCTTAGCCTTGGCACCCACGGGGAATGGAGAATGCCACGATGCAAAGACTAGTATGTCTTATTTTGTTTTCGGTCTTGATTCCTTTCGCGTCTACCGCGCAAAGCAACTCTGATTCAACACTCGCGAACTCGGATACGGCGACCGCATACCATTTTACCGCACCGACGCAGGTAGCGCCGGCAGCCGCTAACACGAGCGGCGGGCCCAGCCCAGCTCCGCAAATGGAGTTACCAAGCGCACTTCGTGGGCTCAGGGTGGGAACGACCACATACATACGGTACGAATACAGAGAGAGACACGACGGCGCGGGAGGAATAACAGACGTATCCCGCTTCAACATGAAGCGCGGCTACATCGATATTCGCAAGCCAATAACAGACTACCTGAGTTTCAGAGTCACTCCTGACATCAGCCAAGACGACGACTCAGGCGACTGGAATCTTCGGCTCAAGTACCTGCATGCAAAACTCACGGCGGACGGGAATGACGTCATTGGGAAACCTTATGCCGAGATCGGTCTTTCGCATGTGCCATCGCTTGACTTCGAGCAACACATCAACCTGTTCCGAATGCAGGGGCACATGTTCATAGAACGGATTGGGCTATTGAACTCGGCGGACCTCGGCGTGCTGGTGGGTGGAAACTTCGGAAGGGAGATGCCGGATGAATTTTTGGACACCGTCAACAGCAGCTATGCGGGTCGCTGGGGATCGTTCCAGTTTGGAATATTCAATGGCGGCGGCTATCATGCCAGCGCAGAAAACAACACGATGGCCCTGGAGGGGCGCGTGACGGTGCGTCCACTACCTGACGTGGTACCGGGTCTTCAATTCACCGCTATGGGAATCACGGGCGACGGCAATACGTCGGACGCACCCGACTGGAACGTATTAAACGGTATGGTCAGCTTCGAGAGCCAGTACTTGAACGCGACAGCGCAGTACTACACCGGCACAGGCAACCAGAAGGGGACCGCCGTCGACGCCAACGGCAACAGCCTCGACCAAAACGGGTATTCCTTCTTTGGCGAGATTCGAATGCCGGAGCACAAGGAGTATTCGGTGTTTGGACGTTTCGATCGTTACGACAGTGATGCGAACAGTGCCACGGCCGACGCTACCAAACGGTTCATCATTGGTTTCGCATGGCAGTTCTACAAGGGCAACTATTGGATAGTGAACTACGACGGATTGCAGCATTCCCTACCCGGTGTACCAACCGAGTACAGCATTGAAGTCACAATGCAGATAAAGTTCTAGGACTGCGGCGGGAGAGTGGCAGAGGTGGCAGAGCGGCAGGTGGAGGAGTCCACCTGCCGCTTCGCGTTTTCCCTAACTCCAAAGTCGATCCAAGAACTTCAGCGCATTGCCGTAGGCGAGCGCCTGCTTTTCATCCTGCCCGATATCTGGACCGAAGGATGCCAATATCTCCTGGTACTTGCCAGCATTCTCGTGCGCGGGATGATAAAACGGCACCCTGCCCTGATCCAAAGAGTTTTTCCAGTAGAAGAAATCGGCCCCGAAGCACATGGCGTCGCTGAAACCAAGTTCGTATCCGTAGAGCACGTGGCGCTCCAAATATGATGGATCGTCCATGTGCACGAACGCGCGAACGAAGTTGATGCCTATCACCCCACCACGGTCGACGATTTCTCGAGCCAACCAGTCCGGGAGGTTTCGTGCATGATCGCATATTGCCCGGAAGTTTGAGTGACTTGCCAATAGCGGGACACTCAGCCCCTTGGCGTCGATGTGATCCACGATGCCCCGAGCCAGCGCGTCGCTTGCGTGAGATAAGTCGATTGCGATGCCCATCCCGCTCAAGTGGTCGAGCAGCTCCTTGCCATCGTCGTGCAATCCGATATCCGTCATGTTGCCACCGCCGAAGCGGTTGGCACTGTGATGTGTCGTTGTGATGTACAACACCTTCTCGGCTTGCTCTACGAGTTGTTCGAGTCGTGAAAACGCTAGATCGAGCGGCTCTGATTCGTTACAAAGAGCGGAGGCGTTCTCGATAGCAGCTATCACACCAGTTCCGTCTGCCCCGAGCATTTCCGAAGCCCGATCCGTCGTTGCGACGTGACGAAAGAAGTCCGCACTTTCCGACGGAAGATCCCGAAAACGACGAAATTCGTTTGCTGCCAATTCCGCGCTGTGCGACTCGGTGGGAACATATGCGGCCAATACCTGCAGCTTGACGTTCCCCTCGCGCAGATACGGCGTGGCACAGTCGATGTCGTCGGTGTTGTCCACTGTGGCACCGTCGACATTCGCTAGATACGACAGAAGGTCGCAGTGGAGATCTACGATTGGGTAGCTCTGTTCCGATTGGTCTACGCGCTTCATCGCAAACTCACCAAACCCGCCTCCGCCGCATTCTCAAGGTACTGCAGTACCGCTTCTGCAGTGACGAGACCGTAGTAGTGCGCACCCGCCTCACGGGCTTCGGCTGCAACAAAGCGATATATGTCGAATCCATTACGCTCACCGTTGATGGCATTCAGGATCTCGTGCGCCATCAACCCGTGAAGACCACGCACTCCAGAGATCCGGCCGCGACCCGTTAGGAATTCAGTAGGACCAGCGGATATCGTGGGCGTAAGGGCTACAAGACGGTTTTCTGTTGCCGACCTCTCCCTACGCGGGATGCGTTGTTCACCTATCACCCTAACGTAGGCTAGTTCCGTTTCCCGGTGCGCTTGAATCGCTCGCCGATTGAGCTCCTCCAGTAGTTCGTCAATTGAGTTCGCTACTGAAGCATCGATTTCCGCCAGTGAGGTAATAGCGATACGTTCACGTTCAGTGGCATACCATACCTGGTTCATTGCCTGGAAGTACGCGGTCTCCTTGTCTTCTGCGTTTGCGATCCAGGTCTGGCCCAGGCGCAAATTACGACCCAGCCTCTCCATACCTCTGCCTACGGTCTGCGCAGTGAACGAGGGAGCCTTCTCAGCATCGGCGCTTGCCATCGCGTATGCCATGAGGGCAACCGCAGCGGCATTTCTACCGAGCTGCGTGCGATCGACGTTCCACAAGTCATCATCGCTCGAGTGAATGTATCTGTCTGGCATGTTCGTGAAGCTCGTTCCAGGCACTCCTATCGGAGCCTCATTGAACGTCATGTGATCGCTGTTGCTGTGGAAGAAAATCACCTCGGCATTGTACCGATGACGGCTGCCGAGATGCGCAACGTGAGGTTCGGGATAGAACGGGGTTCCTGCCTGCGCCTGCGCCAGCTCGTACTTGTTGGTGGTCACCATGTACTCGATCACGGATTCGACCACGTCGTTGAAGAAGTGGAACCGTGCGGCTGGCACTCGAGTGATGTTCTGTTTGCGCATAACGTCTTGGGCCTGATTGGCGCCGACCATGTCCTGGTTGATGTTCACCCACATCTGGTGATGGGCCTCGGGATTGTCTGCGAAGTATTGCCGCTGACTCGAGATCTCCGTCACCCACCAGAACCGTATGTTCCGTTTGGGCCGGGGAATCCGTCCTTCCTCGATCAAGCGGTTGAGCGCCCGTCCAATCTCCAGCATACTTCCCGCCCCGCTTGCGTCGTCGTTTGCGGACTGTGCCTCCTCTTGGAGGTGCGAGGTTAGTACAACATCTTGACCTAGGCCTGGATCGGTTCCGCGTATGTACCCCTCCACCATCACCTGCCAGGGCTCAGTGCCCTGCTGCGACTCAAAGGATGCATCGACGACCGCATGGACCATTACCGGCTCATCAGCGGCAGCGAGCATATGGCTGAGCCTCACCCCTTGTCGTGCCGAGATCCCGAACGCAAACGTCGGCTCGTATCCGTCTGACCCCTGCGCCGGAACTCTGATCCAGCGCAGTTGGTCTGGTCGCGAAAGACCAGCTCCCGAAGTACCACTCATGGGGGAAAACGGGCTCGGGTACCAGAGAACCCCCAACGCCCCTCGGTTGCCCACGAGCTCACGCATCACGCCACCGAGGTTTCCGTATGTGATAACAACCTTGCCAGACACATCCACACCGTCGTAGTCGTCCGGCGTTCCGGCTCCGATGTCGATCAGCTCACCTGTGACATCAGTAGGCCGGCTGTAGTCTGCCAGATGCAGAACGGACTGAATGGTGCTTGCGATCCGCTCGGGTTCCGGTTCGGTTATCCAGAGGTCGGCAAAACGCGCGTTCCAGGGTGGAGTTGCATAGGCTTGTTTGATCAGCTGAACATCTGTTAGGCCAACCGCACGCGCCGTCCGCTCCATGTATTCGGCGACCCGCCATAGACCATCCGACCCTCCCCGCGGCCTATGGAACTGCGTCTGGAATCGAATGTGCTCGTACGCCGCATCACCTGAAATTTCCTGCGTGATCTGACGCGTGTATTCCGGATCGAGCACAGGTAGAGTCTGTGCGGAGATTTCGCCCAAGAATACCAACACGCTCAACGCGACCGTTACTCCAAATAGCTGCTGCACCGATCTCGACATACATCCTCCCGAACCGATTCAAAACGAGGCTGGATTCCGACTTATCGCTAGTGCTCAATAATCGGCTGCCGGCAAGGCGAGCACAATCCTGTGGCTTGGTCTGTCAGAGCTTGCCCCACCTCGCCGCCGGTGCGAGTATGAGGAGCCCCCTCAAAGGAGCATATGTGACTCCGTCAAACATCGATTTGCTCATCATCGTGCTCGGAGCGCTGGCAGGTGGTGCTATGGGGCTTGGAGCAATCAAGATGGTTGTGAGCGCGTGGATTCGAAAGAAAGAACTCGCGACAGGTGGAGAAGATCTCGAGAGGCTCATCGAGTCGGTAGAGGCTCTGAGATCGGAGACGGCGTATATGCGGGATCACATTGGAGCCGAAATCTCTGATGTCCACGAGCGCCTGGAATTCGCAGAGCGTTTGCTGACGAGAGGATCCGCAGAAGACAAATGAGTGACGAGACCCAGATTCCGACGACGCTGTACGATGTTTCCGCGGCAAGAGGGGCGATAGCTGACATAGCGATTCAAACACCATTGGTTTCGTCTGCGACATTGACCGAGCTCGTCGATACGCCGGTAACCCTCAAGCTGGAAAACCTCCAGGTCACCGGGTCTTTCAAGGTCCGAGGTGCATCCAACAAGATCCTCTCGCTTTCCGAAAAGGAAAGAGAGCGCGGAGTGGTGGCATGTTCGAGCGGTAACCACGGATTGGCGGTGTCATACGTTGCAGGTTCACTCGGCATTCCCGCTACCGTCGTCGTACCCGAGTGGGTCGATGTGTCCAAACTCGAAGCCATTCGGCGCAACGGTGCCAACGCCGTTCTGTACGGAAACACCTATGACGCAGCTGAGGAACATGCGTTCGAGTTGGAGCAGGATACCGGTCTGGCCTTTGTGCACCCATTCGACGACCCGCACGTCATTGCCGGGCAAGGTACGATCGGACTCGAACTGTTGGACCAACTCCCGTCGATGGACAGTGTTGCCGTCCCTCTGTCGGGAGGTGGTTTGATTGGCGGTATCGCATACGCGTTGAAAACCGCAGATCCTTCGATTCGCGTAATCGGTGTTTCTGCCGAAAATGCACGAGTGATGTACGAGAGCCTGAAGCTAGGAGAACCAACACCATTCCCGGAAGACGAAACCGTGGCGAGTGCACTCTCCGGGGGCATCGGTCTCGACAACGAGCACTCCTTCGGACTCGTGCGCGACTACGTCGACGAGCATGTAATCGTGATTGAGGATGAAATCAAACAGGCAATGGCCTTCGCCGCCAAAGAGCACAAACTCGTCGTTGAGGGCGGCGGCGCAGTCGGTATCGCGGCCGTGCTAGCCGGAAAGGTCGGCAGTCATGGTCGGAGCTTGGGCGTGGTAGTGAGTGGGGGCAACATCGACATGCGCAGCTTTGGGGAGATAGTCAGCAGAGAGTCGTGAGTGGTGAGTGGTGGGTCGTCTACCCTCCGACCACTCACCACTCACTACGCACACTCACCGTATCTCATGACAAGCAACAACGGCATCCCTGACACGGTAGCATCCGCTCTAGCCGGGCGATACGATGTCTCGCGCGTTATCGGCCGCGGTGGTATGGCGACCGTCTACCTGGCTCTAGATGCCAAACACAATCGCCAGGTTGCGGTGAAGGTGCTCAAGCCTGAACTCGTTGCGACGCTCGGCGTGGATCGGTTTCTGCGTGAAATCGAAATCTCGGCGCAACTGAATCACCCACACATTCTGCCGTTACTCGATTCAGGACAGGCTGATGGAGTGCTTTACTATGCGATGCCGTATGTGGAGGGCGAATCGCTACGTGGCCTCCTGAATCGCGAACAACCGCTCGATCTGGAACGAGCGCTCCATATAGCGAAAGAGGTTGCCGACGCGTTGAGCTACGCCCACCGTCAGAGCGTCGTGCATCGAGATATCAAACCCGAGAACATACTCATGTCAGAGGGACACGCTGTGGTGGCCGACTTCGGCATAGCGAAAGCAATCTCCACTGCGGGAGGCGAGGCGCTCACTCGCACCGGGTTCCCACTTGGCACTCCTGGCTACATGAGTCCGGAACAGGCAGCGGGCAACACGGACCTGGACGAGAGAACCGATGTATTCAGCCTGGCCTGTGTCTTGTACGAAATGCTGGTGGGCGACACGCCGGGCATGTGGCCAATCGAGGATGAAGTTAGGCTCGGTCGGTTCTCGGATATCCTGCCGGAACACCGCGTTTGTTTGGACACATTACCCGGAGCAGTTGAACAGGCATTGACTCGCGCGATGGCACAGCGCCCACGCCAACGTTTCGAGACGCCGTTGGCATTTGTGGGTGCAGTTGTTTCGGGAAGCGCTAGTTCTGCGCGATATGACGATGCAACGGCGCGAGACATCATTCAGAAGGCCGCCGAAATGCAGGCGAATGCCCGCACCGAAAGTGATGCCCTCTCAATGGGGGGAATTCAGCAGATCGCAGCCGAGGTAGGGATTCCTCCGGAACACGTGCGGGATGCTGCGGAACTCGCCAACCAACAGGTGGCAGGTCCTGCACAGCGACGTGCATCGGGGTTTTCGACGAGAGTGAACCTCGACCACGTCGTCGAGAAAGAACTCCCGGAGGACGGATACGAGGCAGTGCTCGAGGAAATCCGCGCAGTAATGGGAGAAGTTGGTCGAATCAACCCCACGCTCGGCAAATCGTTATCGTGGAACTCGTTGAGCTTTCAAAACTCCTTAGAGGGCTCGGGACGTCTGACGCAGGTGATGGTGAGTCCAAAGGGCGGGCGAACCACGATACGGATCACCGAGAGCGCCGGAATGCATTCGCTCATGGCAACAGGTGGCATAGTCGCCATTTGCATTGGGATATTTGCCATTCTCGAAGGTGTTCCAGGTGTCACCTGGCAAATCGGTCTTTCGGCTTGGGCCGCAGCGATTGGCACAGGCGGTATAGCTGCGCGGTTTTTACTACGCAAGTTGAAGGATAGGAGAACCCGAATTCTCTCCGACCTACTCGACAGAATCTCCGGCCGTGTCTTGGAAGACGATCACTCGCTTCAGTCGCCGAGAGAACCGATGGACAACAAAATCTGAATACCGAAGCCAAGGTCACCAATCTTCAAGCCATGAACACCTGGATATTGGATATTCAGTTTTCCCGACCGCTGGCATTCTGCGGGAACGTTCTCGTCTCCCCCGGATGCATCAGCAAGAACATATCGGCATAGTTCCCGGAAACCTGAGCGATCGTTTCCGGCGCATCTTCCATGAGCCGTTTCGGCAGGTGAAACAACCCGACATGATCCGCTTTCAGAATCCCTTGCAGGATCCGCTCGGCCTCGAGATTGGTCGGGAACCAGAAGTGAACCAGGGCAAGATCGATGTCCGCGTCCCCCAACCCAAGCTGCGTGAAAGTGGCCGGGCTTCCATCGGAATCACCTTCGTGGAAGAACGTCCGGCCTTCCATCTCAACCAGGTACATGAGGTTTTGCGGTTCTTCGCGCTGGCCGCTGTGAAGTGTCCGATAGGCGGTTACGGCGATGCCGTCGATGTGGCGCAACATGCTGTCGCCGGGATCGAGTGAAATCGAAATCACGCGGTGGCTGATATCCGTCCATTGTTCGATGCTCTCTTCCATGACGGTGACCGCATCAAGCGGTGCCACTAGCACCGCTTCCAGGTTGTTCCGAAGAAATCGACCTGCGACCGAGGGATCGAAATGATCGGGGTGGTTATGTGTCACCAGCGCGAGAGCAACATCGTTGAAGGGTGGGTTGCCATGCACCATACCATCCAGCATCTCTGCCGTGGGAGCAGCGTACGCCGGATTTGGGTCCGTGAACAGGGCGTCGATCAGCACCTTCTCGGTATCGGTGTGTACGAGTACGCCCTCGTTTGCGATAAACACGAGATTCAGATCGGATTCCAGCGCCCCCCCCCCCTCGACCGCACCACCGCACCCTCCGACGAGAAAACACATGACAGACACCGCAGAGATTCGCCTCAGCATAGTTCCAACCATCCTCCTGCTCTTTTCAACAGCTTCGATCGTTCAGCCACAACTTCTGTTCTGGCAGTCTGACCGCGAACAGAAACAACGGGGGGCTCGAGCCCCCCATTGCCAGCACGTACTCGGTTACCGAGTCAGTTTCACTAGGTTCGCACAAAGGGAGCGGTGAGTACGATCCGAATTGACGAGCCGGCATCCAGCATCACCTTTTCGCCCCGAGTCGCCATCGCTATGCCAACTCCTGCAGCAGTTCCAACCGCCGTACCAACTAGGGTCCCGGTCCGATTGCCGCCAATGAGACGGCCCGCGATTGCGCCCACGGCTGCGCCTGCGCCGATCTTGGCAGCTTCATCCAAGCCAACACTGCCAGCCGCCGTTCTCACACCGACGCTGTCTGTGCGCGCTTCGAGAGAATAATTGTTACCGAGGAAGCTGACTTGCTGGAAAGTGAGCAGCATTACCTCGGTGGTCCCTGTACTGTCTGTCACCTCGGTCTTCGTCAGCATGCCCTGGAACACGGCACCAGCGGGAATCACTTCCCTGCCCCGTGAGTCGTACAATCCTTCCATAGCGGTCGCGAAGATGTTCTGACCAACAACGTCATCACTTAGTTCGACCGTGTCCGACGCACTGAGCATAATGCTGGTGCCTTCGTCGAGCGCTGGAGGCGGAGGAGGGCGGACTGGTGGTGCCGCTGGCTCTTCAGCCGGCTCTTCGGGTTCCCCCAGTGCAGTGTCGCCCAGCGTAGCTATCGACTCGGCAGGCGGGAGATTCAGATCTCGCTCGGCATCCGCGTCTGCGTCTCCTCCCGCACAGGCACCCAGCGCCAGCAACGCGAAAGGGATGAAAAGAAAAAACCGTATGCTGCGCATGGAGCAGCCTCCTTGTTGGTCACCAAATAGGTACGTGGCGGGGTAGCTGGCGTTCCACACTACCGAGGGGCCGCCGGGTCATTCCTAGATTCGGGTACTCAATATAAAAAACTACTGAAAACTATCTACTCAAAACCCGCGCGAATCGTACACAGTAATCTCGCCACAACGTCTCTTTCTGTAACCCCATGGATCATCGCGTTGTCGTTTCGGTACAACCTCCATGTTCCTATTGACAGATGCCAACTCCATTAGACAAACTAGAGGGCACTCAACCGTGGGTAAGAGATGACGAACACATTGGGAATTGCGGTTCTCGCTGTAGTGGTCACCGTGTCGAGTTGGACACTCATCGACGGGGGCGCCGACCCGATACAGGACGGCACAGACAGGGCTCGAGAATTTGTGGCCGCCGCGCGGCGCGGAGACGAGAATGCAGTCCGCAAGGCCCTCGAGGAAGATCCCGCTCTGGCACAGGCAGTTGACGTTCGAGGCATGACGGCCCTCGACTGGGCAGCAGTGCGAAAGCATTGGCACATCTTCCAACAGCTTCTGGCCGCAGGCGCCCCAGTAGGACGAATTGGCAGCGATGGAGGCACAGTGGTACATCGGGTCGCGCATTACGATCGAACCGACATGATGCAACTACTCCTCGACGGAGGTGGGGACGTGACCACCCAGAATCGTTGGGGACGATCTCCTCTGCATGTTGCCGCACGGCGTGGGTGCCCGGTAACGGCTCGCTTGCTGATAGAGGCAGGCGCCGACCTGCACGCGCAAACGAATGAGGGTTGGACACCGCTGCATGTGGCGTATCGTGCCGGGCAACCTGTGCTCGTCGACCTGCTGATAGCTGCTGGCGCAGACCCGGAACGGAGGGATGCCGAAGGGCTAGTGCCGGCCGACTTCCATTTTGTTCGCCCTACCGAGATCCCCATCGCGGAATCGACATTGTACGAATATCAGGGTTTGTTCGACGTTGACGAGAACTTCCACTTCAAAGTCTGGGTTGAAGGTGGTCGCCTGGTGCTCCAAGATTTCGGCCCGGATGAGCTCTATGCGACTGGGGTGGATTCGTTCTACTGCAGGTCCGAGCCGTGGAACGTAACGTTCTCACGAGGCGAGGACGGCGCGGTGAGTGAAATCGAGGTGAGTTTCCTGAGGCGTTCGGTTAGTGGGTCCAGGCGAGACCACCCAACTTATGTCGGTTCTCAGGCCTGTCGGAGTTGCCACATCACTCAGGAGCACGGGAATCAGTACGTCCCTTGGGTGAGTAGCAGACACGGAGCCGCATACTGGAGGCTCGCGACCACATGGTCGCTCGAGCTGGCATTGTTCCGTCCGCACTTTCAAGACATGGAAGATCCGCGATCTGACGATCGGTGCCTACTCTGCCATGTAACGGGCGCTCAAGATCCCGACGCACTATTTGCCGCGAGCTTCACAGAGAGTGAGGGCGTTGGATGCGAGAGCTGTCACGGGCCGGGTTCTCTATACATGGCGTCGAATGCGATGAGCGATCACCAAGCATTCCTAGCGGCCGGCGGCAGGATACCCACGGAAGAAACGTGTCGTAGCTGCCATCGAAATCCCGACAGTTTTGATTTTGCCGAGTGGTGGCCGATGATAGCACATGGGCGATGAAACGCGCGACCGCCTACTCCTCGTCATCTCCGGCTGCTGCTTGGACCTCTGGGGGCGTGGGCGGGTTGATCAAGTGCTTCCAGATGTAAAACAAAGCACGCCCCCGCAACGCATCGAGTTTCTGCTGCGTTGCATCAGGTATCAGCCCCATTACGTGGGCGATGTTGAGGTGATAGCTCACTTCCGACAGGTGGCCCGCCGACATGCCCGCGCATTCCCGGAACATCGTCTTGTTTCCAGTTCCGGCGCCGCGAGCAAGCTTCGACGCGGCAAGCAGTGCCGCAAGCCGAAGTTGATGCGCGATATCCGGTTCGGAATCGAGCATTGGTTTCGTTGCTTCGTACACGCCTAGTGTGAGTTGATGACACACCTTCCAGGCATCGAGCTTTTCGTAGGATTGCATGAAACGAACATAGATCGGATGGAACGTCGGTTCACAACCAATCCGACGCCGAGTGGTGCGGAAAAACGCGGGGTGCTACTTCTCTAGGCGGTAGAGTCGTACGTGCTCAACGTCAGAATCGTCGAGCCCAACTCCCAGAACCCAGTCATTGCCGACTTGATAAAGAGTGAATCGGTCCGGGGTCACTACTTCTCCGAGTAAACGACCATCAGGGCCGAAAACGGTCCAGACGCTCGGGGTCATCGGATAGCGGGTCTGTTCCGCGGCCCACAGGCTGCCGTCTTCACCGACCAGAAGCCTACCGTATGCCGGACGTGTGTGAGGAACATCCATTGCGTCCAGTTGGTCTCCGGCCTGAGAGCGCCTGTTCTCCGGCAATCCTGCGAGCACCGTTTCCCTGCGGACGGAGATGTCTGCTGCACTGAGGCTCAAATCGGCATTCGGAACACTATAAACTTGCCGCAGAGCGCCGTCGCCCGAGTATAGACCGACCTCGAGATTCTCTTGGACCCCCACGAAAACACCGTCACCACGAATCACAGCATTAGCGTTGTGGGCAAAGAGAGGAGCACTCATCACGGCCCGCCCATCCTCGACACTGACGAACACTTCTCGTCCGGGAAACATCCCCAGAGTATCTGTCGCGGTTCCGTTAGGAGAGAACACCGCCACCGCTACCGGGTCGCGCGTTAGGCCCGTGCGCGTGACACCTCCCGTTGCCCGGCCCCACCCTTCCTTTACTACGAAAGAGCCGTCGGGCAATCTGCCAACTGCGCCAGCCGCCGATAAAAATCCGCCCAACGATACCGTCCGTATCACATCACCATCATTGGAGAGCACCGTAAACCGTCGATTACCGTAGTCGAACACCCAGAGCGAATCTCCGGGCCCTGTGCCGAGTGCGGATATCATCCTGTACTCGCCGGGCGCATCACCGACACCGCCGGTCGACATCAGGAAACGTCCCGCATCGTCGAAGAACCGGATCTCGCCTGAGCCGCCGTCCGCCACAACGATTCTGCCATCTGGCAACTGTGCTGCACCTTCGACGCGGAAGAACTGGTACTCTGGCGATCCTTCAGCCGACCCGATCGCAAGAAAGGGCTCGCGCGAGAAGCTCCAGCCGGACCCCTCCCGCCAGGCTCGGGAACTGCTCTCCACGATGGTCACACCGGCGCTGTCGCGAACAAGCGTGGAGCCCCTTTCCGAATCGATACAGCAAGCGGGGCCCAATGCGACTATCGTGAACCCGACGGCGCAGCCGCCGAGTGTTTGAACGGCTTTCATCCCGATCCCCTCAATGACGGAAAGATTGCTTTGGCGTGAGACTGAGACTCCGTCAAACCGAAGAGCGTTTACTGCTGGTGCGTGGTGCTCAACTCCGGTCCTTCCAATTCCACCACTTCAACAGATCTGCGTCGTAAGACTCGTGGTCGGCGCAATACACGGCACAGCGGAACACGTACAGTACGCATCTGTCGATGCGTTCATCACGGAGTTCGCACAGACTGCGGTACATGGCCTCGGGATCGGCACCTTTCAGGTCTACGACCTCGGAGTAGCCCAGGTCCCGCATGTCCTTGGCGATACTCGGGCCGACGCCGGGTATCTCCTGGAGATCGCCTGTGATGTGTGCCCTGTCTTCATTCATGACACGGCTTCCGGCTTGGCGTCCGATTCGAAATCACCCGCCACCTTGTAGCCTCCGTCGGCCATCAGAGTGGGATAATGTTTCTGCCACGTAGCAACCATGAAATCGTAGGGCAAGTCGGCGAACAAACCGTGATCGGTTACGTACTCCATGTATTGCTGACCCGATCTATCAGCCTGCTGCAGCAAGGCGTCTGTGACACCATTGAACTCCAATGGCTCAACATTGAAACGCTCACAGAGCGTGCGATTGAATGCCGGGGTGGCCTTCACCCACTTTTCGCCCAGGTGCAATTCCGTGTAACCATGAAACGCAAATATATCGGTTTGCATGATCTGTCTGAGGCGGTCGGTATTCAGATGATTCTTGACGTCCGCGAAACCGAGGCGGCTGGGAATACCCTTCGCCCGCGCGGCAGCCGCAAGCAACACGGCCTTGGGAATGCAAAATCCGTATCCGTTCTCGAGCGCTGCCGTTGCACGCATCCCCTCAGGCCGAAGATCGATCTTGTACGGATCGTAGTGGATGTCGTCCCGTACTGCGTAGAAAAGGGCCTTGGACATTTCGACTTTGTTCGAAGAATCGCCCACCACCCTGTTTGCGTACTCGACGACGTTCGGGTTATCACACTCTATGAAAAATGTCGGCTTGAGGTATTCCGACATGTCGGACTGCCGTTCAGAATCACTCACATCTATTCCCCTGGAATGAGCATTTGTTTGCCGACTCAATCTAAATGGAACTAGCCGCGGACGGACGCTGATGAACGCGGATACTTGTTCGGGTTGGGTGGGGCAACCATCAACCGTTGTTCTCCGCGTATTCCGCGTATTCCGCATACATCCGCGGCAGAATGGTGAAAAATGTCACTGCGTATTGAGTTCGCATGGCGATGGAAAATGTCTGAACGACACTCGCCCGCGGGAAGACGCCGTATTAATACAGCGCATTCAACCACCTCCAGTTTATACTACTTCGGACTTGTATGAAGACACATAACGTTTGGAGGCCTGATGACTCGCAGGACCATCCTGACCGCGATTGTTACTCTAGCTTGTTTCCTCACGCCAACTTTTGCTCAGCGCACATCGATACCGACGCCCGAATCCGTAATTGGCTTCATTCCTGGCGCGGACTTCCACCTAGCGACGTACGACCAGTCGATGGAGTATTTCCGCGCACTGGATGCCGCCAGCGACATGCTGACGCTGGTCCACGTCGGTCAGACATCCGAAAGCCGCGACTGGTACTTCGCACTGATCTCGAGCCCAGAAAACCTCGCGAACGTCGAACTCTACCGCGATATCGCCCAGCGCCTGGCCCACCCAGCAGAATTGACCGATGACGAGGCCCGCCAATTGGCGCTTGAAGGCAAGGCGCTCGTTCACATCGACGGTGGATTGCACGCCAGTGAGATTGCCGGTTCGCAGCATACAATGCAGCTGGCGTACGATATGCTCGCCGGGGCTGACAATCCCCGCACCGCGGCAATCCTGGATAATGTAATCCTGATGCTCTGGCCATCCGCAAACCCGGACGGCCAAAACATCGTTGCTGACTGGTATCACTCGAACGTCGGCACTCCCTACGAGATCTCGTCTCCCCCCGTGCTGTATCAGAAATACATAGGTCACGACAACAATCGCGACGCATACATGTTGAACGTGCCGGAGTCACGCGTGATGGCACGTACGTGGCGGCATTGGGAGCCACAGATAATCTTCGTCCACCACCAAAGTTCTCCGTTCCCTACTCGGATTTGGCTGCCGCCTTTTGCTGAGCCTATTGCGTCAAATGCCCCTCCCCTGATGTCTCGCACGGTCAACATGATCGGTATGGCGATGGCGCAGGGATTGGAACAGAATGGCCAAGAAGGTGCGACGCACATGGAGCCCTTCGATGCATGGTATCCCGGATACATCGATTATCTGCCTATGCTGCAACACATCGCTGCGTTTTGGACGGAGACCGCACTCTACAGATACGCGACGCCACACTTCTACACGATCAACGATTTTCCGGCGCGCGCCCGCGACCTGCGACCTCAGGCTCTCTATGCCAGCCCGTGGAAAGGTGGGTGGTGGCGACTGAGGGACGGCGTCGAGTATATGGTGACCGCGTCTTACTACACGCTGGATTACGCAGCCAAATACCGCGAGGACTTGCTCTACAACCGCTACCAGTCTGGTCGAGATATCATTCGCAAGTACGAACTGGAACCGCCGTACGCGTACTTCGTTCCGCAGGAGCAACGCGATCCGGTGGCCCCCGTTGAGCTCCTGAGACGCCTTGCTTTCAACGGCGTAGAGGTCCATAGGCTCAACTCAGCAGTCTCCTTTGACGGTGTCAGCTATCCCGCTGGAACGTGGGTGATTCCCATGAACCAGGAATTCGCCGAAGTGGCAAGAGGGGTATTGGGAATACAGACGTACCCTGACCTGCGTGAATTCCCCGAAGGACCTCCAGATCAGCCTTACGATGCGGCTGGCTGGACTCTCTCGTACCAGATGGGAGTTCGTGTGAACGCGGCGGTATCGCCACTCACAGATGAGCTGCTTGCCGCTATGGTGCCGGTTACCGGAGATCCTGTCGACTGGCAAGCCGTTCGAGGAATCGGGACGACATTCGATAGCCCGATGGGTGTGGGGTTCGATACCGACGCCACAGCGGTGGGTATCGTTCCGCTGCCCGGCAGAACGACCGGTTCGGGCTCCAGTCTCGCTGTCGATCCTGCTCAGAACAACTCATTCCGCGCCATCAACCAAGCCCGTGGCGAGGGCGCCAGCGTTCGATTCGAGCCGGGGACTCCGGGAGAAGGTGGGAGCCCTGGCGCCAGCGGGAGATATGTCATCAGCGGCGTATCGAGGTCGTCTGCCAACCAGATGGTCAGGGACCTTGCCCTCAGAGCCGAGTGGACCGGTTCGAGCAGTGGCGCACCGGTGCGGAGCCGTATCGCACTATACCGCCCATGGCGACCGAGCATGGACCAAGGCTGGTCGAGGTGGCTGCTGGACTCATACGACTTCGACTACGCTCGCATCACCAACGGCGATCTCCATTCAGGTAACCTGCGGGACCGTTTCGACGTAATTCTCCTGCCTGCCGAACGGCCCCAAAGCTTGCTCAACGGCAACGCCAAGGGTTCGGTGCCGCCGAGATACGAAGGTGGCATCGGAGTTATGGGCGTGCGTGCGCTCGACCAGTTCGTACGCGACGGCGGTACGTTGGTGTGCCTCAACAACAGCAGTGAGTTCGCGATCGAGCAGCTGCATCTACCCGTGAAAAACGTGGTTGCCGGCATACCGCGAGATGAGTTTTTCGTGAGCGGTTCGGTACTCGAAATCATCGCAGACCCGTCTCACCCCGTAATGGCGGGTATGCCTGACCGAGCTCGAGTATTCGTGGGTTACAGCCCGGTCTTCACTACTCTCGACGGGTTTGAGGGCTCTGCACTAGCGAAATACCAGGATAACGGATCTCCGCTGCTATCTGGGTATCTGCTCGGCGAAGAGCACCTCAACGGATACGCGGCCGCGCTGGACGTCGTTCACGGCGACGGGCATGTGATTTTGTTGGGCTTCCGGCCGCAGTGGAGGGGACAACCGTTCGGCACGTTCAAAGTGCTCTTCAACGCCTTGCTATACGGCGGGAACGTCTCGGCAAACCACTCCAGCAACGCAGAGTTTTGGTCAGCTCCGAAATCGGAGGAGGAAGCCGGGGAGACTGAAGGCAGATAGAAACGGAGTTATCGCTTGGAGTCCTCGCGCCAGCGCCGGCAAATGCCGGCGCTGGCGTTCGCGTTCCATCAGGTGGATGACGCGCTCCCTAAGGAAGATCCCACCTTCGTGAACACCTCCATACCTTGCTCGCTTGCAGATTTGAGGTCCTCGTCGAGCCGTATGCGGCCTTCCTGAACCAACATGACGACGGTCGACCCGCCAAACCGGAAGTACCCTTTTTCGTCGCCCTTTTCCACTCGACCAGGTCGGAATGTCTGCACGATGGTGCCAACGGCAAACGCTCCAATTTCAATCAACGCTACGCGACCAAAATTGTCGGTCTCGAGATAGGTGATCGTTCGCTTATTCCTGAAGCTCGGCGCGTTGTTCTCGAGCGCAAAGGGATGTACCGAATGAAGGCGCCCGGGAACAACAGAAGTTTCGGTCGCTATTCCAGAATCAGGAAAATGGAACCGGTGGTAGTCGCACGGAGCCAGCCGAACGACCACCGCGACACCGCCGAAGTAGCTGGATGCCGCCGCTTGATCGCCAAACAGATCGCTCAACCGCACACGACACCCTTTGATGTCGAACTGCTGATCCTCAATCCTAGGGAACACCAGCGTACGACCGTCTGCGGGACAGACGATTCGATCTCGGGCCCGATCTACGGGCCTCGCACCAGGCTTGAGTCTCCTGCAGAAGAAGTCGTCGAGAGACCGGTATTCAGCAACGGGTAGTTCGGCTTCACCGGCATCTATTCCGAGGCTTTCGATGAAGTCGGGGATTTTAGACGCGCTCTGCGGCCTGCGGTTGAGAGCACCATACAGGCCGCTGAGCAAACCGTGCGGCAACAAACGCATGAGAGTTCTGCCTGGCACAGTGCGATAGGCGAACTCGAGTGCGGCTCGACCATATATGGTCTCCTCGAATACCACCCCACTCTCTCTGTCGAGGACTCTCAACGATCCACCCATAGAATCCAGTCAACTCTCCGTCGCGTAGTGTATCAGTAGAATCGGGCCTTTTTGTCAGCAACGCAAATGCGCCGTACATTTGGTTCCGTTCTTCTCCAGTCTGGCACAACAGCGAAGAGGACGATGTCAAATCTCGTTCGGGTTTTGGGGAGCACCGGCAATGGCCGACGAAGTTAGTCCTGAGTTTCTCGAGCTTCAGGATGCGGTTGCGGGCCGCTATTCTCTCGAGAGGGAACTGGGCCGCGGCGGCATGGGGATCGTTCTCCTCGCCCGCGATGTTGCGTTGGACCGTCTGGTCGCCATCAAGCTCCTGCCTCCGGACCTGGCAAGACAGGTAGCGTTACGCGAGCGGTTTTTGACGGAAGCTCGCACCGCGGCAGGGCTATCTCATCCCAACATTGTGCCGATCTACTCGGTCGAAGAAGACGGTGATCTCGTCTTCTTCGTCATGGGGTACATCGACGGCGAAACGCTCAAGGAACGAGTTGAAGGATCGGGGCCGCTAACACCACGATTTGTGATGAAGCTACTCCAAGAGATTGCGTGGGCTTTGGGTTACGCACATCAATGTGGTGTGGTTCATCGAGATGTGAAGCCCGACAATATCTTGATAGAGCGTGCAACCGATAGAGCATTGATTGCCGATTTTGGCATCGCTCATGTAACGGCCGGACAGGGTTCCGATTCGGACAGTGAAGTAATAGGAACGGCGAAGTTCATGAGCCCCGAGCAGGCGTCCGGTGAACCTGTGGACGGTCGTAGTGATCTCTACTCACTCGGTGCCACAGCGTTTTTTACGCTGACGGGCCGGGCGCCCTTCGAGGCACCAAGCGTACCTGCGCTGCTGGCCAAGCATGTCACGCAGCCGGCACCGGCGGTTGAATCCCTAAATCCGAATCTTCCCGCCAAACTCGCGGAGATCGTCGACCGTTGCCTCCAGAAAGACCCTCTCGAACGGTTCGGCAGTGGAGACGCAATGGCTACCTCCATCGCCGACGCAAGGGGGCGCGAACTGCGGGCGCCTCCAATCGTCCGCAATTTCCTCCGCAACGCCGAGGTGAGCACGGCGATAATCATCACGATGCTGATCTTTTCTCCCGGTGAGCCAGATCAGCTCACAGGGTTGCATCTCCTATCCGTTCTTCTCCTCGGTCAGCTGATCATTGCAGCTCGACGTGTTTTGGGTGCCGGCTATTCGTACGACGACATCAGAGAGGCGTTGTTGGCCGAGTTACGGATTCTCGAAGAAGAAGCTGATGCGGTGAAGAAAGGGAAGTGGATGCGCAGGTTCAACAGTGCATGGAACTGGGTGTGGGCGAGTGGTGTGGGCCGCGTCTTCTTTAAGGTTGCCGGTTTTCGTATGCGTCAGCCGGATCACGTACCTATGCCGTCGGCTGATGCGACCGAACTCGTATTGGGACGTGCAGCCACCGACGTATTCGACGAGCTACCTCCAGACCTCCGCGACCAGATACCCGAGGTGCCAACCCTCATCCGCAGGTTAGAACGAGACGCGGAAGTACTCCGACGGGTGGGCCATACAGGTGAAGATCTGACCGAAGCGGTTGCTGCTCTCGAGAACCTCCGAGTCGCAATGCTTCGCGTACAAACTGGGGCGGGATCAATCCAGGACCTGACGCTTCAGCTCGAACGGGCACAGGAAGTGGGGGACAAGATTGATGCGGATCTGTTGGCAAGGGAAGACGTGAAGAAGCTGCTGGGGTGAAGTGGTGCCCTCAGATCGGCCTAAACAGCTCCTCGAGTTCCAATTCGAACGCCTCGGCGGCCCCTTCCGGTTCCCACTTTGCGGGCTCGCGTTCGACTGACGGAAACTGAGCCTCGGGAGTCCACACCTCGACGGCTTTCTGATCGGGATCGACAATCCAATACAGCGGTACGCGCACCTCTTGGTACAGGCGTCGTTTGGTGAACCGATCTTGGCGGGCTGTACCGGGGCTGAGGACCTCGACGACGAGAAGAAGGGTCTTGATGTCACTCCACTCCTCGGTTCGCGCCTCATCGAGACATACTACGAACAAGTCCGGCTGAACGAGCGTGTCGCGGCTCCATGAGATGTCAGCGGGCGATACAACCACCTCTCCTAACGCACCGCTCTCCGCGTAGTCAGCCAGTGTGCGGGCCAACCGCAGCACGATTCGTTGGTGCCACCAGCGCGGTGCCGGAGTCGCCAGCAGCTCTCCGTGCACCGTTTCATACCGCTTCCCGTCGTCGGGGAGCTTCCGGACCATTTCAGCGGAGTAATAGACAGGGACGGCCATGCCCATAATGTGGCCTCGGCGAGTGTGGGTAGGCAAGAAAGGAACACGCGCCACGGTAACACCGAGCGAGCGAGTCGGCGGTATCAGTTTTGCGCGCGGTGGGGCGGGATTGTGCGGAGTGGAAGCTGAAAAGGTTTGCGTTTTCCTGGGTATGTGGTCTTCCCGGTCAATATCTTCGCTCTTCAAGATCGCAAAATGCGATCTTAAAGCGTGGGCAACAGTGGCGCAGCACGTTGCTCCGATCGGAGCTAGCGTCGGTGTACAACCCGAGACATCAGACCGGTCTATCTCCCTTGCCCCAACCTCTCCACCTCCGACCTCGCCTCCTCGACCATCAACTCGTACTCGGGATCGGGGTTCGTGAAGTTGTCGAGGAAGGTGAGCCAGTGCTCCTCAGCGCGATCTCGCTGGTCGAGCTCGGTATAGAGTTTCGCAAGGCGGTAATGAGCGAACGAGAACGCAAGGCCGCTGGCAATGGCGCGCGAAGTCACCTGTATCACCTTCGGCGGTGACGCGAGCGCCTCGAAATACGCAGCAGCAGAATCCGGGCGACCCAGCTGTTCGTACGCTTCACCCAACAACCATTGCACCAAAGCTCCGAAACGGTTCTCAGCCCGCTCCCCGTGCGGCCAGTTCCACGACGCTGCGGGAGCCAACAGATCCGGTACGGTTTCCCAGCGGCCTGCGGTGGCGGCAATCCACGCGCGTACGACATTTGGCGTGCTGCCATACGAGCTTATCTCACCCGCTGGTATGCGCGCATCGATTTGGTGCAGGAGGGTCTGGGCCAGGATTGTATCGCCCGTGCCAGCCGCTTTCGTGGCGCGGAGGATGAGTCCTGCCGTCGTCGTATCGGCAGCTGCGTTTACGGTGAGCGGTGACGCGGGGTAACCGCTGGCAGCGTGCAGCAGCATCCGGAAGCTCTCGTACATCCGCGGCCACTCTATTGCGATAGACTGGGCCAGCAACTCGTCTGCCGCACTCACCTCGCCCCGAACCGCGCGTACCGATGCGCGGCCTACCATCGCCCAGCGACGGAGCGGCGATGCGGGGTCGCTTTCCAACACGACACCCACGCTGTCCGCGCGCGCCCAGTCTGCACGGGCCAGGTGGAACTCCATGAGATGATGGTCATGCCGGGGCCCTTCAACCTCGACGATTTCCTGCCGCGCCTCGTCGAAGCGGGCGGTTCCAAGTAGCTGGCCGATCAGATTCCAGGAGCTTACAAACGGCAATCCGAACGGTCCACGGTCTCGCTGGTACATCTGGATCGCCTCAGCTGATCTTCCCATCAAGGCGAGGAAAAAACCCAGCTCGTGGTGACCACGATCGTATTTCCGAACGACTTCATCTGACAGCCGCAATGCCAACGGCACGTCCCAATTGCCAAGAGCCATGCTGGCTTCGACCATCAGCCGGTTCGCCTCGGTAAGTCGGTTGCTGCGTTGAATGGCCTCGGCGAAGGCGGAGGCCGCGGAATCGACCGAGCCGACGTTAGAGTAGCACTCACCTATTTCGCGCCAGGCCATCGCGAAGTCCGGGTCCAGTGTCAGCGCTTCGCGGTACACCTCTATCGCTTCGCCGTTGCCGAGTACTCCTGCATCGAAGCCTTCTTTCGCTTCGACGTACGTGCGGTAGGCCGGCAGCGAGGAGGTCATAACCTCGATGAGCGGTCGGTTGGCGCGAATAGCATCACGTCTTTCGCCAAGCTCCGAACGAATCGCGCGCGCCACACCGTCGATCATCGGGATCAGTTCGTCGTCGTTGGCTGCAATGCCATTCTCCGCAGCGACTACCGTTCCAGACTCGGCATCCACTACCCTCAAGAGGACTGATAAGGATCGACCGGCACGGTCGATCTGGCCGCTGAGTACCGTACGGATGGAACCACGTTCCGCCAGCTCCCGAGCCGCCATACCATCGAGCCGTGCGGAGTCGGGCTTGCCGGCCAACACCAATCCGCGCTGCAGCTGATCGCGGGGCACTGTGCGGACAATTGCCGATTGATCCAAGACCGTACTCACCAACTCACGCGCCATCTGCCCGTACATTCCAGCCGCCGTCCCATCGAACTCTGCGATGACGATCCAGTCCCGGGTGGCCACGTCACCCGTTCGCACTGCGGGGCCGTTGAAGAACCGTGAAAACGGGTTAGTAAGGGCCATAACGAGGAGAAAGCCCACGGCGAACGCAACCCAAACCCACCGGCGGCGCAGGCGTCCTGCCAAGGCTGTCGATTCACCCCAAACACCCCTGTCAAACCACCGCTTTCTGCCCACCGGTGCCACCACCGTCGCGCTCGTCAACGCCTCGGCGAATGCGCTGGCCGACTGAAAACGGTCTTCCGGCATCTTTGCCAGCGCCTTCTCGACTCCGCGCTTCACATATATGGGAATACCTTGGTCGCTCGTGTTGAGATCCGGCACAGGGGCGCTGGCGTGCCCGGCCAAAATCGCTTGCGGCGTGGTACCGTCGTAGGGCGGTTTCCCCGCGATCATCTCGAACAGCACACAGCCGAGCGCATAGACATCCGATCGTGCATCGACCTCTTCTGCGCCCATCCCCTGTTCGGGGCTCATGTACGCCGGCGTCCCAACCGCCATCCCCGTTTGGGTCAACCGCTCGCCACCAGCTTCGCTCACCGCCCGCGCGATGCCAAAGTCGGCAACGATCGCGCGGCCACGATTCAACAAGACGTTTTCGGGCTTGATATCCCGATGCACAATCCCCTGCTCGTGTGCATAGTCGAGCGCCGCTGCAATGTCATCGGTGATTTTGAGGGCTTCCTCGAGTGCGAGTGTTCCGTCGCGATCCAACCGATCACGCAGCGTCTCGCCCTCGACGTACGGCATGATGTAGTAGAGAAAGTCGTCCGCTTTATCTGCTTCGTGCAGTTGGAGGATGTTGGGGTGTTGGAGGTTGGCAGTCACCTCGATCTCTTGGAGGAATCGATCAGCGCCAAGACTCAACGCGAGTTCGGGACGCAAGACCTTGATGGCAACGTTTCGGTGGAGTTTGAGATCCTCGGCGAGGTACACCACCGCCATCCCACCGCGCCCCAGCTCACGATCGATGGCGTAGCGATCTTCGAGAGCAGCCTTCAGTCGGTCAAACACATCGGCCATCTTGGTCGACTCCGAGGTCGGACTCGGCCACTAGAATACGGCTCGGTTCGCGTCTTGGCCAGGGTTATTGAGTGCTATTCAAGGCAACCCGAGTTCCCGGCAGAAGGTGAGAAAAGGCAGCACCCTCGTATCGGCCTGTGCATTACCGTAGTCCTTCCTGCCCAGATGCACTTGAAAAAACCGAGGAACGTTTGTGCGCTCTCTGAAATAGCTGCACGCGGGCGAAGCGGCCCGTTCTCCACTCTTGCACTCGACCGCGAACTCCGGGCGTCCGTCACGAAACACTACGAAGTCGACTTCGCGTTTGTCGGTATCGCGGATGAAGCGCAACTCCATTGAATAGCCTTCAGTGTCCTCGAGGTGGTGGCAGTACTTGAGCAGGTGTCCGGCCACCATGTTCTCAAACCGCGGACCCGGCTCCTCGACGCGCGACCAATCCCAGAAGTAGAGTTTCTTCTCCTTGCGGACAGCTCTGATACGTTTCGCGTCGAACGGTGGAATGCGGTAACACACGTAGAGCCTCTCGAATATCGAAAGCCAACGCTCGACACTCTCGTGGGCCACCTGCAACAGCTTACTGAGCTTTGCCACCGACAGGGGCGATCCCACGCAGGCCGGCAAGTGGCTGAGCAGCAACTCCAGCATCGACACTTCGCGCACGTTTTCCAGATCGCGGAGATCCTCGTTGAGCACCCTGGCCGAGTGTTCTCGCTGCCATCTGCGGTGAAAACGCTCATCCCCTTTGAGAAACGGTTCGGGAAATCCCCCGAATCTGCTCAGCCGTTCTACTACTTCCTCATCCGGGTTGGAGTCGCTCTCCATCACGGTGAACGGATGCAGGCGATGGTAGTGGTATCGCCCCTGCAACGAGTCACCACCCTTTCGGTAGTAATCCAGTCGGGCCGATCCGGTCACTAAGAACTCGACGGCAGACCTGTTCTTGTCGTAGAGGCCCTTCATCAGATTGCGCCACCGGGCGAACTTGTGGATCTCGTCAAAGACAATGCGTTTCTGATCTCCGGGTATCCGACCGGCCAGGATGTTTTCGCGATCTGCCAGTACGTCCCAACTCAGGTATGCAGGGGGTGATTCATCCTGACCTTCTCCGAGCAGCGACAAGGCAAATGTGGTCTTGCCGACCTGCCGCGGCCCGCCCACAAACACCATCTTCTCCGAGAGATCGGCCTCGACGCTTTCCATCAGATAGCGATGCTTCATGCAGGAGATGCCCCCGACCAGATGTATTAGTGAATTCATTAGCACTCTAATATACTCATGAGCATTCTAGAGTAAAGGAGAATTTTACCATGCACATTCACGCCATGTAAACGACTTGCGTATGTTCGTGTATCCGTTTATCATTCAAGTGTGAGGTAGCCGTAGAACGAACGATGGAGATCCCCGACAGATGACAGACCCAACTCCTGTTAAGCCAGACTCACGTAACGACAACGGAGACAAGGAGTTAACTCCTAGTCACCGGCGCTTCTTCGAAACCGCAGAACCGTTATTCGAACGGTTTGGTTACAAGAAGACCACCGTAGAAGACGTCTGCCGCGCTGCGGCCATGAGCAAACGGACGTTCTATGACCTGTTCAAGGACAAGCAGGACCTGCTGATGCAGCTCACCGAGGCCGTGATAGAAGACGCGACCAACTCCTGGGAGGCCAGCCTGCCGCCCGACGCGGAGCCGCTCGGCAAGCTGCACTCGTTTCTGGACTTCTATTCAACGATGATGCGTGACCACCCGTTCATGAGCATCCTCGTCGAGGACCTCGATCTCATGCGTTTGTTCGGCGCGCGCACGGAAGAAATCCGCGCGAGCATGGTAGGCGGGATTCTAGACAACATAATCCAGGAGGGCGTGGCAGCCGGTCAATTCAAGCCACTCGACAGCACGGCGGCTATCTGGCTCGTGTTCGGCCTCCTCGACACAGTGTATCTGCTGATTCCTCGTGTGATGAACGCACCTGGGCCGTTGGAAGACCCCGTTCTGGCAGAGGAAACCCGACGATTCATTGTGAGAGGATTGGGAGCAGTCGAATCATGACTTCTAGACAACCCCCATGGTGGGTAACCGCACTGACGACACTTGCCACCCGACGATCCGGTTGGACGCTGGGTTTCGTCGGGTTCGTGACTCTCGTGAGCCTGATGCTCGCAGAACACCTCCAACTGCGAATGAACTGGACCGACCTTCTACCGAAAGGAGACAGGACGGTTCAGCTGTATCGGGAAGTTCAGGAACGGTTTGGAGAGCCGTCAATAGTCATCGCCCTGGAAGGCGACCGCGACGCGATCGTGACAATGGCAGAGGATCTCATACCGCGGCTCGAGTCTATGGATGCACTCCACAATGTGTGGGGAAAGCTGCCCAACGACTTCATTCGCGATCACGGATTCGTGCTGTTGAAGTCGGAGCAATTCGACCGCGCACTACGGTCGTTCGAGGATTGGACCCTCGTGGGTGCTCTTCGAGGTCTCAACGACGACTACGAGATGGAGTACACCGACAGCGAATCCAACATGCGGCGCGATGAGGTAGATATCGCGCGCGGTGTCTTGGGTTTGACCAGAGCACTCGAATTGATTCAGGAGACGGTGGCCGGCGATCGTCCTGCCGGCGCAATGGTCGAGGCCGCCGACGCACTCGCCATGGGCGAGCCGTGGATGTTGTCCCTCGATCGCGAGATGCTGCTCATCTCTTGTACGCCGAAAGCAACGATCACCGACATCGATTTGACTATCGAGGCGGTTGAGGCGGTTGAAGAGGTACTTGCCGAAGTTGGTGCAAACCACCCCGATGTGTTTGCCAGCACAACCGGCATGTCGAAAATCGCCCAGGATGAGATGAACAGCGTCGGATTTTACACGATACTCCTCTCGATCGCGGCACTGATACTCATCTACTTCCTGCTTGCACGAACCTTCAATGGGTGGATGATCCCACTTTGCGCACTTGCGCCGCTGATGGCCGGGATCTTCTGGACCATGGGCGCACTCCAGATCATATACGGTTCCCTGAACCTCTTCACCGCCATGATGGGCCTCGTATTGCTGGGCCTTGGCATCGACTTCTCGGTGCATGTGGTGACGCGCTTCCAAGAGGAACGGGGTCGCGGCAAGGACATAGAAGAAGCGGTCTCCACGATGTTCGGCGGGACCGGAATAGCTGTCATCATCGGCGGAGTCACAACATCGCTTGCCTTCTTCACTCTCTTGGTCGGTGACACTCAAGGAGTCTCAGAGTTTGGGGTTGCCTCGGGACTCGGCGTCCTCCTGACGCTGGCGGCGATCTTTCTCACACTGCCCGCGCTGCTGGTGATGTTGGAGCGTCACGGGGAGAAAGCGGGAACTCCGCAAAGCGAGCCTAAGCGTCCAGCATCAATCGTCGGAAGCGGCGGCTACGAGTGGATAGGAAAGGTCGCCGCAACTAGTTGGCGCCACCCGTGGCTCTTCCTGGCGGGAACTGTGATCGTCGCGGTTGCATCGGGTTGGGCCGTGAAACACACCGCGTACGAATACGACTTTCTCGAGTTGGAAGCAGAGGGGCTTCGGTCGGTCGAGCTTCAACGACAGATCCCTCAGCGATTTGGTACCTCCGATCATGCCGCATGGGTGGTCACTGAGTCAGTCGAAGAGAGCCGCAACCTCAAAGAAGATTTTCGCCGCCTCCCAGAGGTAGGCGATGTGAGCGCCATCAGCGATTTCTTACCGTCGAGCGAGCGGATCTCAAACTACGCTCCCAAGCTGGACGTGTTTCGCAGAGGGCCTTTATCTCTCACGAGAGCGGCTTGGAGTCCGGGTGATGCAGAGGCACTGGCATCTGAAGTCGAGCGGCTCTGGGACAACGTCGACCTGATGTCCAACCTCGCATACACTGCGGGCCTCGACAGGATTGTGGACGTAATCGACAGGATGACCGGAGTCGATTCCGAGACTGGAGACACAGACCCGACGGCCTTGCTGCCGTCGCTATTCGCGATGATGTCCGAGGGAGTGGATGAATCTCGCCTGGCGGAAATCGCAGAAATCTGGGAATCCCGCCTCAAATCGAATCTGGAGCAGATGTCCAATTCCGCCCCGGTTTCAATCGACGAACTCCCGGGTGACGTACAGAGGACATTCATGCCCAGAGTCGGTGATGGCTTTCTGCTCCACGTAGTTCCTCGTCGATATCTGTGGAACCGGACAGATATGGATCGGTTTGCCGAACAGACCGAGGAGATCGACCCTGATGTCATCGGCACCGAAAAACTCATGATCGTCATGATGGACTCGACCCTTGCAGACGGGCGCTCTGCAGCACTGCTTGCCCTAGGAGTGATCGGCTTTTTATTGGTGCTTCACTTCCGTGGCCCCCGCGGACTCTTGGCGCTCATACCATTGGCGGTGGGCACCGTCCTCATGCTCGGCCTGATGTACGTGTTCCGAATGAAGTACAACTACATGAACCTGATAACGACGCCAATCATTCTAGGCATCGGGATCGATGACGGTGTCCACGCCCTGCACCGCTACAGCGAGCAGGCGGGGAAAGGTGTCGAGCGGGTGAACAACAGCTTCAGATTCGTTGGCAAAGCGATCCTGCTAACGTCGATAACGACTATGATCGGCTTCGGGAGTGTTGGGTTCTACGCGATGCGAGGAATGGCGAGCTTCGGCCAGGTGCTGTTCATGGGCGTAGGGGCCTGCTTCCTGGCTACGATACTGGTGCTGCCAGCGACGATCCGCCTGTTCTCAGGCGGAAGTGTCGAGGAGAGCAAATGATGTCCAGCAGAAAACAAAATGCCGTTGTGACGTTGGCAATCGCGTGGTTTGCGTTTTTTGTCGCCCATCCCACAGCCGCCCAAAACGACGGAGCGTCGTGGCTCCATCTGATCGACGAAGCGGAACGCGTGCCGCATTCGTACGGAGTTATGCGCCAAACCATCACCACGTCTGGTGGCTCGCTCCGGACATTCACAATCCGGTCCTGGTCAGCTCAAAACGGTGACGTATCGTTGATGGCTTACGACGAACCGGCTCGTGTTGCGGGAGACAAGATTCTGATGCTCGACGGTGGCGACAACATCTGGTACTACATGAGAAGACGTGACGTCACCCGCCATTTTGCCGGGCACACGCGGAACCAGAGTGCCATGGGTTCGGATTTTTCGTATGAAGACCTTGCACAAGGCGATCTGAAGGAAGACTACACCGCCGAGCTGAGGGGAGAGGAAGAGCTCGACGGAACAATGTGCGTGAAGCTACTGGCCGTACCCACACCGAGCGGACCGTCGTACGACTCGCTCTACATATGGGCTAGCATTGACGACAAGCTCTCGAGACTCATCGAGTATTTCGACGACAACGAACGTGGCAAGACGCTCTACCTGACGGAATTCCAGGTTATCGACGGCCGGAAGACTCCGTTCAAAATGGAGATGATCAACCACCGCGAGGGCTCGAGAACACTGATGGAAACCGTCGAGATCTCGTTCGCAGACGAACCCGATCCATCGTTGTTCACGCGGGCGGCGCTGACGCGCAGGATCAGGCAGCGATGAACGTACTGAATGCGGTTCGCCGATCCCTGCCGCTCTGCAACTCTGCCGCCTCTGCCTCGGCGGCAGTATTAGCCCTCTGCTACCCTGCGATAACGGCAGCCCAAGAAGTAGACATAACCGGCTACGTCGAACACACACTTCAAATCAACTACACCAGTTCCGTCAAAGAGCAGCTAATCGATGCCTCCAAGCTTCGCATCGATTTTGCGAACTCGAGTGTGGATGGGCTCGAGTTTCGAGCGAACATCAACATGATCGTGAACCACGCCACCATCGCATACGACGTGAGCGGCTACCTCCCTGATGCCGTGGTCGCCGATCTCGCACTTGCGGGGGTCCCGGCCGAGTTCGAACTGGACCGACACCGAACGTACCTCGACAACGCCTATATATCCTGGGACATTGGTTCCGCACGCATACGCGCGGGAAAGCAGCAACTTTCGTGGGGACCAGCGTACAGCTTCAACCCGACAGATCTATTCCATCAAAAGAACATTCTCGACCCAACCTACGAGAAAGAGGGAGTCGCTGCGCTGCGGTTCGACTACACGTGGGGTGTGGGCGGCCGGCTCGCGACGATAGTTGCTCCCCGCCAAAATCTGGAGACTACGGGATACGCCGTTCGACTCGGCACTCATATCGGCTCCATCGGCTATGACCTTGCGGTGACACTGCACCAGGTAACCGATTCCACTTCACTCGACCCCACGACATTTGCTCCAGTCACTCAGAGACGGCGTGCGACAGGTCTGGAGTTTTCCGGGGAGTTGATGGGACTCGGCGTTTGGATGGAAGGCAACTACAATAGCATGGAAGTGGAAGAGAACTTCACGAGAGTAGCTGCGGGTTTCGACTACACCCTCGAGGGGGGTCTCTACCTGATGGCCGAGGGATTGTATAACGGTCGTGCCGAATATGGATCGCCATACCCCACTCACGACTGGTTGGCGAACCTCATGTTTGGAGAGCCTATTGGCCGTTGGTGGATTCTGGGTGGCGTTCGAAAGGACCTTTCCGACCTCGCCATAGGGAGCATGTACGTATTTACGTCACCTGACGGCTCCGCGATGCTGAACCCACGCATCGATGTGTCGATCGCTCAGAATGCGGAGCTGGCGGTATTCGGCGGCATCACGGTGGGAAAGGACGACGGCGTCTTTCCAGCGGGGCTATACTCGATGATCGCGCGAGCGACCGTGTACTTCTGATATCCTTCGTAGTATTACATAAAGAGCGTGTGTTCGAGTACGATTCTCACGCCGATAAAAATCAATACGGCTCCTCCCACAAACTCCACACGGCGACCGAACAATCCGGATACTCGTTCGCCCAATCGAACGCCCAACAGTGACATCAAGCTCGCGACGATTCCGATGAGGACCGCCGGAAAAACTATTCGAGCACCTATCAACGACAGCGAAAACCCGACCGCAAGAGCATCGATGCTGGTAGCGACGCTCAGCGCCACGAGCGACCAGCTACGCGTGACGTCTTTTTTCAACAGATTGCCTTCATGGAGCGACTCCCTGATCATCTTGCCACCTACGAATGCAAGCAGCCCGAACGCGACCCAATGATCCACCCTCCTTATGACGTCGGCCAATTCGGCTCCTGCCAACCAACCGAGCATTGGCATGAAGAACTGGAACAGACCGAAATGAAACGACAGCCGGAACGTCTGTCGCGCGTTTGCGCGCACGAGGTAAGCGCCAGCTGACAGCGACACGGCAAACGCGTCGATCCCGAGGGCAACGGCAATCAAGACTAGGGTCGGCAGATCCATTATGATTGTAAGGATAATGTCAAAATCGATTGAATCAGTCACCTTCGAAGGACAACGGAATCGCCTTTCCGGAGTGCTCCACTACTCCGATGACGGCGCCCGATGTGGTGTTGTGCTTGCCCATTGCTTCACCTGTTCTAAGTCATACAAAGTCATTAGGCATCTGGCAGACGGCATAGCCAGCGGCGGTTACACTGTGTTGAGGTTTGACTTCACTGGACTCGGCGAGAGTGAGGGTGACTTTGCGGAAACGACAGTAACCACAAACGTGGCCGACCTAATGTCTGCGGCTGAATTCCTGAAAAGTCGCGGGGTCGGGCAGGCAGCGATGGTGGGACACAGTCTTGGCGGAGCGGCTGTGCTATTGGCAACACACCGTATGGCGGATGTGAAGGCCGTCGCAGTATTGGCGTCTCCGGCAACAACAGAACATGTTCGGAGGGCGTTTAGCACAGTGGACGTCGAGGCGGCTCTGGCTACGGGGAGGGTGCGTGTAGAGATTGCCGGTCGACCCTTTGACATATCTGCCGAGTTCTTCCGAGACCTTGCCCGGCACGACACGCTCGACCACGTGACCGAGATGGCACGCCCCATCCTCGTGGTTCACCCCACCGAAGATCGAATCGTGAATATCGAGGAAGGAGAGAAGATCTTTCTCGCAGCGCGACAGCCTCGGTGGTTCGTTGCCATTCCAGGCGCCAACCACCTCTTCTCAGATCCATCTCACTCTGATGCGGCTGCTCGCATAGTGGTGGAGTTCCTAAATACCGTGACATGACTGGTTTCATTCTCTCTTCTGTTCTCACGCTTGGCATCCTCGTCGGGTCACACTATCTCCTTTACTTCACAACGGTTCGTGTCTTCAACATCAATCGATCGGGAGTGAAGAGGGCCCTGCGACTCGTGATCGTAATACTGATGATGAGCTATTTCCTCTCCGCGATCTTCCTCAGATTGTCGAGCAACTTCGCCACTACCACTTTCTCCTGGATCGCATCTCTGTGGATGGGGCTATGGCTGCATCTGCTAGTTGTACTCCCCCTGTTCTGGCTCATTCATGGTCTCCTCCGAAAGAAGAGAAACGCTACGAGTAATCGCACAGTGTTCACTGCTTTGATGGGTTTGGCTGTCGTTGTAACCGTTTATGGTACAGTGAATGCTTTCTCGGTTAGGGTGAAACACATCGAAATCCAGATAGAAGACTTGCCGCAAAATTGGAAAGGTCAAACCGTGGTGCAGCTCTCGGATGTGCACCTGGGTTCAATCAGAGGTTTGCAATTCCTGAACGGCGTGATCGACAAGGTGAACGAACTGGAGCCAGTAATGGTCTTCATTACCGGCGACCTCTTCGACGGAATGGGAGCTGACCTCCAATCATTCACCAAACCGCTGAGGGAATTGGCCACGTCAAGAGGCGTGTTTTTCGTGACCGGCAACCACGAAGGTTACCTGGGGCTCACCGAACCACTTTCGGTAGTGGAGCAGGCTGGAATACGAATCTTGGACGACGAGGTTGTCGAATCTGGCGGGTTGCAGATTGCGGGAGCGGGCTTTCCGGAATTTACGACATTCAACAGAAGCCATTCAGTAGCGAGAATGGGAGAAGCCATTGATCCAACTCAGCCTTGCATTCTCCTGTACCACACTCCAACCGATGTTGCGGAAACCACGTCAGGCAGAGCAGAACAGCAAACGAGTACCTATTTGGCACCCGACATAGATTTTTCATTTGCGCGTGAGTTTCGTGTCGATTTGCAGCTCTCAGGACACACACACGAAGGTCAAATCTTCCCATTCACCTACCTCACGAAGTGGATTTTCGGCGGGTACCACTACGGTCTGCACGATATCGATGGCTTCTCTCTTTACGTCACGAGTGGAACCGGCACATGGGGGCCGCCGCTACGGACCGGAAGTACCTCGGAGATAGTATCCATCACACTCAACTGACTTTCCCCTCCGAACAGATCGTTTCTACCACGGCGGCGGCATTTGCCACAGCAGCTCGTACTTCAGGTGTGAGATTCGTCGAGACTGTAACCACATCAGACGCTTCGACTGCCACTACGAAAACCTCTCGGGGCATCTGGCCACCAGTGAGCTTCTCTCCGAAGGCAAGAACAGTGGGTAGGTCAGCTTCATGGCCGGGGCCTAGATGAGACGTTCGTGCGATTTCTGGCCCACAGAGTTGATGAATCGTACCGGGGGCGGCACCGCTGACAATTGCGTCGACAACAATCAGCCGGTCGTATCCTCGCACAGAATCGAGAATACTCAGGCCAGCTGTTCCCGCTTCGATGACGTCAACGTTCTCACCTGCGAGCCGCTCTTTTAGCTCCCGCACCACATGGAGCCCAACCCCATCGTCCGCTCGGATGTCAGAGCCAATACCAACTATTAGCGTCCTCAGTCGTCGCCTCGCGTGAGCCGCTGCGTACTTCCGTCACTGCGATGTATCGATACCGTCAGAGGCATCCGCCCCGGTAAGGCGTGACTCGCGCAAGCCAGACAGGGATCGTACGCTCGGAAAGCCATTTCGACTTTATCAAGCATCTCCTCAGACGCCTCCCCACCTTTGATGTGCGCCTTGGCCGCCTTCTTCACCGACATGTTCATTCCCGCATTATTCTGCACTGTCGCAACGATGAGGTTGACCGATTTGATCATACCGTTCGGGTCGGTTTCATAGTGGTGGTAGAGCGTACCCCTGGGTGCTTCGACGACGCCAACGCCAACTGCGGGCGTATTAGTAGGAACGTTGCGTATTTCTGTGCTAGTGATCTCTTCGACTCGAGCGAGACGTTGCACCTCCTCAGCGCAAAAGAGGCACTCGACTAACCGTGCCCAATGGAATGCGAGAGTGTGGTGCACCGGTTTTTGGCCAAAGAAGGCATACAGGCGTTCGTATGCTTTCTGAGCTTTTGGAGTGGCCATCGAGGAGGCAACGTTGAGGCGTGCCAGCGAGTTCACACGGTACACCCCGCTGTTCTCACCGCCGGTCATTCCCTCCCAACCAACGTTCTTCAGGTACGGGAGTTTGAGGTATGACCAGGGTACCACGCGCTCAGCGATGTGATCCAAATAATCAGCAGCTTCAAAGAGAGCTACTTCATTGCCTGATGGGTCGACCGCGCGGATTCTACCGTCATAGAAGTTGACACAGCCTTTTTCGTCCACGAGGCCGGCATAGTGCGTTTCATGATAGTAAGTGTCACCCCCTATCACTTCGGCATTCTTCGGATCGCCGAGTACGCTTTCCTCGAACAGTGCGAGTGACTCCTCCGAAAACTCAACCAGGCTATCGGACATCGTTTCGATCTCGGCGCGCTCGGACTCGGAGAGCGATCGCGCCATCCCTCCCGGTACCGCAGCAACCGGATGGATAGGGTGACCGGCGATGACTCCCTGAATCTTCTGAGCAAAGCCACGATTCTTCAGGACCTTGGATCCCAAATCCAATCCGACCTTTTCTACGAGCCCCAGCAAATTCCGCTTTTCAACCGGAGCGTCTGGTCCGACCAGAAAGTCGGGGGCAGCCAGCGCAAAAAAGTGCAGCATGTGGCTATGCACGACGTGGGCATTTAGGTAGAGCTCGCGCAACTTTCTCGCCGCTGGAGGAATCGTCACATCGTAAACGGCGTCACATGCTTTGGCAGATGCCATGTGATGAGCGCCGGGACATACTCCACATATTTTGGGGGTGATCCGAGGTAGTTCCTCCACTGGACGCCCCTGACAAAACTTCTCGAAGCCTCTCAGCTCGACTACCTGCAGGTATGCGTCGGCAACGTTTCCATCGTCGTCGAGGAGAATGTCGATCTTGCCGTGCCCCTCGAGCCTCGTCATCGGAGCTATCGTGATCTTGGTCATGAGACCTGCTCCTCTTTGGGCACGTCTTTCACCGCGCGACTCAAGAATGCGTTGGGGAGAGTGAATCTGTAAAAGGTCCCCACCGGATCTCGCACACTCCTCACCGCCTTCTTCATGACGTGTGACGGCACGTCGTTTTCGTTCGCCTCGCCGGCCACCGAGCCGATGGCTGAGATAGCCTCAGCCCCTGGGTCGAGCATATCGGATGTCGGTCCAAAGCAGCCGCGACACGGCATGTTGGCATCTATGCACGTGTGCTCGCAACCGCCTCTAGTCGCGATCCCCATACAGAGTATTCCTTGATCCAAAAAACATGTGGTGGAATCAGCGACAACCTCGTGGGGACGCTTGACCTCTGCTATGCGTCCACCGCCTCGCGTTTCGTTTCGCGGGCATGTATCACAAAGCGCCTTGTCGGAGGCAATGACAGTCCCTTCCGGCGGTAGCGCACCTGTTTCGGCATACTGAGTAGCGACGCCAAAGAGGTCGAGGATTCTCTCATTCGGGGGTGGGCAACCAGGTAGTGATACATCGACCTTCACCACCTGGTCCAAGCTGTGTACTTCATCAAAAAACTCAGGCAGTTCGAGCTCGTGGCCCTCGACTTTGTGGACAGTGCTCGGCATTACCTCGTCCGGGTTCTCGGTGGACGGCGTGGTTTGATACGCCACCTCGAATATCTCGTCTCTATTCGCGAGGTTCGCCAACCCGGGTATTCCACCAAAACATGCGCATGATCCGTATGCAACGAGCACCTTGCATTTGCTTCGGAATACCTCAGCCTGTTTGCGCTGCTCGCTGGTTCGCACCGCCCCGTTGAAGAGACCAATATCGACGCTTGCATCGGGAAGGGCAGCAAAATCGTCGAATTTGAAATCCATAGCGACTGGCCAATACACGATGTCTGCAATCTTCGCGAGTTCCAACACCTTGTCTTCGGTGTCGAGTATCGATACGTCGCACCCGCCGCACGAAGCCGACCAGTAGACCGCAATCTTGATCTTGTCTGTCATCGGCTCACCCTCCCTTTCGCTGCTACCGTCGCTGCAGGGTTGGGGCCGAGCTTGCGAATTTTCTCGTTCATGGCCTCGAGTGTTTCTATCAGCTTTCCTTGCATAGGCGCACCGATATACTCGAACCTGAGTCGGCTCTGATCTAGGCCTAGCTGTGCCATTACCGCTCGTGCGAGTTCGATTCGTTTGTCAGCCACGAAGTTGCCATGAAGGTGGTGACAACTTCGTTCAGGGCACCCCGCCACGAGGATCCCGTCCACACCCATTCTGAACATTTGCATCAAGAGCGCCGTGTTGACCGAACTCGAGCAGCGGATGCGTATCGCGCGGTAGTTGGGAGGCGCCGTCGCGCGCTCAACTCCGGCGAAATCCGCAGCGCTGTATGAGCACCAGTAACACAAGAGCGCCAAGACTTTTGGTTCCCCGGGTGGGATGTTTTCGAATGCAACATCTACCTGCGTAAGAATCTGCTTGTCTGTGAAGTTGTCGAGCTCAACAGCATGTGACGCACATGTTGCGGCACACAAACCGCAGGCCTGGCAAAAGGCCGGGTCGCTCACAGCTCCGTCGGCGGTCATTGTGATTGCCCCGTGCGGGCAGATTGCCACGCAGAGTCCACACCGCACACAACGATCGGGGTTAACTCGACTAGCGTACCTGGGTGGTTCTCTCTCTCCACGCAGGAGCGGAGGCAGAGCCCGCATTGCCGCTGCACTGCCCTGCTCTGATGCCTGCTGCACCACCTTGGGACCGGAGGAGGCTCCGATCACATACACTCTGTCGACCAACGATTCAGTCGGACGGAAGAGACGAGGCTGGTTTTCTACCGGATAGCCGTACCGATCGGTTTCCACGCCAAACATGCGGCACAGCTCTGAAGCGCCACGCGATGGTTCCTGCGCCGCTGCGAGCACTACCATGTCCGCATCGAGCTCAACGGACTCTGGCTCATCCTCATCTTCGTCCAAGCAGATCGGTTCGATGGATAGTTTGAGCCCACCGTTCTCCGCAGCGATCTCAGTCAGATCGCCGTTTACGAATTCGACGCCGGCATTCTTGATCTTCTGATAAAGAGTTTCGAGCGCACGTTCATAAGTGCGCATATCCCTGTAGTAGACGACAAAAGGTTCTACCATCGGATTGGATGCCATCAAGCGGTCGACCTGCTTTGCAGTAACGGAACAACAGGTCTTGGAACAGTAGGCTACCCCTTCAGTTGACTTTTCCGGGCCGGCGCGCGAACCCGCACATTGGATAAATACAACCGACTCAGGTTCCTCTCCGTCAGAGGGCTTCAAAACGCCTTGGTCTAGGAAGCGTTCGAACTCCAGGCTCGTGACGACATTTGGGTGTGAGCTGTGAAATTCCTCGTAACCGGTTAGGTCGATTTGGTCGAATCCTGTGGCTAGGAAGACTGCACCGTACTTTTCGTCCCTGACTTCCTGCGCTGCCTCCAAGTCAATCGCATTAGTAGGGCACACTGGTACACAGTCACCGCATTTAGTGCAGACGTCTGGCAGTATTGAATACGTATCTGGGAGAGCGCGTTCGAATTCCTTGTCGATCGCCTTTCGTTTGGTGGCTCCATGATCGTACCGGCGGTCGGTTTCTTCGGGACACACCTGGGCACATTCGCCGCATGAGATGCACAGCTCGGGATCCACAAACAGGGGATCGCTCTGCAAGCTGACGTTGAAGCTTCCGTTCGACTTCGAAACGCCAACGACGCGCGTCTGAATCCGCGTGTCTATCCGTTCGCTCAGAACAGCCCCCTTCGCCTGAACCGGCCCTACGCAGGAGGCATCACACACCGACGGCCACGCTTCCGACTGAAAAAGTCGGTGCACCTGACACACGTGACCACCCAACCAGGGATTCCGTTCCGCGATCGTGACATCGATCCCGGCCGAAGCAAGATCTTTCGCCGCCTGCAGTCCTGCCGCTCCGCCACCAATGATGAGCGCGTTTTGCGCGATGGGTACTGTCCTGTCGGTTGGTTGATCATGGACTAGGCGAGCGTGTGCCATGCGGATTAGATCGACCGCTTTGCCTGTCGCGGCATCGCGGTCGGGGTGTTGCCAAGCGCATTGTTCACGGATGTTTGCCACCTCGAAAAGGTCTGGTGAGAGACCCACACTCAGCATCACGGTAGCAATTCGTTCTTCGGGAAAGCTCAGAGATGAGCGCGGCGAGCAGCCCGCGAATAGCAGTCGGTCACATCCGGAATCCTTCACTTTGCGGATGGCGGCCCCGAGATCAGATTTCGAACAGAGAACGTCCACTCGGTCAACGAACGCCACACTCTCGAGCGATTCCGCCACCTGAGCGACTCGCTCGGTATCCAGATGGTCCGATACCTGCCCTTTGCAATCGCAGACGAATACTCCAATGGTCGGTGCCACAACAACCTCCAGGAGACTCAAAGAAGCAGACCAAGTGAGACTAGATACACGCGACTCGACGTGTCAAGGCGAGCGCGGTCGCGAAACACTGTTCGGATTCGGACCAGGTGATCCCAAATCCGGACACGGCAGGTGCATCCCACATTGAAACGCGAGACGCTAACCGCATGCAACACATGGTGTTGTACCAGCCCTCCCGGGAGGCACGGAAGATGCCAACTATAGGTTGTGTACATATGCACCGCGGGAGCGCGTTATGCGAACAGTATTTCCAATCATATTCGTCATCCTGGGCATCGGAGTCGCCAACTACGCAAATGGCCGAATCCCGGGTGGCCTGGCAGATGCTGACCTGGAAGAGTTGGTTCAGTTGGCCCGTGAGGGTGCAATCGACAGTCTCGACTGGGCATTCCCGGAGTGGCGCGACACGCGCGATCGCAGGTCAGTTCACAGACGCAGTCACGGTCATTCACAGCGAATGCGCCATTCGTCGCACGACACCAGAAGCCGGGTTCGTTTTCGCGTGCAAGAGCGGGAGAACCCGATTGAGATCACGTTTGTGGTGCCGGTCGAGAAGAAAGAGGATGCTAAATCACACAGGCGTCGCTGATGCTCCACCCTGCGTAACGCAAATACGACGTTGTTGCTTCCATACTGGATGAAACAGAAACGGCCGCAGATCTAATCCGCGGCCGTTTCTGTTAGGAAGTAATATCGAGGTCGATCAACCGCCCGATCTGATATTGATCCTCCTCGACGCAGTGCCACCGTGGAATGACTCCACGTTGGCCTCGACCCACCCGCCGGCACCCGTCATCCGGACCAGGTAGCGGAACACGAGGGTCTCCTTGCCTTTTAACCTGAATTCGTGCTCGTCCTCGCTCACGGCTGTGGCTCTGGACGTTCTGTCCGTCGGATCGAGCATCGTCATTCCTTCCGGAATCTCAATCCTCTGAATGCCCTGCGACGTATTGAGCGAGATCACGTCCTTAACGGCCGTGCCCCATTCGTTTTCCGTATCAGACGAAGTGGGATATACGCGATCGTTCGTGACGCTCACGTCGACCCAAAGTAGGTCGCCCGTTTCCGGTGTCACCGAGATATCGGTTACTTCGACCTTTGGGAACTGGCTGGCGCAGTAGATAACGAAGTCGGAGTTCTTCTGCGCCTCCATCTCGATGTACTTGCCGGGAGGCGTTCTGGCGATGTGTTTCTGGAGCGAACCTCCGATCCAGATCTCGCCTAGATCGGGATGCTGAACCCGATGGGGAACGATCCATCCTTCACCCATCAACTCGGTGTCGACCCACTCCAGGTACTCAGCGTCATTGACGCGTCCGTCCTGATCGATATCGGCCGCAAACGACGGAGGTCCCCAAAGCTCGATCAAGTAGCTGTACGCGCCCAAAATGCGGTACGTAGACGCGGCTGTTTGTCCCGAGCCACCCGAGAAAACCGGCGTGTAGTTCTGTAGAATTCTCGCTCCGGCCGTGACGATGGCAGTCTGCACATCCATGTCGTGCTGGTATTCCGGGGCAACCTGACGATCGAAAAGTTGAGCCCACTTGTTCGACTCGCGCAGGAACGCCAGGCTGTCTTCGAACGACCTCTGACGCCGTCTCCCGAACATACCGTAAGCTCCACCACCTGCCTGTGCACCGGCCTGACGCTCGATCGCCGGCGGCGCCTGGAACATGATTAGCCTGCCGATGTTGTGGTAGTGGAACGTCGCGTAAATGTTGTCATGCGTCCGCATGAATTCGTATGTGTTTCGGGTCTCGGGCTCGGACATGGGGTAAGGATTTCCGGCCTGTAGATTCCAGTCGAACGGATAGTTTCGGTTCGGATCCGGCCCGCCGATGTCGTCCTCATTGATCAGGCCGTCACCATCGTTGTCGTACCCTTCCGATCCAATCCTGCGGAAGCGCATCACGCGCTCAGTCGTGTCGGTAACCTGCACGAAGAGCCGACCGTCGGGAGAAAGCTTGAGTGGACCATCCGCATCTTCGATGTACATGACGGATAGTTCGCCGTCACCGTCGACGTCCTCGGTTTGGTCCTCGTCGTATAGGCCGTCTCCGTCATTGTCTTCCGGACGGTATGGCTCGCGCGGATTGTGCGGCGTGTTGGGGTACGCTGCGTACGAATCGTTCGCATCCACGTTCAAGCCGGGCAGGATGTAGAACGTAGTTGAGTTCACTAGGTCATGTATGAATTGATCGTACTCGTAGCGGGTGAGCAGGTACCAAGCCAGATACAACGAGCACATGACGCCATTGATCTCGTTACCGTGAATGGCTCCATCGACCCACATAGCCGGTTTCGAGTCGTGGCTTCCGGTTGATTTCGCAGTGATTGTTAGCAGGTACTGATCGCGGCCCATGCGACTCTGTCCGATGCTCTCGATGTCGGCGAGATCGGAATACCTGTCCTGCAGGTCGTGCATGATCTGCGTCCACTCGGCGTACGAGTAGTACCGCTTCCAGTTGATGGGAAAGTCCAGTTCACCATGTTGCGCGCCCGGACCTACCGCGAGTCTCTCCTGCGCAACCATCGGCAAGTTCACTGTCCCCAAAAGGACGACAGCGAGGATACATGCCGACAACAGCTTCAATGTCATTTTCTTATGCATGATATTCTCCCGTCTCCCTTAGCGGATCGTGAGGTTTCTGACGACAGTGCCACCCTTTTGCGAAGACAGCACAAGCTTCAAGGGTGTGTCACCTTCAACCGCTATCAGCCAGGTGACCTCACGAGTATTGCCAGTCTGAGGCTCGCCGTCATCATCGAGCGGCGGCCCACCAAATGCCTGCATCGGAGTTCTGGGCTGTGGAGCAGATGACGGATCGTAGCCTGGTAACTCCATCGAGCCGTCCAAGACGCCCAGCCGCTGATACGCCCTGCCCTGCAAGAACTTGATCCTGTCTCTGTTGCCGACGAGCCAGATCACATCTTGACGGTTTCCGGCGAGGTTTGCACCGCGGGCGACGTGTGTTGCCAACGGGCCGGTGTTCTCGATCGTCGCCGTCACTTTGACGACCCTGTACCGGCCCAGGTTCACGCCGGACCGAATCGTGACGGTGTTGCCATCGCTGACGGCACGAGCAGCGTTGGTGTTGTCGGTGGTGTAAAGCACCTCGGCCGAGGCCTCAGTTATCTCTAGCCTCGGCAACAGACGCGCCTTGAACAGCTCGAACTGCCAGTGGTTCTCGGCAATGTGCTCGAGTGTCTCTCCTGGGATCGCGTTGTTGCTCCCCCACGTGGAGATCCAACCACCAACTTCGCCGCGGCCGAGTTCGGGATGGTTGTACGATTCCCAATCGACGAACTTTTCGCCGTCGTACACGTCATCCTGATAGGCGAGTAGCGACCTATAGAAGAGATTGCGGTCGTCCTCGTTATCGAATCCAGGCACGCCCCTGGTATCGCGCTCCCAGCTCCACAATTCCGTCGTCATCGAGTACGAGCCGAACTGCATGTATGCCCAGTCGATGAAGATGCCGAAGCCGTAGGGCCGGTCCTGTTCGTCGCTGTAAGGATGTCTCCAGAGAGGCGGCAAATCGTAACCTCGGCCGCCCTGGCTACCGGATGCCCGTCCGGGACGCGCAGCAGGCGTCGGAGCACCCGGACGCATCGCACGTTGCTGCTGCGCCTGCCGTTGTGGACGGGCCGGTGTATCGTCACCCTCGGCCGAGCCCTCGTCGCGCCATGCTTCAGGGATCTCTTGGTCGTGTATTTCGAGGTACTTCTTCCCCATGATCCTGTCGAACACCGACAGGTCCTTGGGGTCGATGCTGTCGTCGGACCACCGCGCCAGAGGCCGGAACGTAAAACCGCCGGAGGTATGGAAAGACTGAACCAGCAAGATGTTCGTGTGGTTCGTGAAGAACTCCAGAATGGCCCGGGATTCATTTGACGACGCCGCGTAATAACCACTTCCACCTTGAGTCACGTCGTCCCGCCACCAGCCCTCCGGGAAGTTACGGTTGACATCGATTCCGCGAATGCCGTCTTCACCGCGTTCCCCGTCACCATCATTGTCACGGTCTTCACGGATCACTGAATACCGCTCCTTGTCAGTCTCTTCATCTCGGCCCAAGCGGATCATGTGACGTGGATCTTCGTCGTCCATCACATAACGCCCCTCGGGATCGGGATAGCGGAAGCTCGTGTAGAGCCCGTCGCCGTTAAGGTCGTCGGGGCCGTCCTCATTGACTTCACCGTCGTCGTCGTCGTCAACCATCATCGAGTTCTGCCGCTGAGCGATGCCCTCCTCAACAGACATGTGAACGCCATCGGGGTTCACCATCGGGCAGAAATAGAACGTGTTGTCGTCGACTAGCTGCGTTATCTCATCGTCCGTCCCGTAGCCGGTCACCAGTTTGTCGATGATGTAGAGGTTCACCTCGGTCCCGGTG